>JAAYZF010000355.1 GCA_012514975.1 bacterium
CTGCGCCGCGCTCTCCGCCAGCGAGCGGTACGCGACAAACTCGGTGAGGAATATCTGTTTGCCAAGAAGCTCGCCGACGATGCGCGAATCGGCCGCGGGGACGCCCATGATCCGCGCGAGCGGCTGGCATATCCAGCCGAGCATCTGCTGGAGCGAGAGGCCCTCGATGCCGCACAGCCCGCCGAGCCAGCCGATGCCAAGGTTCAGCAGGCTGAGCAGCGAGATGATGGCAACGAGCATGGCGAGCACGTTGAGCGACAGGTGAAGGCCGTCGCGCGCGCCCCTGGTGACCGCCTCGAAGACGTTGGCCGCGTGCGTGTGCAGCTCCGGCTTGCTCAGCGCGCCGCGCGTCTCGTCCGGCTGCGCATCGGGCGGGCACATGATCTTCGCAATGGTGAGCGCGGCGGGCGCGGACATGACGCTCGCGGTGAGCAGGTGGCCCGCGTTGACTCCCCAGCCGACGTAGACAGCCATGACGCCGCCTGCCATGGTGGCCAGGCCGGTGACCATCAGGGCGAGCATCTCGGAACGCGACAGCGAGTTCAGGTACGGCCTGATGAACAGGGGCGCCTCCGTCATGCCGAGAAACACGTTCGCCGCGGCAACAAGGCTCTCGCGGCCGCTGACGCGCATGACGCGCCGCATCACCCACGCCATGGCGTAAACCACGCGCTGCATGACGCCCCAGTGGTACAGCACGGCCATCAGGGATGAAACGAGGATGATCGTGCAGATGATCGTGATGCCCAGCACCGGCGGCGCGCCAATGGCGGGCATGAGCGCGCCGAAGACGAACTCGCCGCCCGCGCGGCTCGAATCGACGATGGCGATGAAGCCCCGCCTGACCGCCTCGATCACCTGGCGTCCCGGGCCGGTACGCAGCACGATCAGGGCGAAGAGGAACTGGAGGCCGAGGCCGGTGACGACGGTGCGAAGCGGGAATGCCCTCCGCCGCTCGGACGCCAGCCATGCGATGAAGAGGAAGCTGAAGAGGCCGAGGAAGCTGACGAGGCGGAGAGCCATGGCATCAGCGCGTCAAGAGATACGTCAGGATGTTGATGTTCATCATGTACGCGTTGATGACGGTCGGGACGTCCTCGACGTTCGCGTACAGGTTGCGCGTGTTCTGCCAGATGCGCGGGCCCTGGAACCGATAGGTGCCATCCTGCGCGGAGAGGCCCATTTTGATCGCATTGCCCGTTTCGTCGAGCGTGGCGAGCATAAGATCGCCATACCCGTTCAGGTTGTAGATGACGACCACGCGGTTGTCGATCTCGATGACTTCGAGAGGCTCCTGCCAGTAATTCATGCCGACGGGCGCGCCGGGCATGATGGCAAATGACTTGAATATCTCGTGCTTCTCGTTGATCGGCTTCAGATCATGGTCGGGAATGACGCGTTTCATCTCGCGGCGGAAGGCGACGTCGAACCGCGAGCGCCGGCCGGGCAGCGAGCTGTTGGCCACGATCGCCCCGCCCTGCAGGACGTACGTGCGCAGGTTCTCGACCTCGACCTCGGTAAGCGTAAAATCCTTGTGCCCAGTGAAGTAGACAAACGGACTCCTGTGAATCTCGGGCGAATCGGCGCGGACGGCGATGGGGACCTTGTTGCTGACGTCGATGTTCGTCCTGCGCTCGATCTCGCGGATGAGATTGGGGATGGAGCCCTTGGTGAAGTCGACCTCGCCGCCGCGGGGATGGTGGAATTCGCAGTCCCAATCGCCGCCTTCATAGGCAACGACGACGAACTTCTCGATGACGGCGCGGACGGTCTTGCCGGCGCCCTCGACGCCGTGCCGCGTGCGGTAGTCGCCGTACATCTGTCCGCGGACGGCGTCACCGAGCTTGCTGAGGTTTTTGAAATCGAGCTGCGTCTTCCGCTTGTCCGTAAGCGGCTTTGGCCGCACCATCGTCTTGGGCGGGTTCTTGATCGTCATGCGCTCGGTAAGCTTCTGCATCCGCTCGACCTTGGGCGGCTGGGGGGGCATGATCGGGATGTCCTTTGGGAGGACGACGGGCTTGGGCTGCTCGATCTTCCGTTTCTCCTCCTGCTTGAAGAAAGCTTTGACCTTGTCACGGACGACCTGCGACGTGGAAAAGGTTATGGAGAAGGCAAGGATGATAAGCACCACATGAACGAGAACCGCCGTGCCGAACGCGCCGGACTCGCGGACCAGGTCGTACCGTTTCTTGACGAACTCGCGGAAATTCATAGGTCACTCTTCGAAAACGCTGGCGTCTGAAGGGAAGGAAATCTGGTCGATGTTCGCATACGAGCAGGCGTTGAGCACCGCGACGATGCGCTTGTGCAGCGTGTCGCGCTGGCCGCGGATGACGACCGCCTGGTCCGGGTAGGCTTTCTTCAGGTCCTCGAGCGTGGTCTTGAGCTCGGGCATGAGCGCGCTGTCCGGCGTGTCCGTGGGCTGGCCGTTCCACCAGACTTCGCCGTTGGGGAAGACGTCGATGACGACTTCCTCGGGGGCGTCGACGCGCTCCTCTTTCTGCACCTGCTGGTCGACGGGGATGGAGACCCTGAGCTCCGACTCTTCCTTCATCTGGCTGAACTGGACGAGGAAGAAGATGAGCAGGAGGAACGTCATGTCGATCATGCTGGAGATGGTGAGATCGACGACTTCCTCTTCTCTTCCGCTGCGGAATTTCATAACACGGAATCCTCGGGGGCATGCTTATTGCTGACCGGCCTGGGAGCGGTCCTCTTCGTAGGCGGAGAAGGCGACGTTCCACAAATCCGCCTGGGCGCAGGCGGCCATGATGCGCATGATTTTGCCGTAGTGGGCCTGGTTGTCGCCGCGGATCAGGATTTTGCGGCTGCCGCTTTCGCCTTCGCCGAACTCCTTGCGGAGGCCCGCGGCAAGCTCCTCGGCCTTGTACTCCTGGTTGCCGACGATGATCCTGCCGTCGGGCAGGACGTTGATGCGGATTTCGAGCATGCCGTCGGTCTGCTTCTGCTGGGCGGCGTCGGCGACGGGGAGGATGACCTCCTTGACGAAATCGAGTTCCTGGAGCTTCATCGTCATGATGAAAAAGATGAGCAGCTGGAACACGATGTCGATCATCGGGGCGATCTGGAACGGAATCTCGTCTTCAGCCGCTGGCTTTCGCTGTTTCATCAGTGTGCCCGGTGACATCGGTGAACTGATCACTTCTCGAGCGTGAGGACGAGGTCGCCGATCGTGTCCTCGACCACCACCATCATGTCATTGACGCGGTTGCGGAAGAAGAAGAAGGCGACCATGGCGGGAATGGCGATTACGAGGCCGGCATACGTCGTGATGAGCGCCTCGGCAATGTTGTCCGCAAGGAGCGACGCCTTGCCCATGCCGAGCGCGCCGACGTTGGCAAAGGCCTTGATCATGCCGGAGACGGTGCCGAGGAGGCCGAGCATGGGTGCCACGGTCGCCACGGTGTTCAGATAGGCCACGCGGACGCGGATGCCCGAGGCCTCGCGGACGTCGTACTCGGCGAGCGTTTCTTCGAGGGCCGTCTTGCCGCGCGGCATGGCGCGGAGGCCGGCGGCGAGGATGCGCGTCATGATCGAGGGGTACTCGTCGCACGCGGCGAGCGCGCCCTCGATGTTCTTGGCAGCCATGAGCTCCTTGAGCTTCTCGACCGACTGGGGCGGTACCATCTTTGCCTTGCGCGTAAGCAGCACGACATCGATGATGAGGTAGACCGTCAGGACCGAGCAGAGCAGGATCGGGTACATGAAGATGCCGCCCTTGTTGAAGTAGTCGATCAGGCTGGTCTGTGCGGCGGCTTCCTCGACGACGTTGGTGTCGGCAGCCCACGCGGCCGCGGCAAGAATGAGCAGGACCGGCAGACAACGTTTGGCATGGCAAAGAAGTGTGGCGCTACGCATACGATTCTTCTCCTCAGGTGCTGGTTGAGCGTGTGTCGTTCGAAAATCCGTGTACAGCATGAAGGCTTCGCATCCTTAAAATGATAGCCGCACGGCGTGGCAATGTCAAGCGCGCCGCGCGCCCGCGGCGTCCGGGCGCCTCAAGGCTGTTTCGCCGCCTGCTCGAGCGCGGCGGCCTGCGCCTTGGCCCTGCCGAGCTCCTCGGGCGACAGTGCGCCGGCGTAGCTCTCGACAAGCTGCCCGAAGTAGAACCGCGCCTCGTTCGTCCTGCCGAGGGCGAGGAACA
>JAAYZF010000356.1 GCA_012514975.1 bacterium
CCCGACGCTGCAATCAACTTCCTCCGCGAACCCGCAGACATTGCCATACCAATGCCTGCTGATCATCCCGAGCGTGCCCAGGCCGCCAAGGCCGTGCGTGGACTCGATGACAAGCGCGCTGCTGCCCGCGCGCGCGGCAGCGATGCCCGCGGGCGCGCCGCTCGTGCCGCCGCCCGCCACGACAACGTCGGCTTCAGCGAGCACAGGCAGCCCGCCCGCCGCAACGACCACGCAGTCCTTCCCCATCCGCGCCGTCATGCCCGGCGCTCGCGGCGCCTCGCGCACGTCGCCGGGCACGCGCTCCGTTTTCGTCTCCTTCCGCGCACACGCCGGTGATGCCGCTTTCGCCGCCGCCAGCCGCGCTGCCAGCTCACCCAGGCGTGCGCCGCACTCGATGCCTTCGGTAACGCGCGACATCATCTTCTTCGCCTGCGGCGACAGGTCGGCCATCGCACCCGCGACCATCAGGCAGTCAAAACCTTCGGGCCGGAACGCATCAAGTTCCACTGCATCGGCCCCCGGCCATTCACCCTCGACGCGGGCCTTGCAGCGCACTGCGTCAGCCGGAATCTCCCAGATCCACTCGGAGGTCACTGCCTGGCCTTCCTGCCACGTGGCGTCGCGGACGATGCGTTCGGCCCTCATGAACGATCGAGGGCTGTCGTCAGGCATCTCGATCTCCAGTGTGTAGCGGTACGCCTTGTACACCTTCCCTGCATAATCCACCTGGCCGATCAGCTCGGGTTTCACGCATGCCGCTGCGCCCGGCTCGCCGCCGATCACGATGCGCTCGAACCGGTGGATGCCGGGCGGATACGGCGTGAATCGCCCGCCGGCCAGCCGTGCAACCCGCGCACGCCGTGTGGCATCAATGACGACTCTCGCGCGCACCGCCTGGCTGCCCGACCGGTTGGCGACAACAACGCCGGCAAGCCCGCCGCCTTCACCGCGCAGGACGTCTATCGGCAGGCAACCGAGCATGAAGTCCACGTTCGCCTGCACCAGCGCGTTCTCGAGCGTCCACTTCACATGCGCCGGCGCGACAGGTGTCTGCGCGAACAGCGCCCGCGCGAGTTCCGACCGCGGCGTCTCGCCCGGCTCCAGCCACAGGCGCATGGGCCCGCAGACATCGTCCCCCAGATACGCGGCGCCATTAACCAGGAAGACGGAACGCCCCGCCTTCGCGGATGCCAGTGCTGCGCTCACGCCCGCGCACGTGCCGCCAACCACAAGCACGTCAACATCCGCAAGCAAAGGCACACGTCTCTCAGCAGTCATGACTGTCTTCATTTCCCGCTCCTTGTCGACAGGAAGCCAAGCTCAGTACACGGAAAACACCGATTGCACGGATACCGACTCTGTGGCCTTCCTCAGTGTCTCAGTGGCTCTGTGGTGAACACTTCCTTTTCCCGTGCCCTCGCGTCTCTGCGCGGGGCTTCACAACGCTCACTCCGGTCCGCTCAGCGCGCGCTTGATGATCGGCGCGATGAGCGCATAGCCTTTCTCATTCAGATGCACGTCGTCCTTCTTGTACAGGGACGGCTCGGGCACATAATCGTCATTGAGCAGCACCGGGTTGATGTCGCAGAAATGGACGCGCGGCGTGCGTTCGGCATAGATGCGCAGCAGCTCGTTCGCCGCGGACTGCTTCTCGAACAGGTTCCAGCGCGACGGGCACGTCTTGATCGACATGAAATAGATGTCGCGCTGCATCCCACCGGCATTCATCGCGGCAACGAATTCCCTGCACTGCGCGAGAAACGACGACGGTGTGTTGTTCGTCCGGCGCATGTCGTTCTCGCCCTCATACACGACCACGCGCGTGCAGCGATAGCGCATGAAATGGTTCGTGTGCGCCAGCACGGAATCCATGGTCGAGCCGCCGAACCCGCGGTTGCGCACCGCGTACGGCGCCATCAGCGAATGCACGGAATCCCAGAACGTGAACGTCGAGCTGCCAACAAACAACACCGTTTCCGCCGGCGCGGGATTGCTCGCTTCCTCCGCGTCCCACGCGGCGAATCTGGCGGCGTTGCGGTCGACCCGCACGGTCTGCACGGTCTGCACGGTCTGCGCCGTCTCCGCGGCGAAGGCTCCATGCGCCAGAACGATGCTGATCACACACAATGCCAGTTTCTTCATGCAGGTCTCTCCGGTGTCTGTTGCCGTTTTTGGTTACCGATCACGATTGCTGTTGCAGTTACTGACTGCCAGCCGTTCCTCCGCGTCTCTGCGCCTCTGCGCGGAGTTGATGCACGCCTCACGGCGCTATGTCCCAGTGGCACTCGGGCCCTCTGTAGTTGAGCCCCGGATACCACACCTGGTGCACTGCCGGCGTGCCGTTTGCGAAATTGCCGTCGCAGGAAAGCAGGAGCTGGCGGCCAAGCTCCTCGACCCGCAGGCGATGCTCGAAGACGCAGTTGCATTCCTCGCGATAGTCGCCGCGCAGATGGAACAACTGGTACAGGTTGCGCCTGGGCATCGAGACGAACTTCAGCTTCCAGCCGTCATCGGTGACCAGTGCGGGCCCCTTGCCCGAGGCGAATATCACTGGCGCGCCGCGCCCGCGGCCGCTCCCGCCGCGCAGTTCGTCCATATAGGAAACGCCGTCCTTGCCCGGCGGACACTCGATGCCTGCCACATCCGCAAGCGTCGGCAGGAAATCATAAGTGGCAATCAGCCTGTCTGACACCCTTCCCGGCTCCACAACCCCGGGCCAGCGCACAAGAAAGGGAATACGCACTCCGCCTTCCCAGTTGCTGAACTTCAGCCCCGCCATGCCGTCATTGCCATCAAACACGTCGCCGCCGCGGTCGGAATAGAACTTGGTCTCGACGCCGTCATACGGGATGCCCGTGCGCAGATCGCGCGTTGATGAACAGCGGCCTTCGTGCCGATAGTAGACCGCGTGGCCGTTGTCCGAGCAAAACACTACCATCGTGCTGTCCGCGATGCCAAGCCGGTCGATCTCATCGAGAATCAGGCCGACCGTATGATCGAGGCGGAGCACCATCGATGCGTATTCCTTCTCGTACTGCGTGAGCTCGGGATTGTCCCGCACGGCCGGATGAACTTCAGGTATGATGATCGGCCCGTGCGGCAACTGGCTTGGATGGTAGAGGAAGAATGGCCGGTCGCGGTGCTCGCGCAGAAAGGCGAGTATCTTCTCGTCGAAAAGATCCTGTGAATAAACCGCCCGGCCCCTGCGGTCCCAGCGTTCCTCGCGCTGCGCGGACGTCTCATCGCGCTCGGGCGCCTTGCCGCAGTCGGCGCGCGTATTGCCGGGGATGGCAATCTGCCTGCCGTTCTCGAACAGATACGGCGGATAGAACCCATGGCAGTCGACGTGATCGTAATAGCCATAGTGGTAATCCCAGCCGTGGCGGCGCACTTCCCTGTCTGTCGTGGCGAAGCCCCATTCAAGCTTGCCGATCTGCGCGGTCACATAGCCTGCCTGCCGCGGTATCTGCGCAAGGAACGTTTCGTGCCGCTCCGGGTTGAGACTGATGGTGTGGATCAGCTCGCTCACCTCGTCAAGCGTCATGCGCCCGTCAGTCACGCGCCGGTAGATTCCGCCGCGCGTATACGTCCAGCCGCCACGATGGCAATCATGCATGCCGGTAAGCAGACTTGCGCGCGACGGAGCGCAGAAGCTGCAGCCATACGCGGTGGTGAACCGCGCGCCGCCGGTCGAGAGCCGGTCGATGTTCGGCGTCTGGAAATGCTTCTGGCCGTAGCAGGAGAGCATTCCGCGGCCGAGATCGTCAGCCAGGATGAAAATGACATTTGGTGTTCTGTTCATACGTCCGCTCTGAAGCGAGAGGTCATTCCTTCACGGCATGTCAGCCGCGTGACGAGCTCACCTGTTCCGCCAATAGGCTTGTTCAAATGCGCGGATCGCCCCGGCATGTTCGAGCGTCGCGGCGATGGCGTCGCGGCCCGAGAGGAGATCCGCGCGGATGTCATGCGGCAACGCGAAGGGCGTTGTGCCCCCGGCATGGGTGATGCGCTGCTCGGCAATATCCACGCGCATCCGCGCCGTGCCGGGCTGTTGCGCAAGCGCATGCAGCCGGTCGCGCTCATGCGGCGGGAGCGTGATTGCCGCAACGCCGTTGCGTCGGCAGTTGTCGTAGAAGATGCCGGCGAACCCCGTGCCGATCAACGCACGCAGCCCGAGCTGGCTCAGCCCCCACACCGCATGCTCGCGGGACGAGCCGCAGCCGAAATTGTCGCCCACCACGAGGATGACGGCGCGGCGCCATGGCTCCTGGCACAGCACACACGCGCTGTTCTCCCCGCCTCGGGCATCGAATCGCAGATCGGCAAACACGCCCGCGGCAAGACCTTCGCGCGTGATCGTCTTGAGGAACCGCTTCGGCATCATCACATCGGTGTCGATGTTGTGCGTCGGCATCGATGCCGCAATGCCCTCGACGATGGAAAGTGGATTCGGCATCATGCGTCTCCCAGTGGGTTGCGTCCGGCGTGTTCGCGCACATCGGCCAGATGGCCGCACACTGCCGCGGCCGCCACCATTGCCGGGCTCATGATGTGCGTGCGCGCGCCACGGCCCTGGCGGCCCTCGAAACACCGGTTCGTCGATGACGCGATCCGCGTGCCCGCGTCAGCCACATCATCGTTCATCGCAAGGCAGAACGAACAGCCCGACGCGGGCCGCCACTCGAACCCCGCCTCGACGAACACGCGGTCGAGCCCTTCGTCCTCAGCCTGCCGCCTCACGCTCTGCGCCCCGGGCACGATGATCGCCCGCACATGCTTCGCCACATGCCGCCCTGCCGCCACTGCCGCCGCGGCGCGCAGATCCTCGATGCGGCCGTTTGTGCATGAACCTATGAATGCCATGTCAATTGCCGTGCCCGCAAGCGGCTGGCCCGGGCGCATGTCCATGTACCGCATTGCCCGCTCGGCATTTGGCCGCTGCCCGGCGGGGATGTCAGCCGGCAGCGGCACGCGGCCCGTTATCGGCGCCGCCTGGTCAGGGCTCGTTCCCCAGCTCACCATCGGCTCGACCGCGTTCGCGTCGAAGTGATGCTCGACCGCGAATTCCGCATCGGCATCGCTGCGCAATTCGCCGCGTGAGGCCGTCAGTGCGGCGAGTTGCCCCGCGTCCGGCCCCAGCGCGCGGTTCGCCAGGTACGCAATCGTCTTTTCATCAGCAGCGATCACCGCTGCGCGCGCGCCCA
>JAAYZF010000357.1 GCA_012514975.1 bacterium
CTTCGATTGCCTTCGAAGCGGCGCGCCGGAAATCCTGCACGGTGGCTTTGATTTCTTCCTTCGTAAGTGCGCGCGGCGTCGCCATGTCCTGCATGCCCGCGGCAGTGAAGATCTTTTGCCCGGCCGCAATGGCCGACGGCGCTACGGGCTGCCGATGATGCGGCGTATTGTCCGGGTGTGCCATGCGGCCCACATGCATGAGCTGAATGAATAGGTGACCGCCGGCCGCATGCACTGCGGACGTCACTCGCTTCCAACCCTCGACATGCGCATCCGTGTAGATGCCTGGCGTGTTCGTGTAGCCCTGCCCATCATCGGATGGCTGTGTACCTTCGGCGATCAGCAGGCCCATCGAAGCGCGCTGCGAATAGTATTCAGCGGCCAGCGGACTTGGCGTTCCATCCACCTCCGCGCGACTGCGGGTCATCGGCGCCATGGCTAGCCGATGCTCGAGGTTCATGTGTCCAACCTTGATGGGTTCCCAAATATTCATGTCCGTCTCCTCGGTTCGATGGGCGCCGCCTTCTCGCGCCCGTTGGCCATGAATCTAGGGTGTTCCGGATTTCGCGCCTAGATGCTAACTTCTGGACTCCCTGTTCCAAATATGGAACCGCCTGCTCATGGACCTCACCGCACTCGCGGACTTTCATCTCGTCGCCCTACATGGCGGCCTCAACAAGGCGAGCCGCGTCAGCGGCAAACCGAAAGCCACTCTCTCTCGCCACGTGCGGGATCTCGAGGAGAGCCTCGGCGTGCGCCTCGTTCACCGCGGTGCACGGGCGCTGCGACTCACGGAGGAAGGCCAGGCGCTCCACGAGCGGACGTACGAGTTGCTGCGGGAAATCGTGGCCGCGGCGGATTCGGTGGCGAGCGGTGTTGCCATTCCACGCGGAACTCTGCGTGTGAGTGCGCCTGTGCTCATATCGCAGACCGTGCCGGCGAGGCTCGCACCGCGATTCATCGCCAAGTATCCGGAAGTCACACTCGAGATCGTCGCGGACGATCGAATGATCGACCTCTTCGAGGAAGGACTCGATGTCGCGGTCCGCGTGAATCCCCGCAGTGATGACAGCATGGTGGGGCGTTGTATCGCCGAGGACGAGATGCTGGTGGTTGCCGCACCTTCCATCGAGCTGCCAAAGAGCCGCGCAGGCCGCGAGCCGCCCAGCGTGCCGGCCATCACGCTGACGAGCGCCACCAGCAACGCACCGTGGCGATTCGTTAGAGGGCGCAAAGAGCGCGTGATTCAGCCGGACGTCCGCATGCGTCTGTCATCGCTGCTGATGGTCCGCGATGCCGCTCGCGAAGGCGGCGGTGTCGCGGCGTTGCCGGTTTCCATGCTGGCAGAGGACTTGGCCAGCGGAAGACTGGTCGCCTGGGGCACTCTGCCCGATCGGCGCGTGGAGATCTGGGTCCTGCACAGCTCGCGGCGACTGGTCAGCAGCAAGGTCAGCGCGTTCGTGAGCTTTCTGGCTGATGCGTTCCCCGAGCGTAAGTTTCCTGCGCGCGCTTGAGCACTAGTTAGGCGCCACCGCTTCACTTATGTGAGTGTGAGCTGTCACTCGGTCGCCACACGCGTACCGGCACCGAGACTTCAGAAGCGCGCACCGCTCCCTCCGTGTGCGACTTCTACGCGCACTCGACGTTCGCTGCCTCTTTCGTCTTGGATGCACGATCGATACGCCGCTTCGCTGATACGGTTGACCTCGCAACACACCTACTCGGCCGACA
>JAAYZF010000358.1 GCA_012514975.1 bacterium
CGGCATCAAGTGCCGCCAATGCTGCGGTCACCGGGGACGGTGCCCCTCCAGCGCGGCGGCATCAAGTGCCGCCAATGCTGCGGTCACCGGGGACGGTGACCCTCCAGCGCGGCGGCATCAAGTGCCGCCAATGCCTGCGGTCACCGGGGACGGTGCCCCTCCAGTGCGGCGGCATCCAGTGCCGCCAATGCTGCGGTCACCGGGGACGGTGCCCCTCCAAGAGCCCCGAACCATATCTCTGTGCCTCTGTGGCTCTGTGGTTCGAACCAGGAACGGCCGACGACGAGGACGAGGACGATTACGATCACGATCACGATCACGATCACGATCACGATCACGATCACGATCACGATCACGATCACGATCACGATCACGATTCTCGCGCTCCCCCTGCAACTCACATTCTCCGCAGCGCGCGGAACAGGTTGCTCGTGATGTCGCGCGCGGGGCGGATGCCGGGCATTTCGAAGAAGATGTCGAGCGCATCGGCCGGTTCGACCACGGTGCGCACTTCGCGGATGACGGAGATGAACGAGAGGACGACGGCGATGCGCATCGCCGCGGAGATGGCGAAGATCGTCTGGTACTTCGAGATGCAGTAGGGGAGGACGGGCAGGTGCGGTACGAGCAATCCGCCGCACATGCCGAGCACAAACACGGCGAAGCCGGTCGTCGCGCCGAGATAGGAGAAGCAGCGGATGCGGCGCGGCGGCGTGACCGCCTCGAACACGTAGTTGAACGACGAGAGGCCGAACCCGCTCCATGCAACGCCGCCGAGGAAGCCCGCGAGCCAGAGCAGCGGCGCGGAATGCACAAAGAGATACGGCAGCGGCGTCAGCGCAATGCCGATGGCCGAGAACATGAGCACGATGCGGTTGCCGTGCCGGTCGGCCATCCTGCCCCAGAAGGGGAGGAAGACGAGCGTGCCGATCAGGCCGGCGTTATTGATGACGGCATAGAGCCAGTACTGCTCGCGCAGGTGGAGATCCTTGAGAAAGTACGGCGCGAAGAAGGGGCCGGAGATGGCCGTGGTACCGTGGATGAGCGCGACGAACAGGACGAAGCGCGCGAAGTTGCTCGTGGGCGTCTTGCGCAGGAACTCGACGTACGTGAAATCGCGCGCGGGCGGCCTGACCGTCTGGTGCGGTTCGTGGACGCGCGAGAGGAACCAGGCTGAGCCGAAGCGCGTGAAGCCGGCCATGACGAACATGGCTGCGAACGCGCCCCAGAGCGGGCGGCCGCCGCTGATGGTGGTGACGATGAGGCCGGACGAGAGGCCCGCGATGATCTGGACGACGCCGACCAGCCTGTTGCGCAGCGCGAAGAACCTGCCGCGGACGTCCTGCGGCACGATGTCGGCCATCCACGACGCCCAGACGCCGCTGCCCATGCCGCCGCTCATGGCGTAGAGGGCGAAGAATGCAAGGAAGAGGTTTGCGCCGAGCGGCGAGCCTTTCTTGCCGATGAAGCCGCTGACGCTGGCAAGGGCGATCATCGCGCCCTGAAGGATGATGCCGCCGATGACGAAGTGCTTGCGCCGCGGCACGAACGACGCGCTGTACGGCGTGGCAAGCTGCGCGAGCGCGGAGAGCAGCAGGGGAGCGCTGCCAAGGAGCGCGAGCTGCATTGCCGTCGCATTCAGGCCGACCATGGCCGCCGCCGCGTTCGTCTCGACGAGCCCGAGCATGACGACGGCGCAGAGGCCCTCGTACAGCGTCTTGCGGAACACGTCGCGGGTCGGCGCGTCCGCTTCGGCGGGCAGATGCCAGCCTTCGAGGAAGCTGCGGTGATGAGTGCTCATTGATGCGTGCCGGCGCGGCGTCTAGCGGACGATGCCACGCTGGCTTGACTCGACGAAATCGCCCATGTGGAGCGCGGCGGGGCAGTGTGAGAGCTCGTCGCGGATGCGCTCGACGGCTTCCCTGGCCTTGAGCCCCTCGCGGAAGATCAGGCGGTAGGCAGCCTTGATCGCCTGCATCTGCTCGTCATCGATGCCGAGGCGTTCGAGCCGCACCCTGTTCAGCCCCGCCGCCGCGGCAGGATTGCCGTCGGCCATCGTGTACGGCACGACGTCCTGCGTCACCTTCGTGCATGCGCCCACCATGGCCATCGTGCCCACGCGGCAGAACTGGTGCAGCCCGGCCATGCCGCCGATCACCGCGTAGTCCTCGATCACCACATGGCCCGCCAGCGTCGCCAGGTTCGACATGATGATCGAGTTGCCCAGCACGCAGTTGTGCGCGATGTGGGAATAGGCCATGATGTGATTGCCGTCGCCGACGACCGTCGTGCCGCCATCCTCGGTCGCGGTGTTGATCGTGACGAACTCGCGGATGGAGTTCTTGTTGCCGATGCTGAGGCGGCAGACGCCGCCCTTGTACTTCAGATCCTGCGTTCTCTGCCCGATCGAAGCGAAGGGGAAGATCTCGCATTCCTCGCCGATGGTCGTATGGCCGTCGATGACCGTATGGGCGCCGACGGACGTGCCGTCGCCGATGCGCACATGGGGGCCGATGACGGCATAGGGGCCGATCGAGACATCCGCCGCGAGTTCCGCCCCGTGATTGACGATGGCGGTGGGATGGATTGACGCCATGTTACTCCGTCCGGTCGACGAGGATGAAGCCGATTTTCGCTTCGGTGACGACCGTGCCGTCGATGCTGGCATAGGCCTGCGCGCGGCCGGTGCGGGCGCGCATCTGGAGGACTTCGACGCGGATTTTGAGGACGTCGCCCGGGGTGACGGGCCGGCGGAATTTCGCCTCGTCGATGGTCATGAAATAGGGAATCTTCTTGTCGTGCCCGGGGCGTTTCATCACGATGATCGCCGCTGCCTGCGCCATCGCCTCGACGATGAGCACGCCGGGCATGATCGGGTGGCCGGGGAAATGGCCGGTGAAGAACGGCTCGTTGATCGTGACGCTCTTGACCGCCTCGACGTACGTCTCGTTGTCCGTGTCGACCACGCGGTCGATCAGCAGGAACGGCGGACGGTGAGGCAGGATCGCCATGATCTCCTCGATCGTCATTGTCTTCTTGTGTTCCATAGGGAATGCGCTCCACCAATAGATTGGTTCATCATGCTGCGCCGTACGCGTCGCAGATCGCGCGTGCGAGCTTTACATTCGTCGGATGGCCTGATTTCAGGGAGACGATGTGCGCCTTCAGCCGCCTGCCCACGAGCGAGAGGTCGCCGATCAGGTCGATGATCTTGTGCCGCACGAACTCGTCGGGGAAGCGCAGGCCTTCCTTGCACAGCACGGCCTGGTCGGTGACGACGATCGCGTTGTCCAGGCTGCCCCCCTTGATCAGCCCCGCCTCCATAAGCTGCTCGACTTCGCGGTAGAGGCAGAACGTCCGCGCGGGCCCGAGCTCGTTGACGAACGAATCCCGGTCGATCGTCATGCTTTTGAATTGCGTGCCGAGTATCGGGTTCGTGTAGCTCATAAGGTACGATATCCGGTATTCATCCGCCGGGATGGCGCAGATCGTCGTGTTCTCGAACTCGACGGCGATGGGCGCGTCGATTTTCAACTCGGGCGCCTCGGCCTCCTGCTCGACGCGGCCTGCCGAGACGAGCGCCTCGATGTACGGGCGTGACGATCCGTCGGCGAGGGGGGTCTCGGGGCCGTTCACCTCGATCAGCACGTTGCTCAGCCCGAGGCACTGGACCGAGGCGAGCAGGTGCTCGACGGTGCGGATGTAGGAGGTGGCATTGCCGATGGTCGTGCTGCGCTGGGTATCGACTGCATTGGCGGCGCGCGCGGGGATTTCGGGCGCATCGGGGATGTCGACGCGGCGGAAACGGACGCCGGTGTTGACGGCGGCGGGCTTGAAGGTGACGGTGGTGATGTTGCCCGTGTGGACGCCGAGGCCGGAGACCGACGCTGGTTTTTCGATGGTTGCCTGGCGCATGTTATCTGCCCGCCTTTTGTTTAAGCTCGGCGATCTCCTTCTGCATCCGCTGGATCTGCCGGTAGATTTCGGGCAGGCGTACGACGATGCTCTCGCGTTTCTTGTACGTCATGTGCGGCGTTGCGGGCGAGCCGATGTAGAAGCCCGGCTTCTCGAGCGGTTTCGTCACGCCGCATTGCGCGCCGACGATGATGTTGTCATGGATTTTGATGTGGCCCACCATGCCCGACTGGCCGGCCATGATGACGTGGTTGCCCACCTTTGCCGAGCCGCTGAGGCCGCACTGGCCGCAGATGATCGAGTCCTCGCCCACTTCGCAGTTATGGGCGATCTGGACTAGGTTGTCGATCTTGGTGCCGCGGCGGATGATGGTCCTGTCGAACCTGGCGCGGTCGATGGTGGTGTTTGCGCCTATCTCGACGTCATCCTCGATGACCACGGTGCCGATCTGGGGTATTTTGACGTTCTTTCCCTCGACCTGTTCGTACCCGAACCCGTCGCCGCCGATGACGACGCCGGGATGGAGGATGCACCTGCGGCCGATCGTCACGCGCTCGCGCACGGTGACGCGTGGATAGAGCATGCAGCCCGCGCCGAGCGTGGTGTAGTGGCCGATGTAGGAGAATGCGCCGATGACCGTGTTGTCGCCTATGGTGGCGCCGGGCTCGATGACGGCATAGGGCTGCACGGAGACGTTGGCGCCGAGCACGGCGTCGGCGGCGACGACGGCCGTCGGGTGCACGCCGGGCGCATGCGTGACGGGCGGCGGGGCGAGCGCGGCGGTAAGCTTCTGGAATGCGTCGCGCGGGTTGGCCACGCGGATCTGCGGCATCGGGCACTCGGCCTCGATGTCCGCGCGGATGAGCACGGCGGCGGCCTTGCTTTTCTTCAGCGCCTCGACATACTTCGGGTCGATCACGAACGTCAGGTCGCCCGGCTGCGCGTCCTCGACGCCGCGGATGTTCGAGATGCGCACCGCGGCGTCGCCGATGACGGTGCCGCCGATGATCTGTGCGATGTGTCCAATGGGAATGTCCACGAAGGCTCCTTACTGCACCCGTGCCGGCGCTTTGCGTTTCAGGCGTTCGATGTCCGCCTCGTAGTCCTTGTTCAGGCGTGCGATCACCTGGTCGCTCATGTCGATCACCTGCGCGCGGTCGAGATAGAGGATCGGCTTGAGATCGAAGACGAGGGTCATCTGCATTTCCTGGCTGAGCTGCTCGATGATGTTCTTGATCTTGTTGGCGATCGCCTTGAGGTCAACGCTCTGTTTCTCGAGGATTTCGTCCCGGGACTGCTGCTGGAAGGCGACGAGCTCCTCGCGCTTGCGCCGGTACTCGATCATGCGGCTCTCGCGTTTCTCGGGCGCGAGCTGCGCCATCTCATCCTCGACCTTCTTGAGGTCGGCAAGCATTTTCTGGCCTTCCTCCTCCTTGAGGTCGACCTTGTCACGCGCCTCGCGGTCCACCTGCTTGAATTCGAGCGAGGCTTGCAGGACGCGCTCGGTGTCGATGTAGCCGAATTTCACCGGCGTGGCCTGCCCTGCCGCCTGCTGGCTGTCCGCGGCGAATGCGCCCGCGGCGGCGAGCATGCCGCACATCACGACTGCATGAATCTTCATACGTGTCTGTTCCCCGGGTGTTATCCCGTATGGGCGCTCGTTGAGAACGCCATGGTTAAGCGCATGAATTGTACCAAAACCGGATGGTGTTGTCAAAGGGGAGGAAATTCCCCGCCGGGTGTCATTCCTCTGCCGCGGTACGGGCTGGCTGGTCATGATGTGTGCGCGAACGCCGGCAGGTCGAACGGGCCGACAAGCCTGTTGAACAAGGCGGGAATGCGCGCGGCAAACGCGACGCGTTCGCCCGTGCGCGGATGAAGGAACGACAGCGCCAGCGCATGCAGCGCAAGCTGCCGGTTCGCGCGGTCTTTCGGGCCGTAGCGTTCGTCGCCGACGACCGGATGGCCAATCCCCGCCAGGTGCACGCGAATCTGGTGTTTGCGGCCGGTGAGAAGCTCGATGTCGAGCAGCGAGAACGCCTTCGATTCCTTGATGACCTTGTAGGCGGTGTGCGAGAGCCTCCCCTTGCCCGGGTGCGGCGACGAGCGGACGGCGAACCCGGCGCCTTCGGCAAGATAGGTCGAGATGGTGTCCGCGGGCTTCACGCATCTGCCGTGCACGACGGCGAGGTAGCGCTTGCGCGTTTCGTCCCATTGCGATTGCAGGCGGAACTTGGCCTCCTCGGATTTTGCGAACACGAGCACGCCGGATGTCTCGCGGTCGAGCCGGTGGACGATGAACACACGGTTGCGCGACCGGGGATCGCCCTTGCGGACATGGCCGGTAAGGATATGGTAGGCGGTGCGCGCGCGTTCGGCCTGCGTGGCGATGGTGAGCAGGCCGGGCGGTTTGTCGACGACGAGGATGTCGCGGTCCTCGTGCAGGAGCGCGAGCCCGTGTGAAAGGGTCCGTCGGCAATTGACTGCGCAGCCGGTCATGCAACTGGCATGGTAGGCACGGCACGCGTGCCGGTTCGGTTCCGCCGCATCCGCGTCATGCCTCGCGAGCGCCGAACGCGGGCGGGGCGAGCTCGGAAGCCACGGCGTCGCGGAGCGCCTCCGCGTTGCGCCGCAGGGCATCCGCGGCGGTGATAAACCCGTTTATCTGGGCCGCAACGCCGGAGAGAACGCGCGTCTCGGCCGGCGCGGCGACCGCCGCGGCCACCGCCGCCACGTCCGGCGCCACCGCGCTCGAACGCACACGCGCGGCCACGAGCAGATATCCCGGGAGCACGCTTAGCACGAGCATCATCGCCGCGCTCAGATAGAACTCGAACGGCAGCCACCGCCCGTTCTGCCACGCGCTGAACACGCGCCATGCCGTCTGGCCAAGCACGACCGTCGGCAGCGCGTTGCCGATGAGGGAGACCGCCGGGCCGACCGCGCGGCGCGCCGCATCCTGCGCGCATGCCGCCACGGCAGCCTCGACCAGCGGGAGCACCTGGCCGCGCACCGTGTCGCGCGCCGTTCCCGCCGCAATCAGCCTGCTGATGCTGTGCCCGATCACGGGCACCGCGGCAAGGGCCTCGCCGATCGAGGGCGCATCATCGCCCGCCGGCCCGTGCTCGTCCCGCAGCAGGCTGCCCAGCCCGGCGTCCTCGACGGCGCGCGCCGCGTCATTGCGCACCGCCTGCAGTTGCCTCAGGTGCTCCTGCGAGAAGCCGGAGAGGAGCACATGCAGCGGCATCGCGCCGCGCAGCGCGGCCATCACGGCATACCAGCCCGCGCGGACGAGCCGTGCGAGCGACGCCGCGCCCGTCGCCATGCGCCCGAGTGCAAACGCGCTCATGACGGCGTAGACCCGGCAGCGGAGCCACACGGGGATGGCCAGCAGCCAGCCCGCGCGCCCGGGAAGCTGCATCCAGACGGTCTCGCGCATGACGCGTTCGAGCGCGTCGGTGACGCGCGGCGTGGAGAGCCCGTCGGCAAGGACTGCCTGCACGCGTTGTTCGAGCGCGCGTTCATCGGCTGCGAGGCGTGAATGCGCCGCGCGCAGCGGCGCCATGACGTCGTCCGCCACCGCATGGCGCACGGCGCCGAGCGCCGTATTGATGTGCAGCGCCTGCACCTGCGCGACCGTGCGCGCGGAGAAGACCGCCCGTGCAAGCCGGTTGAATTCATCGCCGTCAGCCTGTTGTGCGCTCACCATGAACCGCACCGAGTCGTCAGGCGCAAATCCGAGCTGGGCGAGCCTGCGGTCGAACTCGCCGCGTTTGGCTTCGAGCGCGCCGGGCACTTCATCCATCCTGTTCATGACGAAGAACCAGCGCTTGCGCGACGCCCACTCGCGCACTTCCTCGTTCACGGTGAAATTCGCCACCTTGTCCGGCGAGGTGATATAGACGGCGACGTCGCATGCCTCGACCGCGGCGCGCGTGACTGCCCGGTGCTCGTGCCATTTGACGCTGTCAATGTCGGGCGCATCGACGAGGGCGAGGCCGTGCGCGGGCGACGGGATGAACACGTCGCGCGCTTCGTCGAGGAAGCCGAGCGCATGCCGGTCGGCCGGGTCGGCGGCGACGTAGAGCCGGTCGGTGTGCGCGCGGGTGACGTGCTCCGGGCTCGCGCCCGGCACGCGGATGAGTGCGTTGAACAGGGCGGATTTCCCGACGCCCGTCCCGCCGAGCAGGACGATCGTCGCGGGGCGCGCGCCGTCCGCGCCGGCTGCCAGCTCGAGCGCGCGGCCGAGCCGGACGGCGATGACTGATGCGGCGGGCAGCGCGCCTGCCATGCGTGCCGCGCGGTCGAGCAGCGCTTTCGCATCGCGTTCCACGCCTGAGAGAAGATTCATCGTGCTCATCGGATGAGTTCCATGTATGATTCGAGCGAAGCGCACGCGGCGCGGCATTCATCGAGCGGCGCGGCGGCGAGCGCGGCGGCCATGCGCTCGTACTCCCCAAGGATCAGCGGACGTGCAAAGCCCGCCTCGAGATGCCCGCGCATGTCGAGCGCCCTCTGACGCCGCCACGCTTCATCGATCTCGAGCAGCGTGTCGCGCAGGCCGAGCTCCTCGAACAACTTCAACAGGACCGACGCGACGAAGCAGCCCGCGCCTGCCGCGCCCACGATGCCAAGCTTGCCCGCCACGCCGCTGAACGCCAGTGCCCCGCCGCCCATTCCGACGAACAGGTCGAGCACAATCGCCCCGCCGCCGATCAATGCAAGCACGTCCGTAAGCGAGCCGAGCACGCTGTTGCGCCACGGATGCGCATGGGCCCACCCGGCGATCTTCGTGCGGACGAACGTCTCCCAGTCGTCGTGTATGGGCGGGACTGGCATGGCGATGAACTGCTCGGCGAACGAGCGGCAGCGGCTCTGGACGAGCATGCCTGCGGCGATCTCGTCCTCGAACTCGGCGCGCAGGGCTGTGGCGAGCGCCTCGACCGCCTGGCCGAGTCGTTGGCGTTCGAGGTCTTCGCGCGGGCGCAGCTCGTCGCGCAGCTCGCCGCCCTTCAATTTCCGGAGCGCCGTGCGCGCGTGTTTGACCGCGACGACCACGCCCCTCGCGATGAACGACACGGGCGCGGCGATGCATCGCAGCCACGCAGGCCTCGAGTGCCGCGCGGTCTCGATGATCAGTTCGAGCATCCTGCCCGCGGGGAACTCGGCGCCGGCGATGACCAGCGCACACTGGTCGAGCAGCGCGCCGATCCGCCCGGTCCGCTCGGACAGCCGGTCGCGCGCGGCCGCCGCGCGGGTGCATACATAGGCGCACGAGGCGACGCCGGTGCGCGTCACTTCCACCAGGTTTGCCAGAAGAATCCGCGTGCCGTCCGCGCCGAGGAGCAGCGAGGGGAACGGCGGGGCGTCCTGCCTGAGCGGCTGGATGTCCTCGAGGCGCGGCGCCTCGCTCCGCGGGCTGCAATACGCGTCCGCGCCGGCGAGGAATTGCGCAAGCGTCCGCCCGTCGCTCCGCATCTCGTCAAATCCGGGCAGCCCGCCGTGCGCCCGCCGCAGCAGATCGTCCCATCTGGCCCGCGCGTCGCCGGCGTTCGTCTTGGTCATCACATAGGCCAGGTGGCCCGCATGGCGGCAGCAGCGCAGCAGATGGTCCACCACGACCGCTTCGATGTAGCCTTCGGGATGCGACATGAAGACGACTATCTCCGCGCGCGCGGCCATCCGTTCCGCCTTTGCCCAGTTCCGTTTTTCGACCGTGTTGAAATCGGGGACGTCGGCCAGAAGGAGCCACGCGCCCTCCGCTTCACGGCGCGCCTGGAAGGGGGCGTAGTAGAGTGTGTCGTCGGGCGCGGCCGGGTCGCCGAGTTGATCGGGCGAGGAAAGGGGGATGCAGTGCCAGCCGGGGAACACCTGTTCGAGCTTCACCTGCCCGGCGGCGCGCGCGGGCACGGCGACGCCGCATGAATAGCTCCGCGGCCGCGGGACTTCGCCGGCAGGCACGTCGATGCCGGTGAGCAGCCTGAACACGGTGCTCTTTCCCGCGCCCGACGGGCCGAAGAGCGTGGCGACGAGCAGGGGATTGCCGTCCACCTCGATGATCTCCGCCGGCCTGCTCACCAGCTCGCGCCAGCCGGGCAGCGAATCAAGCGGCTCGCGTCCGCCAAGCGCTTCGTGCAAGGCGGGGATGTGCGCGCAGAGCGTCCGGACGTGCGCGCGGTAGCGCCTGAACACGGATGAGATGTCCATGCCCGGCGCACGCGGTTGCTGTTCTTCTTGTGGCACAAGGGTAGTGTACTCTTCACGCCATGCGCTGTCAACAGGGCGCGCGCGCGGATTTGATATAATGGTGCGGACCTGATATGAGATTCCTTCTTTACAACATTCGCTACGGCACGGGCGTCGGAGACGACTTCCATTTTCCCTTTCCTTTCAGCGGGTACTTCAAACGCTCGCAACGCCATCTTGCCAACATCACCTCGTTCATCAAGAGCGTCTCGCCGGATGTCGTCGGGCTCGTCGAGGTGGACTGCGGGTCGTTCCGCACCCACTGGCGCAACCAGGCCCAGGTGATCGCCGACGAGCTCGGCCACTATCACGTCTTCCAGTCGAAATACAGGCCCAAATCGCTCATCCAGCGCATCCCCGTGATGAACAAGCAGGGGAATGCCTTCCTTACCGGCCAGGAGATCAAGACCAGGACGTTCCATTACTTCACCAAGGGCATCAAACGCCTCGTCATCGAGCTCGAACTCGAGTGCTGCACCATCTTCCTCGTCCACCTCTCGCTCAAGTTCCGCCACCGGCAGAACCAGCTCGGCGATCTCTACAAGCTCATCAAGGAAGTGAAGAAGCCCGTCATCGTCGCCGGCGATTTCAATGCCGTCTGGGGCGAACAGGAGCTCCGCCTCTTCCGCGCGGCCACCGGGCTCGAAGATGCCAACAGGGACGGCCTGCCGTCCTATCCCGCCCTTGCGCCGCGCCATCAGCTCGATGTCATCCTCCACAGCCCCGAAATCCGCATGACCGGTTTCGAGATACGACAAGTCTGCTATTCCGATCACCTGCCCGTCATCTTCGATTTCGAGGTGTAGGGGATCAAGGGTCAACCATGAACGATGAACGATGAATCCCCCAAGACGCATCTGGGCGAAACGATGAACGATGAACTATGAACGATGAACGACGTCCTTGACTTCCTTGCGCGCACGTGGCCGAACATCGTCGGCGCGATACTGATCTGCCTCGCCGCCGTTGCGGCGTGCCACGCGGTCATGTACAAACGCGATCCGCGTTCGTCGATCGGCTGGGCGGGGATCATCATTCTGTTTCCCATAGTGGGCGCGGCGCTCTATGTGCTTATCGGCATCAACCGGGTGAAGCGGAAAGCGGCGCAACTGCGCGGGAAGCGGGTCCGCGCGTTCGCCTCGGGCGAGATCGTCCCTTACACGCCTGAAAGGCTGGCCACGGCGATTCCCGTGTCGCAGCGTCATCTTGCCACGCTCGATCTTGTCGTCAGCAGTGTTACCAGGAGGCCGCTTCTGCCGGGCAACGCGGTCGAAGCGCTGGTGAATGGCGACGAAGCGTTTCCCCGCATGCTCGAGGCGATCCGTTCGGCGCGGACGTCGATCGGGCTTGCGACATACATTTTCGACAACGACCCCTCGGGCAGGCAGTTCATCGATGCGCTCGCTGATGCAACGAAGCGCGGCGTCCAGGTGCGCGTGCTGATCGACTCGGTCGGTTCGCGCTATTCGTTCCCTTCGTCCGTCGGGAGGCTGCGCCGCGCGGGCGTCATTGCGCACCGGTTCATGCCGTCGCTGATGCCGTGGCGCGCGCCGTACATGAACCTGCGCAACCACAGGAAGATCCTTGTGGTCGACGGTGCGCTTGGCTTCACCGGCGGCATGAACATCCGGCACGGCAACATGGTCAGCCTCAATCCGTCGCATGCGGTAAAGGACCTGCATTTCGAGGTGCGCGGCCCGATTGTCGCTCACTTGCAGGAAACATTCGCCGAAGACTGGCAGTTCACCACGCGCGAGACGCTCGAAGGCGATGCGTGGTTCC
Organism: bacterium; assembly: GCA_012514975.1. Classification (GTDB taxonomy): domain Bacteria; phylum Auribacterota; class UBA3054; order UBA3054; family JAAYZF01; genus JAAYZF01. The sequence continues at coordinate 11,944 of JAAYZF010000358.1, forward strand.
CGCGGCTCGCCGATGAAGGCGATGTCATCGCCCGCGGCATCACTGACGGCCCGGATGAAGACCTCGACAAGCTCCTCTGCGTCATCACCGGCGCCCTGGCCTGCGCGCAGAAGTCAGTCCGCATCATGACGCCGTACTTCCTTCCCAACATGGCCCTCATCAGCGCGCTCAACACCGCCGCCATGCGCGGCGTGAATGTCGAGATTATCCTCCCAAGCGTCAATAATCTCCGCACTGTCGGCTGGGCCATGACGGCCAATCTCTGGCAGGTCCTCGAATGGGGCTGCAGCGTCTGGCTCAGCGATCCTCCGTTCGATCATTCGAAGCTGATGGTTGTGGACGATGAATGGTCCCTCGTCGGCTCGGCCAACTGGGACCAGCGGAGCCTTCGCCTCAACTTCGAGTTCAACATCGAGTGCTATAGTCCTGTCCTTGCCGCGCGGCTCAACGCGATCTTTGACGCGAAACGCACGCACGCGAAACGGATCACGCTGAAGGATGTCGACAGCAGGCCCCTCCCAAGGCGCTTGCGTGACAGCATCGCGCGGCTCTTCATGCCGTATCTGTGACCGCGCATCCGTGATGCGTGCGGCAAGCCGCATGCGCGGCGGCCGGGGACGGCCGCCCTCCATGGCGCGGCGAGCCGCGCATGTTACTTGTCCATGCGGCAAGCCGCATGCGCGGCGGCCGGGGACGGCCGCCCTCCATCGCGCGGCGAGCCGCGCATGTCACTTGTCCATGCGGCGGCCGGGGACGGCCGCCCTCCAACGCGCGGCGTGCCGCGCGTGTCATGTTTCAATGCGGCGAGCCGCATGTGCGGCGGCCGGGGACGGCCGCCCTCCAACGCGCGGCGTGCCGCGCGTGTCATGTTTCAATGCGGCAGGCCGCATGCGCGGCGGCCGGGCATCCCGCAAGGCGGGTCCTCCACACGACATTCGTCTGGGATTCTGGTACAATAGGCAGACTCGTTCATCAGCGATCACGGTCGTCTTCACCCAGCGCAAGGAGCACCGCATGGAGCGCTACGTTATCGGCCTCGATTTCGGCACCAACTCATGCCGCTCGGTCATCTTTGATCTCGATGACGGCGCGGCCGTCGCGTCCCACGTGTTCAATTATCCCTCCGGTGAGCTCGGCATACTGATCGACCGCAAGGATCCGAATCTCGCGCGCCAGAATCCGCGGGACTATCTTGATGCCACCCGCGCCGTTGTCACTGCCGCGGTCAGAAAGGCGCGCAAGGCGGTCAAGAGGTTCGACCCCGCGCGCATCATCGCCATCGGCATCGACACGACCGGCAGCACGCCGATTCCCGTTGACCGCGCAGGCACGCCGCTCGGCATGAAGAAGCAGTTCGCAAGAAATCTCAATGCCATGGCATGGCTGTGGAAAGACCATACGTCACACGCCGAGGCGGCAGAGATCACCGCGCGGGCCAGGGCACTGCGGCCTCACTACCTCGCCAAATGCGGCGGCACGTATTCATCCGAATGGTTCTGGGCGAAGATTCTGCACTGCAAGCGTGTCGCGCCCGAGGTGTTCAACGCCGCGTTCAGTTTCGTAGAGCATTGCGACTGGATGCCCGCCGTGCTCGCGGGCGACACAAATCCCCTGACGCTCAAGCGCGGCGTCTGCGCCGCCGGGCACAAGGCGATGTACTGCGCCGACTGGGGCGGGCTGCCTGACCGCGAGTTCCTCGCCGCGCTCGATCCGGCGCTTGCCGGCCTGCGTGACAGGCTCTACGACACGGCGTATCCATCGAGCGAGTCCGCGGGCACGCTCTGCGAAGCATGGGCGAAGGACCTCGGCCTGCCTGCCGGCATCCCCATCGCCGTCGGCGCGTTCGATGCGCACATGGGCGCCGTCGGCGCCGGCATAAAGGAAGGCACCCTCGTCAAAATCCTCGGCACAAGCACCTGCGACATGATGGTCAAACCAGGCGACGCAAAGCTCGCAGACATTCCCGGCGTCTGCGGCATTGTCAAAGGCTCGATTCTCCCAGGCTTCTTCGGCATCGAGGCCGGCCAGTCAGCCGTCGGCGACATCTTCCTCTGGTTCGTCAACAATCTCGTGCCCGACAGCTATGGCAGGTCGCAGGACCAGAAGTTCGCGACGCTCAACAAGATGGCCGCGGTGCTCAAGCCCGGCGAATCAGGCCTCCTCGCCCTCGACTGGAACAATGGGAACAGGACGGTCCTCGTCGACCCGAGGCTTTCCGGCCTGCTCATCGGGCAGACGCTCCACACGAAACCGCATGAAATCTACCGCGCGCTCATCGAAGCCACCGCGTTCGGCGCGCTCACCATCGTCAGGCGCGTGCAGGAATACGGCGTCGAAGTGAACGAGATCGTCAACTGCGGCGGCCTCGCGGTGAAGAACCCGACGCTCATGCAGATCTATGCCGACGTCCTCGGCTGCCCGATGAAAGTAACGGCAGTCGACCAAACGTGCGCCTTTGGCGCGGGGCTGTTCGGCGCGGTCGCGGCAGGGGAG
>JAAYZF010000359.1 GCA_012514975.1 bacterium
CTCGTCCTCGTTCTCGTCCTCGTTCTGTCCACTCCGTCCACCCCGTCCACAAAGTCCACCAAACAGTATACCAAAACCTCCCACGCTTGTTAATTGCCTTTTCCCCGCGCCTTTGCTATACTTCTACCGGTTTTCAGGCAGTCGTACGAGGCGATAGAGCACTACAAGCCGCGGCGCTGGGCGACAGTGCCGGGGTGCGGGAGCTGCCATGGCTGATCCACTGTTGCGTTTTTCAGCAAAGGCGCGGGAAAAGAACGTCGTCCTTCTTGTCGAGGGGCGTGCGGTTGACGGCGCGTGGCGACCGTTGCTCACGATCGCGCCCCAGGCCCGCGTCTTCCGCGACGACATGCTCATGCTCGACCTTTTTGTCCCGCAGGTCAGGTGGCAGCGGCCAAAAGACATTCCCAACGGCATCGAATGCAGCGGCAATGACGCCGGCGTCCGCGTGACCACACGCGTGACGCTCCACTCGCACGACATGATCCGCGTCGAGACCCGCATTTCGTCCCGCCGGGCCCTGCGTCTCGAGTACATGCGTGACATTCTGCGTTTCGAGGGCTTTGCCGCTGACGATGCGTGGGCGCCGCTCACCACGCCCGGGGAGGGGAACGTCATTGGCGACGTCGCCTTCTCCTCCGCCGCGGCGATCGTCCAGAGTGGCGACCGCGTTGCCGCGCTCATTCCCAACGTCCGCTTCATCAGCTCGAATGCCGCCGCGCCGCTCGCCGCCACCTGCGCGCCCGGGCGTGGCGAGCTCTCGTTCGGCATCGTTCCTTATCGCGTCGCCGATGGCCAGTCGTGCGAGCATGCCGACACCGACACGATTGTCGCACGCCGGCCGCTGGTGTACTCATACTACCTGTATTACGAGAACGGCGTGCGGCCGCGTGAAGGCAGGCGCGCAACGGCCCACCGCGCATGGCGCCTCTTCGCCGCACAGCGCGGGGATGGCATCGCGCCGCAGTCCGCTCCGTTTGAAACGTACGCCGGTTACGCGTTCGACTGGGCGGTCAAAACGCGCAAAGACGATGTATGGCGCCAGTTCACGGCAGGCAGAAAGCGCATCGCCTGCTTCGCGCCCAGCGTGCCCGCGGCGCCCGCGGCGCTCGACGAGCCGCCCGTTGCGGCGCCTGTTCCGCTCGGCAACGATGTCCGCCATTGCGCCTTGCGCGTTGCGTTCGGCATGGCGCTTCATGCGGCGCATGTTGGCCGCAAAGATCTTGCCAGGGCCGCGGCGCAGGTCAAGGACTTCGCCCTTGCCGCACCGGTGGCCGATGGATTGTTCCCCACGGTCTATCAGCCAGCAGGCGCGGCGTGGGCGGATGGTTCATGGTCGTACGCCGGTTTCTCCATGCCGCCGAACGGGGCGCATCTGTGCCGCCTGGCGAACCTGTCATGGACAGCCTACTGGCTCTGCCGCTGGCATCTCGCCATCGAGCCTGATGAGCGCATCCCGGCGCTCGTGACGCACTATGCGCAGCGGCTGCTCGGGCTGCAGCGCCACGGCGGGTTCTTCCCGGCGTGGATAGACCCTGCCACGGGCGCCACGGCGCGCTACCTTGCGAGGAGCGCCGAGACGGCGGTGCACATCATGTTCCTGACGGAGCTGTGCAAGATGGGGGAGGATTCCGCGTATACCTCTTCGGCGCGCCGTGCAGCCAATTTCCTCATCCGCCATGTCATCATGCCGGACCGGTGGGAGATAACCGAGACGCTCTGGCCGGCGCACAGCGCGCGCAGGAAGCCGGCAGGGCGCAGCCACGTCCCGCTCGCGATCTGGTGGGCCGCCGAGGCGCTTCTCCGGCTGCACGAAGCCACGGGCACGCCGCGCTACCTCTCGTGGGGGGGGCGCGCGCTCGATGAGCTCTCGCTGCATCAGCATCTGTGGGATCCGCCCAACGTTGGCGCGCCCTGTTTCGGCGGGTTCGGCGCAGGCGCATCGAGCACCGCATGGTGCGATGCAGACCAGGCATTGTATGCGAAGACGTTTCTTGATTATGCAATCAGATGCGGCCGCGGTGAATACTTCCATCGCGGCGTCGCCGCATTGCGCGCCGCGTGCGCGCTCCTGTACTGCCGCGAGAACGGCGACGTCGCCCGCATGTACGAAGCTGCCCAGCCCGCGCTCGCCCAGACAGGCGCCGGCTGCGCCGCCTCAGCCCTCCGCCGCGCGCCGCTCCCCGGGCCGGCCGCTCCCGATATCGCCCACGTTGCCTTCCTCCGCGCTGCCGGCGCCGCTGCATGCTCGGCCGAGCTCATCTGGAAGGAGTACGGCGATGTGTTCATCGACACCCGCCGCGGGCAGGCCTACGGCATCAATGCCGTCGCCGGCGTCACGATCGAGCATGACCTCGCCGGCCTCGTCGCCACGGGCCGCGATGCGCTCGGCATTCCCCGCATGCTCGTCGCGCGCACCGATGCCGGCCAGGACCGCGCGATCAGGACATCCCAGGCCGGCACGTTCCAGATCGTTCTCTGACACAATAGCCGGCCGGCCTGTCCGTCATCAATCTGGATACGGGAAGTGGTCGCGGCGTCACATCGCACGCTTCTCCGCTCTTTGCGTTTCCCCGGCCTCGGCCGGGAGGTACATACCCGCGGTTCGCACCGCGAATGGTTTCATCTATGGAGGGCCCCATGGACGCAACTGTTCTTTCAAAGGATGACTGCGCGTATCCCGAGCGTCTCACCGCATGCCTCGGCCAGGATGCGCCCGAGGCGCTGCGCTTCGCCGGCGACTGCTCGCTGCTGGCACGGCGCACACTCGCATTGTTCTGCTCCGTCCAGTGTACCGGCGCGATGATCATGCATACGTACGAATTCGTCAAGCGGTTGCGCATGTTCGATCTCGCCATCATCAGCGGGTTCCATTCGCCGATGGAGAAGGAGTGCCTGAGATCGCTCGCCGGAGGCAGCGCCGGCATCGTCGCCTGCCTGGCCAAGGCCCTCGAATCGTACACGATTGCCGGGGACCTCGAGAAGCCGTTCGACCAGGGGCGCGCGCTTGTGCTCTCACCGTTCGCGCCGTCCGTCAGGCGCATCGAGGACAAAACGGCCCGGTATCGCAACCTCGTCGCCGCCGCACTCGCGGATGAGGTCTTCGTCTCGTACGCCGCGCCCGGCAGCCATACCGAGTCGTTCTGCACGCAGATCCTCGCATGGGAGAAACCGGTGCTCACGCTCGATACGCCGGAGAACGCGGGCATCGTCGGCCTTGGCGCGCAGGCCGTTCAGCCGCGCGACATCCATTCGCTCTGGCACGAACATCAGCCGGGGGCCATGGAGCTTGAGGCGGCAGTCGATAGGTGATAGTCGATAGTCGATAGTTGGGAGTTGGGAGTTAGTGGTTGGTAGTTAGTGGTTGGTAGTTAGTGGTTGGTAGTCTACGGCTCGAGAGCAGCGCTTGGCCGGTGGCCCAAGCTGTTGCTGGCCCTAAACACCACAAAACAACGTTGCGGGATGACCGTACGACAGGCATGCTGAATACCGAACACCGAACACCGAACACCGAACACTGAATACTGAATACTGGACACTGAGTACTCACCAGTAACCACCGGCTTCACAAAGGGAACGCTATGCAGCGCATGCTTCTTGCCATTGCAGCCGTCATTGCGGCATCGGCTCTCTGCTCAGCACAGACGATTGATGCAAAGAAAGCCGGCCTCGTCGGCGCCCCAAAGCAGCTCCTCGACAAGCACGAGAACGGTAATGTCCGCTCGCGCGGCATGGTTGTCATGGACCATGACGGCCGCTACTACAAAGATGGCAAGTGGGAGGAATTCTACGAATCAGGCCAGAAGGCCGCCGAAGGCTTCTACCGCAACGGCCAGCTCGAAGGCTCATGGACTGACTGGTACGCCAATGGCCGCAAGAAAGCTGAAGGAAGCTACAAAGGCGGCCTCAGAGAAGGCCGCTGGACCTACTGGCATGACAATGGCGAGATCTGGATGGAAGGCGAGTACAAAAAAGGCGAACGCGTCGGCCCCTGGAC
>JAAYZF010000360.1 GCA_012514975.1 bacterium
CACGGCCGCGCCTTCGTTCAACGTGACGTGGGCGTCAGGGAAGTACGAGCCGATCGTCACCGTTGCCGCGAATTCCTCGGGCGCCATCTCGAATCCCGCATTGTCCCGCGCGCCGCGCACTGACAGAATCGCCCTGCCACGGTAACTCCCCGTGGTCGACCAGATGCCCATCCACGTGTCGTCCTCATACAGAATCTGCCGGACGATCTCGGCAGTTCCTGTGACAGGGCGGAGCATGACGGCGGGTGATACGGCATAGTTGATTCCCGCGCCCAGCTCGACGAAGCCGATCGTGATTGTCGCTGCATTGCCGACGATGGGGGAGGGGTCGATGCTGATCCTGCCGGGACGCGGCGGATTCTGGTCGAGCGTGATCTCCGCCTCGAGTTCATCAGTCGCGCTGCCGTCGGGATACTCGTACTCGACAGTGACGGTGCGCAGCCCGTCCCGCTCGGGCAGGCGCCAGACCATGCCGGTGACGAAGTCGCCGGAATAGACGCTGCCGCCGGGGACGTCGTTCACGACGCTCATCGAGTTCCGCAGCGGATACGCCGTGGCGAACGCGAGCGTGACGAACGGCGTCTTGGTGAGCGTGCCGCCGTTGTTGATCGAGAACGCGTCGGCGGGGAAGGCGGCGTAGATCGCCCACTCCTCGTCTTCGTCGCTCATCCATGCGAAGCGGTCCCGGTAGACGGATGGCGCGTTCTGATTGCGCTCGGCCGTCGAGACCGTATGCTCGGCCTGCTCCGCGCGGTCCCACGCCATGATGTCCGCATCGCCCGTGTCGCTCCGCCAGTCTTCCCACACGGCCCACGCATCAGAGACGCGCGGGCGGAACTGCGGCCAGATGTTCGACGTGATGCAGAACTCGACCTGGTTGCTGAGGTCGAAGGCGAAGATGTCGCTGTTGCCGTTGCGGTACTCCTCCCAGGCGATGAGCCCGGCGCAGACATCCGGCCGTGCCTGCGCGGCCTCGTTGGTGCAGACGGCGAACGCCGTGCCGCCGGTCAGCCAGCACGCGTAGATGTCGTCGTTGCCATTGCGGTTGTCCACCCAGGCGACGAGGCCGCCCCAGACGGCCGGCTGGCGTTCGTTGCCGGGCAGCGAGGTGAGCCGTACGGTCACCATGTTCGTGCGGCAGAAATGATAGATGTCGGCCTGGCCGTCACGCCTGTCCTCCCACACGACGTCGACGCCGTCAATGTCGGGATTAAGCTGCGCGCCCGGCGCGGCGCACACGGCGAACGCGCCGGCGTCGTCCGCCACGGCGGCGCGCACGGCGTATGCGCGCACCGTCTGCCCTGTGGCGCTGAGCGAGACAACTTCCTCGCCGTTGTTGCCTATGGCGTCGATCGCGCGGATGCGCACCTTGTAGCTTTCATCGGACGGGGCGAGGTAGACGGTGCAGTGCCACTGCGCAAGCCCGGTGGCCGGGCCGGCATCGAGCACTTCCTCGGCGGCGGTAAGCAGTTCCCATTGCACCGCGACCAGCTCACCGGCGAGGGAATTGGCAAGGCCGGACATGGAGACAAAGCCGCCGGTGACAATCGTTCCGTCTTCAGGCTGCTCGATGATCACCTCGACGGGGTTCTCCTCAGGGTCCTCGAAAAGCATCGCGAGCCAGATATCCGGGTCAGCAGAGAACTCATCCGACCACGTGATGGCGCGCTTGTACATCCGTGCGCGAAGCGGCTGCGGCGAGACGGCGGGGGAGACGTCCTCTTCGTCGGCGATCCAATCGTGCCAGACGAACTGGCCTCCGTTGCCGCCCTCCCACCAGACGGCGGTGTTGTCGTGAATATCAGGGTAATAGCGCTCTCCGCTTGTCGACGCGTCGACCTCGAAACGCGGCATGTCGGCATGGGCGCCGTGGCAGCAGAGGAAGACGGACGCCATCGCCGCAACCGCCGCCGTGCCGCGCCGGCGCCTGATCCACGCCATCATGCAGGCGCACAGCCACGCCGCCGCCACACACGGTTCAGGCACCCATTCGTACGCTCCCATGTCGGCGCGCGCGCCGAAGATGCGCGGCATGCCTGCAAGATCAAGCGTCCCCGCCAGCTCGGCAAGGTTGGTGCCCGCATCGATGCATGGAGACAATTCGCTGAGCGAGTAGTCGCCGCTCGCGGCGTTGGTGAAGAGCGGGAGCGCGGCGATGTTGCCCTGGCCGGCTTCGAGAGGCACGATGCACGAATAGCCGAACAGCGCGCCGCCTGCCGTCACAGCCACATTCGCCGGAATGTTGGCGTAGATGATCGAGTTGTACACCGTGCCGCCCTGCACGCAGCGGATGCCGCCCCCGCGCTCGTACGCCTCGTTGTCCGTCACCGTGCAGTTGACCACGCGGCCGCCGCGGTAGCAGTTGATTCCGCCGCCATAGTCGGCGTCATTACCCGTCACAAGGCAACTGGCCATGAAGCCGCCTTCATTGCAATAGACCCCGCCGCCGGAGAGCACCGCGCTGTTGTCGGCAATCACGCAGCGGACAAGGTTGCCCGCGCCGTCGCAGAAGACGCCGCCGCCATACGCTTCGTCAGCGCTGTTCAGCGAAATGACACACGCCTCGATCTGCCCGCCCCGCATGTACACGCCTCCGCCCTCCACTTCCGCCGCGTTGCCCTCGATGATGCAATTGGTCACCATGCCGGCAACGCAGGCTACCCCGCCGCCGAATCTCGCGTCACTGTCGGTGACGCTGCACGAGCGAAGCGTGCCTGCCTCGACGAGTGCCGCCCCGCCCGCTCCCGCCGGCCACGTGCCCTCGACATAGCCAAGCCACAGGGTGAATCCCTCGACCACCGCGCCCGGCGCGGCAAGGCGGATGCAGCGCCTCGAGAAGTCGCCGTCCAACACCGTTTCGTCCCTTCCGGCAATGCTGTGCAGGAAGATCGCATTGGTGACGAGCACGGTGCTTTCGAGCGTGTAGTAGCCGTTGCTGACGAGCACTTCGTCTCCCTGGCGCGCAAGGGCCACTGCGGCAGGCACTGACGTCGCCGCCGTGCTCCACGTCGAGAATGGCTGGATGTGCGCGCCATAAGGCGAGACATGAATCACCGCGGCGCGCACGTGCATGGCTGCCGCCGCGACCAGGCACATGGCTGCCAACCGCACGGGTAGAAGTCCATGGATGCGCATACGGTCCTCTTCGTGTGGAGGAAGGAGATCGCCGGACAAACCAGGGGGCGCTGCAGAACGTCATCCATAGTATATCATTTCCGCGGAAGCCGGGGCAAACAGCGCCGGCCCCCGGCTTTGTGTCCACCGTGCGAAAATGGTAGAATACGGTCATGATCCCCATCAATGCCCGCGCCGTCTACATCACACAGGAAGCGCACGACGATTCGCGCTCGATGGAGCGCATCGCTCGAATGCTGCCGTTCATCCATTGCGCCGCGCCGCCACGTGTGATCGGCGACCCCGAGCTGCACCAGATCGTCATCGACGAGAAATTGAACGCGCTTCCGCGCCACGGCAGAAATGGCAGCCACATCGAGCCCGTCGTCATCTTCAACCAGTTCCTTTACCATCATTCGCCGCAGCAGCGGGCCGAGCGCAAACGTCGCTACCCCGAGTTGTTCAAACACTGGATACTCCACTATGCCGGCTATGGAGGCTGGGACTGGCGGAGCAGCGGCGACGACGAGTACCGGCGCACCACGGGCCTCGTCTGCCAGCCTGCCTACGCCATCCATTCGTTCTGGGGCTGCCACTTCCGCTGCGCCTATTGCGGCTTGGGCC
>JAAYZF010000361.1 GCA_012514975.1 bacterium
GCCGCGGCAGACGCGGAGGAAATCGATCGCTCCGGCGAAGAAGCCGCCGGCAGCGCCTTTGCCCACGAGGAAGTCGGCGCTATTCTTCAGCGAAACGTTTCCATCAGGCATCAGCCCAGTGAATGTTCCGTTGGCAGCCTTGCCGTCCACATAGATCGCGATGCCTTCCCTGGCGGCACGGTCCACCTCGGCGATGACGTGATGCCACTTGCCGTCGTTGACAGCGACGGAACTCGTCCGCGAGCAGGCCTCCTTGCCGCCCGCGCGAATCGTCAGGCGAACGCGGCCCCGGCTGCCAATGTCCAGCACATACCCGGATTCGGCCGCCTTGGACACCACCACGGCGCCAGTGAGGCCCGCAGTGGTTTTCTGGTACGCCTCGATCAGGAAACTGTTCACGCCCATGTCCACTGTGCGGCGTTTGCTGCCGGGATAAGTGAACGTGCCGTTGCGCTGTTCGCGTTTGCCTTTGTCCTCGACGAACGCCTGGGTGACCGGGTAGTCGCTCTTCAGCTCCCGGTCCTTCAGAATGCAGAAACGGTCCCTGCCGTTGAACATGAGCGCACCGTCGGTCCAGTCTTCGAGCGCGCCCTTGACGTAGTCCTCCGCCTTTGCGCCCACCGCGGTGAGATCGTTGCGGGGTATCTCGTAGTACATCTCGCGGGTCACGTACTCGTCCGACATGAAGAAGTTCTCGCCGAGCACGACTGTTGGATCGGCGTTGAAGCGGGTGAACGACCATTCGCCAACGGTCATGTACAGGCTCCATGGCACGAAGAACCGCACGCCGCGCCCCGCGGCGACGCTGCCCGGCCTGGGCCGGAAGTCGCCCTTGTCCGGATCGGCCAGCGGCATGTCAGGGGACATCACGCCGACGTCGCCCGCCCGCGGAGTTGCGTCGGCAAGCCCGCGGCGGAACGCCTCGATGTCCGCCGCCGTATCCTTGCCCACCAGGCGGCCGAAGCTGGTCGGCGTGCCGTAATACACATTGAAGCCATAGGCGAGCGTCGATGCGGCCGAGGTTTTCTCCGCACTCCGGCCCGCCGCGATCTGGCCCATGTGCAGCGAGATGTCCCCGGGGGCATCCTGGCCGAAGAACTTGTTGCTGATGTCGGCGAAGATGTTGCCCAGCATGGTGTTGCGCTGGCCGCTGCTGCCGGTGACGCCGTAGCAGAACTTGTAGACGGTGTTGTTGAACCAGTTGTTCTGGAAGCCGAGCACCATCATGAAGGCCGACCGGTTCTTGAGCCAGTTGTCGAGATCGTTGAACTTGCCCCATGCGATGTTGTTGAAGATGTAGCTCTTGTACGTGCCATCGAGGTAATAGGCAAAGCCGTTGCACGACCATTCTTGAATGCGCCACGGCAGGCCGCCAGCCTTGATCATGTGCTTGAGCCCGAGGGGATTGTAGACGATGTTGCAGTATGCGTAACTCGAGCCGCCCTGCCAGATCGCCATACCGCCCCAATCGTTGCAGCCGAGCAGGACGTTCGTCAGCTTGTTGTGATGGACAAGGTTGCGGATGAGCGGCCGGTTGCGCTCATCGCCGCCGCCCTTGCCGCCCAGGCACCAGATGCCGACGCCCCACGCCCGGTCAATGAAGTTTCCTGCGATTTCGACCAATGAGGCGCAGGTCACGCCGATGGCCGGCCCGTTGCCCGAGGCGCCGTTGCGGAACACGGCGTCGTGGACGCGGTTCCGCAGGATGTGCACGCGGCCCAGCTCGCCGATGAGGAGCTCGTCGTTTTTCCGGCCATAGCCCGCGCCGCCGTCCTGGAGCTCGATGGCAACTGCATCGGCATGATCGATGTCGTTGTCGGTGATCTCGATTTCGTCCATCAGGTCCCGCGTGGTCTTGGCCTTCAGGTCCGCGTACGGCCAGTTGAGCATGTCGGGGCTGATGCGCGGGCTGCCCTGCACGGCTCCGGGCACGTGGAGGAAACGGCAGTTTGCGACACGGATGCCGCGGCAATCACCCATCAGCCGCACGGCCACGGCACGACCGTAGACAGCCGGATTGGCGAAGATCGTCATCGGATCGTCGCCCCTGGGCAGATTCATGAAACTGAAGCGCAGGCCGGTGATCGCGATGTGGCTCTGGTCGCGGATGTCAATGAGGTTCACCTCGCGTCCCAGCTCGACCACGGACTGGTTGGGATCGCGGTCATCGGGCAGGCGGATGTGGAGCCGGCCTGGATGCGCGCCCTTCGCGTCATAGTAGTATTCGCCCGGCGTATCGAGGAAGGCGGCCAGGTTCTCGATGTAGTAGCGGTGGCCGATGTTGGCCTTGCCATGGACGAAGCCCCTGCGCTCGATGGTGTGCGCCCGCGGGTCGTACGTGCCCGCCGGGAAGAAGCGCGGCAGGCCCATGTTGTCCCACTGGTCGCCCCATTCGCTCCAGATATGCGCGCCGTCATAGAAATGCGGGTCCTTCTGCACGAGATGCGCCGTATCCTCATTGGTGAACGATCAGTTGCTCGGGCCGGTCCAGGTGAACCAGTCGGCCATCAGGTCATCCGGGTTCGACTCGCTGAAATTCGGATTGCGGGCGATGTGGATGCGGTGGATCGCGGCGGTCCGCGTCTCAAAAACGCAGCGCGGGTTGAATTCCGTGCCGATGTCGAGATACCAGACCTTCCGTGGCTCGGGCATGCCGGCGGGCGCGTCGGCGGCGGCGCACCGCTTCCAGCCTCCGGTGACCATCGTCGAGCCGTAGAGGGCCGCTTCGCCCGTTCCCCAGGCCGGATCGCTCGTCAGCCTGATCGGATTGCCCTGCTTGCCCGAGTCGCTGGCCTTCAGCATGCCGCGATAGGCAACGCCGCGCTTGAACACGTATGTGTGGATTCCCGTGCACTCCCTGGCAAGGCCTGCCGCGCTGGCATCCCAGGGATGATGCTTCCAGGCGGTCTGCCGCGTCCGGCCGTCCTTCGTGTCGTCGCCGGCGTCAAAGTCTATGTAACGCACGGAAGCGCCTTTCTCGAAAACGAACGCCTTGGGCGCCCATTCCAAATCACCGTTGGGCAGAACCCTGGCATGCGGTTGCTGCCATGAGAAATCCGCTCGGGCGGCGTTCGCAGCGTGGGCTGCCGTCGCCAGTGCCGCAACCATTGCGGCAGTTGTCATCAATGCAAATCTCTTCATGTGTCTCCTCCTTGAAGTGATGTAGACGCCGATCATGCCGCACGATCGGCGGCTGTTAACGACCGCGGATCCAGGCGAACGGCAGGATCCGCGTCTACATTGGCTCGCAGGCGTCGGTATGCGGCATGCCACTCAGCGTCTGAATCCGCGTGCCCATGTCAGCCAGAATCCTGCACGGCGCGGCGTTCGTGCGCATGGCGTAGATGGGGAAACAGTACAGCGCAAACGTCGCCGCGGTGATCATGTCAAGGTTCACCAGGTTCTCGACGGCGTGCGCCTTGTTGTCGGCCAGGTACTTGTCCATGGCACAATGTTCCGGCCCCGTCGCGCCGCCACACACTCCGGGGGAATCCACAAGGATCAAGGCTGCGCCCTGCGCAACCAGCCGCTCGATCAGCGCTTTATCGATGGACGGGCTTTTGTCATAGGCGGGCGTGCCGCGATGGCGCTCCCAGCCAGTCTTCAGGATGACGGAGCATCCCTTCTCGACAGCGTGCAGTGCGGGGAGCGCGGCGAGGTCCACCTTCTCTGGCGAACACGAGACGTCGAGCAGCACGCAACGCGTGATGAGCGTCTCGTCCGGGAGACGTGTGCCGGGATAGAACAGATCGACATGTGTCCGGTGGCGTTCGTCCGGGGCATCGATAATGGCGGTCAAGTCAACCAAGCTCCTGATCGTTGAGGCGGCAGAAGCGGTCATTGCCATTCTCCCTGGGTTGTTGGGATGCTTCTCTTCATCTGATGTCACTCCTTTTCCACTTTCTCGAGATCCTCGCTGCGGTCTTGCGTCAGGTCGGTCGCGCCGAACGCGGAACTGACCGACGGGAGGTAGAGGTGCAACCACTCATGCACGGTATCCAACTCGAGCGTTCCACTGGTCATCTCGAATTCGAGCACGTGACCGCCGCCAGTATGGTCATCAGTCAGGAAATGGACATGATACCCGGGCACGTTCAGCCCTTTGACGAAAGCCGGCGAGCGGAAGCCGATGAGGGTGCCACGGACATTCGACAAGGTGAACACCGGCTGTGTCTTGGTCACTTCGGCAAGAGGAGGATAGGGCTTTCGCTGGGCCGGCACGCTTCGCGTCACGACGCGGCGGAACTCGCCGTGCATGATGAAGGCGCAGAAGCGGTTTGACTGGGGAACGAGGGCATCGATCCTCGCTTCCATCGCCTTCATGTCAATCGTGTTCCCTATGGCCTCCCTGACGTCGGGCACACACTTCGTCACGCACGCGAAGGGTGTTCGTTCGGCGAGGTCAGGGTGATACACCTTGCCGTCGGCGCGCACCTGGTAGAAGTCGCCATCGAGAAGAATCATCTCGCCGTCCAGCGCCTCGAAGGTGCCGATGCCGAAGTTGCCGTACTGGCGCAACTCCTTCAGGGACATGTGCCCGTCATAGACGCCGGCAACCAATGCGTCGATCGTGGCGACCTGCGTGATGCCGTTCGACGGCGGCGAGGTGCACGCTGACAGGACAAACGCCACGGCGAGCAAGACACAGACGCACACGCATTTTCGTTTCATACATATCACGCTCCTGGCCAGACCAGCGGGGTCAGGCCCCAAATTGTGATTCTTGCTGTCAGGTCGATCATGCGTTTCTCTACGCTTGAGCGCCAGTGTAGACGCCGATCACGCCGCACCGATCGGCGGCCGTTAACGACCGCGGATCCAGGCGAACGGCAGGATCCGCGTCTGCATTGGCTCGCAAGTCCTATCGTTTCAGCACCAGCTTCAGCGAAGCCGTTTGTGCGGCACGAACGGCCCGCCTGAAGGCGGAACTCCCAACATTTTCTATCTAGCGCGCAAGGCGGCAGCGCGGTCGAAGATTTCCTCCTGCGTGATTCCCGCGGCGTTGTACATGGCGAAGATGTTCTCAATCGGCGTTTCAGGCGGCACAGCGTGCGACGCGGCAAGAACGTAGCCGCCGCCGTCTGCCGTCATCCCTTCCACCAGCCGGAGCGTAGCGCGATAGACTTCATCAGCACTGCCGTTCGGGAGGAGGTCCTGCGTATCGACGCCGCCCATGAAGGAGAGCGCGGAGCCGTACTCCTTTTTCAGCTCGAACGGGTCCATGCCGGGGCAGTTGCACTGGATTGGATTCAGCACATCAAGCCCGATCTCGATCAAGTCGGGAATGATCGGGCGGAGCGATCCACAGCAGTGGTACGCCACCCACAACCCGCGCGATGTGCCGACGGCGAAGATCCGTGCGAGATGCGGCTTGACCATGTCGCGCCAGCACCGCGGGCTCATGATGAGATTCTGCTGTCCGCCCACATCGTCGCCCGTCCAGAGCCAGTCGATGGCAAAGCGGTCGCACGCCTGTTCCGCAAGGCGCACGGAGAATTCGCCGGCGGCGTCGAGCATGGCGCGTGCCAGAGCCGGCGCCGCTGCGAGATCCATGGTTGCCTTCTCCATCCC
>JAAYZF010000362.1 GCA_012514975.1 bacterium
CCTCTTTTTGTCAAAACCCCGCCGGGAAACGGGGGACGACGGTGGAATAATGGAATGGTGGAATGATGGAAGATATGTCCTGCCGCACCCATGAATCCATGATGCGCCCGGTGTGAAGACGCCGGGCGCCCAACATCAGGAAGAACGAGTCATAGATTTCCTGCGCCGTATGCAGGAAACCTAAAGCTGCTTGAGCACCTCGAGTGCCTTGTCATTGTTCGCCGTGTCAACAATGAGCCGCGCCATGGCGCCGTCGCCGACCGAGCCGTAGCAGTAGAGGATGTTGATCCCCGCGGCGGAAAGCTTCCCGGCGATCTGCGCGAGCGAGCCGACGCCCGTGGGGCACTCGATGACGAGCACTTCCTGCCATTTGACCGTGAAGTCCCTGAGGATGTCGGCGGTCTTCACCGGGTCGCTCGTGTGCATGATCAGCCAGGCGACTTTGTCGCGATGATAGGCCGAGATGCCGAGAATGTTGATGCCCTGCGATTTCAGCCGGCCGGCAACGTCGGCAAGCAGGCCGACGCGGTCGGGCGCGCTGATGTGGAGATCATTGCCTTTGGTCACGTTCATAGCCGTTCTCCGGATGGTTCAATGCGCTGTCAATTCTTCCCTGCCCCTAGTTTAACACAACCGCCGGGGAAAATGCAAATGGCACGGACGGCAGCCTTGGAATTCCTATATAAGGGCTGAAGGCCTGGCAGACTCAGCCGGACGCGCGTATCCCGCGTGTCGCCGTGAGTGGAGTCACGTCGTACCACGCGCTTCGGCGAACGCGTGTCAACCGCGCCAGCCCTTGTATCTGAGTCTCAGAGGGGAGAGCAGGGAGCGTTGACAAGTCAACAAGATTACTCTATAGTGTTCACCCAGAAGATGTTGCCGAGTCCGCAGAGTACGGAACAACCAGTCGGGCAACAAGAGAAGAGACTTCTTGCGGACGACGGCCATTGTGATGGCGGTACGTGGCTGGCGTGTGGCCAGCAGAGCCGTTTCAGCGGATGGAGTGAGGGAATGAGTGCACATGCCGGCACCGCCAACGCTCGGGTGTTGGCGGCGATCGGATTCTTTTTTTTACCGACGAACGGAGCGATTGTCAAGTGCCTGTCAGAGTCAGGCACATCCGTCATGAGCGGACAGGCCGCTACGCGATGTGATCGACGCGAAGGTGGACGCGGGGCTGACGGCCCAGCGGTCCGCCGGGCCGTGGATGCTGCTGAGGGCCGGATCATGATCGGGAGCAGTACCGAGTTGAACAACGTGATTCCGCTTGGGAATTCCCTCGCCATGCGCGAGGCGGTTCTCGAGGGCTGACACCGAGCCGTGGACAGAAGGAGCGTTATGACGACTGTGACTCATGCGGGGCGCGCGGGCATCGTTGCGCTCTGCGTGGTGGCGACAGCCGGAGCGGAGGATGCGATGCGGACCGGATCGAAGGGCCTTGAGGTGTCGGTCACGAGGGAGGAAACGCTTTACTCCAGCCGATACTCGAACAACGGGTCAAGCCCGATGTGGTGTTTCGGGAACACCTGCATCGCGCGGCAGGGCGACGAGGTCTTTGTCAGCGGCTATGAGCGGGCGCCGGACGCCAAACCGATGAACGACTGCCGCTGGTTTCTGATGCGACGGACCGCGGCGGGCTGGGAGCGTCTGTGGACGGACGAGAAGGGCCGCACGCGCGAACCGTCGCCGCTGGCGCGCCTGCCGGACGGCCGCCTGTTTGTCTCCGCCAATCCCACGCTCTTGCCGCCGACGGCGGCTGGCGGAGGCCCGTCGCGGCCGGAACTGCTGGAATTCGCGACGGTGGACGCGAAGGCTCGCCCGCGCGTCCATCTCCCTGGATGGCAGGGGCAGCCCCCGTTCAATCAGCATTCCTACCGGTCCATGGCGGCAGACGCGTCCAGCGGGGAGATTATTGTGTTCCAGAACGCGGACTATGCGAATTCCGAGTGGGCTCTCCTGAAGGCCGACGGGGCTTGGTCGGGCGGCAAACTGTTCTGGCCGCCGTACGCGAAGACGGATCTCGCGCCATTCGGCGCCACACACGCGCGCGTGAACTATCCAGTTGTTGTGCTGCGCAACCGGGCCGTTCATTTCTGCGGCGTGTCGGCCTACGACAACTGGGATCGCGTGAAGGCCGTAGCGGATTTGGGCATCGGCAAGGACCCCAACGCGAAGGGCGAGTCGGGCATGGCCGGTCGCCAACGCGGTAACCGGATGAGGCGCATCCTTTACAGCTGGACGCCACGCATCGGCGAGAAGCCCTTCGCGGAATGGCTGGAGATTGACAACACCTTCGATGACGGCGGCTGGCTATTCGCGACGGACATGCACGTGGATGCCGCGGGCACCGTGCACTTGCTCTGGTTCCGCTCGCCCATGCTGCCGTTTCTGCGCGACGCCCTCTACAAGGATATTCGGCGCGTGTACAGCCTGCGGTATGCCACGCTGAAAGACGGCAGAATCCTGACGAGGCGGAGCTTGCTGGAAGCCGGGGAGGGCGCCGATCCGGCGATACCAACGGATCTCGATCAGGTGGGCCTCCCCTACGTTCTCGACAATGGCGAGAGGATTCTGGGGGACACGCTCAGCACCCCCCGCTTTCACGTAACGCCCGACGGACGGCTGTTTGTGGTCTATTATGTGAGCGGCATGGGTGGGGTGTCGGGTGTCGGGTGTCGGGTGTCAGGTGAGGAAGGCGCCCGGGATTTGTCGGAGAATCGGATTATCGAAATCCGGGCGGACGGGGCGCCGACAGTGCCGGTCACCCTGCCGCTGAAGCACCCCCTCGTGCAGTTCTTCACGGCCACGCCGCGGGCGGGGAACCTGCCGTCTTGGACGTTGGACCTGCTGGGTCCTCGGCGCGGCGGCTGGAGGCCGCGCGAAGGCGCCAGTTTCCGGGAGTGGTCCGGGGAGATGAGCTATGCCCGGATCGAGATCGCGAAACCGGAAGCGCCCAAGCCGGGCAAAGTCGCCCTGGTTGGCGACTCGACGGAAGATCTTAGCCGGATGCTTTGGCGCTGTCTTCAGAGCCGGGCCGAGGAGCAACTGGCGCAGCGCCGCGCCGATGTGGCGGCGCTCGCCACGGCGGATGCGGTAAACAAGCGGCGGGAGAGGATAAAGGCATGGTTCCGGAATGCCGTTGGCCCGTGGCCTGAGCGCACACCGCTCAATGCCCGCGTTGTCGGCACCATCCGCCAGAATGGCTTTCGGATCGAGAAAGTCATCTACGAGAGCCGGCCTGGCCACCATGTGACGGCGTCGCTCTACGTTCCGGATGGCCAGGGCCCGTTCCCCGGCGTGCTGGTGCCGCTGGGGCATTCGGATGACGCCAAGGCCTATGAGGGCTACCAGCGCATCTGCATCCTGCTGGCGCGCCGGGGGTTCGCGGCACTCACCTTCGATCCGATCGGGCAGGGGGAGCGCAGGCAGTTCCCGGAAGTGGAGTTTGGTGAGTACCCGTCGGTCTTCGAGCACACGCTCATCGGCGCCGCATCCCTGATGGTTGGGCGAGAGGTGGCCCACTACTTCATATGGGATGCCATGCGCAGCTTGGACTACCTGGCCGAACGGCCCGAAGTGGACGCCAAACGACTCGGATGCACCGGCATTTCCGGCGGCGGCACGCAGACGTCCTATCTCATGGCGCTCGACGACCGCATCGAGGCGGCGGCGCCGGGGTGCTGGATCACCAGCTTCGAACGGCTTCTCCCCACGCGCGGCGTGGAGGATGCCGAGCAGCACATCACCGGCCAGATCGCGGCCGGGATGAACCATGGCGACTTCCCGTCGATGCACGCGCCGAAGCCGACGTTGCTTCTTGCGGCAAAGAAGGATTTCTTCGACATCCAGGGAACCCGCAGTTCCTGCGTGGAGGCGCAACGGCTGCTCGGTGTCCTCGGGTACGCCGACCGCGTGGCGATCAGCGAGCACGACGTGGAGCACGGCTTCTCGCAGCCGCTCCGGGAGTCTGCCGCCGCGTGGATGATGCGGTGGCTGCAGGGACGGGATGAGCCAGTTCGCGAGGAGCCCTCGGAGGTTCTGTCCCGCCGCGAACTACAGTGCACACCGACCGGGAGTGTTCTGGAGCTCAAGGGGCGGAGCGTGGTGGATTTGGTCATCGCCGAGGCGGAAGCACTGGCGGCGAAGCGGAAGGCGGCCGCCGCCGTCCAGTCCCGCGAGGCGCTGCTGGGCGAAGTTCGCCGCCTGCTTGCGCTGCCGGCGGTGATTCCGCCCGCCAGGATCGTCGATGAGATGGTTGAAACGCACGGCGTCCTGACGGTTCGCAGCCTGCGGTTCGCGACGGAGTCGGATATCGTGGTTCCTGCCGTTGAACTGACGGCTGTGGGCACGACGGGAAGGCCATACGCAGTCGTGGTCTCGGACGCGGGTTGCGACGCCGTGTCGAAGCCGGGCGGACCGGGCGAAGCACTGGCTAGGCAGGGCTATCGCGTGCTCATTCCGGACCTGCGCGGCTGGGGGGCGACGCGACCCACCGCACGGCTGGACCGGCGCTGGGCGGGTTGGTTCGGCGAAGACTGGCAAGAGGCCCAACTGGGGCTGATGCTCAACAGGCCTCTGCTCGGCCAGCGCGTGTTCGATCTACTGGCGGTTCTTCGGTGGGCTCGGCAGGAAGCCGGCGTGAAAGCTGTGGTGGTGCGAGGGTGCGGGGCGGCCATCCCGGTGGCGCTGCACGCGGCGGCGTTGGACTCCGGCGTTGAAGCGATCCGGCTCGATCGGCATCTCGTGCCGTGGGAATCCATGATGAAGGCGCGTCCGCCCGCTGTGCGGCTGGCTGACGTGGTGCCAGGCGCGCTCGAAGTGTACGACCTGCCGGACCTGATGGAGATTGTTGCAGACCGCCAATGACGGAACGCACCTTGGACGGTGCGCTTCTCGGGGGGCGTCTGACTGCATGGACAACGAAGCTGGACACGGAAAGCAGTCTGTCGCGTTATCACGCCGATGGACACAGTGGCACTTGCCGCGCGTGCCTCCATTTTGGTACACTTAAGTATTGAGTATAACCCTTGGGAACTCGAGTATGGTTCGCGCCTTATCTGTGATGTTCATCGCGTTGTGCGCCGCGGCGTTCTTCACTGCCCTCCCCTGCGCCGCGCGCACGCTGACAAGGGCCGAGCAGGCCGAGCTTGTCGAGATCGAGTCGAACCTGGTGGATTGCGTGATACCCGAGATGCTGCGCAATTCAGCCGTGCGGCTGGAACGCATTCCCGACCAGAGGAGCGTCGCGCTCCTCGAACAGGTGCTGAAGAACTGCAACGAGCTCGAGAAGAGCATCTCCGCCGGCCCCGGCCAGTACGATGTCCAGCGCGCACGGGCCCAGGCGGTCTATGCGCTTGTCAGGCTCTCGCGCCAGTTCCCGAACGCGATGTCGCTGGTCGAGCGGAATTTCGTGATTGACCGCGGGGTGGGCATCGCGATGGCCGCGGCGAAGCACAACGCGCTGTACGGCCTTATGGAACGCGCGCTTGCCGATTGCTTCGAGCGTGACGGGAAGAAGGACGCCGAACTCACCGAGAACAGCGAGCTCGAGATGGACTACCCGGGCGTGCTTTTCGCCGTGAAATCGCGCGGCATCGAGAAGGACCCGCTGGTAAGCGCCGTAACGATGAAGAACGTGATGGAATCCGTCGAAATCCTCGAGAAATCAAAATCCGAACTCGCGCTGCCCGTGCTCGACCGCATCATCAACCAGGAGCATGGCTATCTGTGGGAGAAACCCGCATACCGCGCGATCGCCAACCTCGGCCTGCCCTCGCGCCGAATGTACGACACGCTCAAGTTCTATCTCCAGCGCGCACGCGCACGCGAGAAGGACGAGTGCACGTGGGATCTTGACAAGACGGATAGCGTCCAGTTCTCGATCAGCTCGATCTCGGCCGAAGCGTATCTCGTGCTTGCGCTGTGGCGCGTCCAAGGCGCGCCGGTATCGATGCGCACCGCCGATATCACGCCGTCGCTCGAGAGCACATCCTTCACCGCGCGCGCCGCGGCGATTGACGCGCTTGCCTCATCGCCCGCATCACAGCGCGCGCTCAGCAAGGCTGCCCAGTCGCGCGACCAGGCCACAAGGCGCTTCGTCGCCGTCCGCCTCGCAAACGAGACGAATGCGAATGCCCGCGCAGTGCTCACGTTCCTCGCAAAGGACAAAGACGCCACGGTCGCCGGCCAGGCGAAAAAGGCGCTGGGTCAGTGATGCCGCAAGGCGGAGGCGGCGTGACTGATCATTGGTCATTGGCCATTGATCATTTGGCATTGATCATTTGATCCCC
>JAAYZF010000363.1 GCA_012514975.1 bacterium
CTGATCTACTCGCTCGGCCTGATGGACACATATCTCGCGCTGATCGTCCCGGGCGCATCGGGCGTGTTCGGAATGTTCCTTTTCAGGCAGGCAATCGTGCACGTGCCGGACAGCATGCTCGACGCGGCGCGGATAGACGGCGCGGGCGAATTCTCGATCTATCTCAATGTCGTCATGCCCCTTGTGCGGCCGATGACGGGCGCGTTCTGCCTGGTGACGTTCCTGGGCAGTTGGAACGCGTTCATCGCGCCGCAGATTTACCTGCAGGACACGGCGAAGCTGACGCTGCCCGTCGTGCTCAGCCAGTACATAGGCACCTACGCGCAGCAGTACGGTGTCTTCCTTGCCGGCACGCTTCTCGCCATCATCCCGCCGGCGGTCCTTTTCTTTGCGCTCCAGAAGGAATTTGTCAGCGGCCTTGCGAGCGGCGCGGTGAAGGAATAGGCGGACCGTGCCACTCCTGGGGCGTGCGTTCCCTGTTTTTGACTTGCCGCGCCTGTTTTGCTATAATCCCGCTGTCTTGTTTAGGATGCCATGAAGGCTGAATGGATAGATAGATGGGCGCGGCTGCTCGTGCGCTACTCGATCCGGGTCGAGCGCGGCAGCGTGATCAAGGTGCGCGGCGGCGTTGACGCCGAGCCGCTTATCCGCGCCGTGTTCGCCGAGCTGCTGCGCGCCGGCGCGCATCCGCGCGTCACGGTGTCGCTGCCGGGGATGACCAAGCTGTTCTACGACTGCGCATCGCCCGCGCAACTGTCGTACCTCTCCCCCCTCGATCTCCACGAGGCCGCGCATCTCGACGGCATCATCTCGATCCGCAGCGAACGGAACACGCGCGAGCTCAGCTCCGTCGACCCGGCCAAGCAGGTCGCCACGTCGCGCGCGGCAAAGCCCTTGTCGGACATCATCCTGAAGAACGACAACTGGGTCGGCACGCTCTACCCAACCGACGGATACGCGCAGGACGCAGACATGTCCCTCGGGGAATTCGAAACGTTTGTCGCCCGCGCGATGTTCCTTGACAAGGCGGATCCGGTGGCGGCATGGAAGCGCCAGGGCGCCGGCCAGAGATCACTTGCCGCCCGCCTCCAACGCGCGAAGACCGTGCGCATCTCCTCGCCGGACACAGACCTGACGCTCTCCGTCGCAGGGCGCACGGCGGTGAGCAGCGACGGCCACCACAACATGCCGTGCGGCGAGGTGTTCACCGCGCCCGTCGAGGACAGCGCCGAAGGGCACATCACGTACACGTATCCCGTGACGGCCTACGGGCGCGAGATTTCGGGCATCCGGCTTGAATTTTCCAGGGGCGTGGTCGTCAAAGCTAGTGCCGGGAAGAACGAGCCGTTCCTCAGGAAAATGCTCGCAACGGACGAGGGCGCGCGCCGCATAGGCGAGCTGGGCATAGGCGCCAACTATGGCATCAGCCGCTTCACCGGCAACATCCTCTTCGACGAGAAGATCGGCGGCACAGTCCACCTCGCAGTCGGGAACGCCTATGCGAAGTGCGGCGGGAAGAACAAGTCAGCGCTGCATTGGGACATGATCAAGGACGTGCGCAAGGGCGGCACGGTGTACTTTGACGGAGCAGTCGTCCAGAAGGATGGGAGGCTGGTCATCTGACCGCGTCCGCCCGGGCGGCCGGGGTGAGGAGATGTGCCGGATGAGGACTCTCGTACAACGAGTGACGCAGGCGGCGGTGACGGTCGACAGCCGCACGGTCGGCAGCATCGAGCGGGGCCTGCTCGTCTTTGTCGGTGTAGGCCGTGAAGACACGGTTGACGAGGCGGAATGGCTTGCGAAGCGGGTCGCGGGCCTGCGCGTGTTCGAGACGCCCGACGGGAAGATGAACCTGTCGGTGAACGAAGTGGGCGGCAGCGTGCTCGCCGTGCCACAGTTCACGCTCTACGGCGAGTGCAGGAAGGGCATGAGGCCCGACTTCATCAACGCAGCGCCGCCCGACGCGGCCAGGCCGGTGTTCGACGCGTTTGTCGACGCGCTCAGGCGCGAGAAGGCAACAGTCGCCACCGGCGCCTTCAGGGAACATATGCATGTAACGCTGGTCAATGACGGGCCAGTCACCTTGTGGATAGAACGGGCGCACGCGGCCAGCGGCGCCCAGGCGCCTGTGGGTGTCCAGTGATGGCGGCACTCCGGCGCCGGCTTCAACCGCCCGAAGAGGTGAACCTATGAACACACTGCGCTTGACATTCGGATGCATCCTCCTGTGTGCCGCCATTGCCGCCGCGGCGCCTGAGACGATCTACCTGAAGAGCGGCAAGACCTACACCGGCACCATCGTCAAGGCCGATGAGAAGGAGCTGACGATCGAGACCACGGCCGGCGTGCTCAGTTTCCCCTGGCGTTCACTCGATGAACGGACTGTCAGGAAGCACAACGAGGAGCTCTGGAAGGAGATGAAGGCCGAGGAGTTCCGCCAGAAAGGCTACGTCGAGTACAAGGGGAAGTGGATGACGCCCCAGACGAAGCAGGTGCTCTAGATGCAGGAGAAGGGCCTCGAACGTTTCGAGGGCAAGTGGATGCCCACGAACGAAGTGGCCGAGATCAAACGGAAGCGCGCCGAGGAGGAATATCGCAAGAGCCAGGCCGCCAAGGGCATGGTCGAGTACAAGGGCAAGTGGTACACGCCCGAGGAGGCCGAGGCAATGAAGGAGGAGGATGCGAACAAGGGCCTCCGCCTTGGCATGACGCAGAAGGCCGTCATTGAGAAATGGGGCGAGCCTGCCGACAAGAAGGAATCCCCCGAGTTCAAGTCGCGCCAGCGCGAGATGTGGATTTACCCGCGCGAAAAGGAAGACAAGGAAGACCGCATCGTCTTCGAGATGGGAACACTCAAGGAAGTCTATGTCGACCAGGAGCCGTCGCTCTAGCGGCGCCGCAGCCTGGCCATCGTCAATCATACACACAAACCATCATACCCAAAGGAGCATCACATGTCCCGCCACTCAAGTTTCGGCCGCACCGGCATCGTCAAGAAGCGCAACGTCATGAAACGTTTCGAGCGCATCGAGGTCCTCAAGAAAGCAGGCAAACACAAAGCCGGCGACTCGGTCTACGGCCTGCCCAAGACGAAAACGCAGCAGTAACCGCCACTGGGTCCATCATGAGAACACCTGTCATCGCGGGAAACTGGAAGATGTACAAGACCGTGGCGGAAGCCGTGGCGATGGTGAAAGACGTGCGCGCGCGCCTTTCGGGCGTCTCGGGCGTGAAGGCAGTTGTCTGCCCGCCGTTCACCGCCGTCAAGTCCGTTGCCGACGCCCTTGCCGGCAGCGGCATCGGCGTGGGCGGCCAGGACTGCCACTGGGAGAAGGAAGGCGCCTTCACGGGCGAAGTAAGCGCTGAAATGCTCAAGGAGGCCGGCGCAACCCACGTCATCATCGGCCACAGCGAGCGACGCCAGTTCTTCGGCGAAACGAACGAGACGGTGAACAGGAAGGCCAGGAAGGCGCTTGCCGTCGGCCTCACCCCGATCGTCTGCGTCGGCGAGATGCTCGCTGACCGCGAGGCGGGCAACACGGAAAAGGTCGTTGATGACCACGTCACCAACGGCCTTGCCGGCATTCCGGCCGATGAGATCAAGCGCATCATCATCGCCTACGAGCCCGTGTGGGCCATCGGCACCGGCAAGACCGCCACGCCACAGCAGGCGCAGGAAGTGCATGCCTTCATCCGCGGCCGGCTCGAACGCCTGTGGGACAAGGCGACGGCCGACGCCGTCATCATCCAGTACGGCGGCAGCGTCAAGCCGGAGAACGTGAAGGAGCTGATGGCGCAGCCCGACATCGACGGCGCGCTCGTCGGCGGGGCGAGCCTGAAGGCCGAGTCGTTCGAGCAGCTCGTCCGTTTCAAGTAGGGATCGCGCATTGCAGCGGCGCGGGCATTCCGTCCGCGCCGTTTCTCTTTCCGCACATGCCATCGTACATCCTCATTCTCGACTACGGGTCGCAGTACAACCAGTTGATCGCGCGGCGCGTGCGCGAGCAGCATGTGTACTGCACGATCGAGCCGCCCACCCTTTCCGCCGCGGACATCCGCGCCCGCGAGCCCATGGGCATCATCCTCTCGGGCGGGCCGGCAAGCGTCTACGCGAAGGGTGCGCCCTCGATCGACCCCGGCATCTTCTCCCTCGGCATCCCCGTCCTGGGCATCTGCTACGGCATGCAGCTCATGGCGCACACGCTCGGCGGGGCGGTGAAGCCCGGCGGCAGGCGCGAGTATGGCCGCGCCGATCTCACCGTCGTGCGCCCGACGCCGCTGCTCGACAAGGTGCCCGGAACATCCGTCGTGTGGATGAGCCACGGGGACAAGGTGACCCGGCTGCCCAAGGGCTTCGTCACCTGCGCGCGGTCCGGCAACTCCGAATTCGGCGTCGCGGCTGACGAGCGGCGCAGGCTCTACGGCGTGCAGTTCCACCCGGAAGTCGAGCACACGGCGTACGGCCGCCGGGTGTTGACAAACTTCGTGCGCCGCATCTGCGGGTGCAAGCCCGACTGGACGATGAAATCGTTCGTCCGCCACCAGGTCGAGACGATTCGCGCCGCGGTCGGCACTGAGCGTGTCATCTGCGGCCTGTCGGGCGGCGTCGA
>JAAYZF010000364.1 GCA_012514975.1 bacterium
AGTGGCATCACATTAGCCCGCTTCGCTGCGTCGGCAAGCCGTGATTTGTCCCGCTCGGACATTTCCACATATGCGAGCAAGTGGTGTGCCACAAGGACGGGCATGGCGTGCTGAAGATGCGTGAAACCGGGCATTATCAGCGCCTTGTTCCGCGTGGCAAGGGCTACAAGCGCCTTCTGCACTGCCGCAACTTCGGTCCCAACCTGCGCCAGAATGTCCCGCAGGTAGAGCCGCTCATCCAAGGCCACCTGGTCGTTCCTGCTGCGTCCGGTGTGCAGTTTCTGCGCTGCCGGGCCTATCTGTCTGGTCAGTTCAGCCTCGATGTTCATGTGAACATCCTCGAGCTCCTCGCGGAACACGAAGGTGCCCGACGCGATATCCCGCCCAATGGCTTTGAGCCCGGCGATGATCTTCGCCGCCTCGGCCTTGGAGAGAAGGCCTATCTTGCGGAGCATCTCCGCATGGGCAATCGAACCCGTGATATCGTACCGCGCGAGCCGCTGGTCGAACGAGACCGATTGCGTAAACTGCTCGACGAGCGAACTGGTCTGTTGTGAAAACCGGCCGCCCCAGAGTTTCTTCGCCGATTGTTTCGTGGAGGTCTTCATCCCCTGAAATGATAGCATAACCGGGCGGTTTTGTCGAGACGATGGGAAAATTCCCGGTTCAGGCGACAGAAAGCCCGCGAGACGCGGGTGCTGCCCGCAGCGCGACCGCCGCCCCGGCGGCACCCACCCGCCGGAAACGGCTTGCCCGAGCCACGGTGGCCCAGCGCTCAGGCAAACGTGATCTTCGCCTTGCCGCCGCGGATGGCGATGTCCTTCACCCCTTTGCATTCCCTGCCGACAGGCTCGACGACGATGTGATAGGTCATCGCCGCTTTGCCGCGGGCGGGAAGCCAGCGGAATGTGGGCAGGCCCTGGAACGAACCCATGTTCACTTCATCACGCAGCGGGAGCGGGAAGGGCGAGTTGGCGAATTCCATGCCGCGCGTCAGCTCGTTCCTGTTCCACGGGGCGGCAGCGCGGCAGAAATTCTCCTCCCATGTGCCAAGCCACGGATACTCCTCCCGGTTCCACACATAGGCGACGAGCAGGCCGCGCTGAGGATTGACCGCACTGAACCACGCAGCCGGGCTTTTCCTGTCCATCAGCAGCGTGTAGAAATCCGAGGACGAGCGGAATTCCCTGCCAATGCGCCGCAGGTCAACGGCGCCATGTTCGCCGCAGCCGTTGGGCCAGGCAAACGCCGCGTTCTTCTTCAGCCGCTGTTTTGCGCCGAACGTGCCAGGGAAGGTATGGCCTTTCGTGGCGTTCGCATCGAACAGCGTCACGCCTTTCTCGACGAACGGCGCGCCGAACGTCACGTGCTGGCACATTGTATACGGCAGATCGCGCTTCGCCGTGCTCGCGATACGCTCGGTCACCGTGACAACCGTGCTGTTGCGCCGCATGGAGATCGTGCGCACGATGTTCATCTGGAACACCGGCAATGTCGCGCCAATGCGCAGGGTGAGGACGCGTGGAGTGCGCTTCCTGCGCACCAGGCGCCATCGGGCGACAGGTGCTTCGTAGTGGCAGTCGAGCCCTGCGCGCTTCTCTTCCGGCGATGGGTCGCCAAAGGCGCCGAGACAGATGTTGTGGCCGCAGATGGCGGCAAGGAGTTTCGACCCGCCATACCGCGGTGCGACATTCCTGTTGAACGCCCACGGCTCGATGGACTTCCAGCGCGGCTTCCACAGCGGGTTGAGCCCGCGCGTGTCACGGTGCTCAATCGAGGCGATGTGCCCGCCGCCGGCAAGGACAACGAGGCGCACGCACGCGTTGTCCATGAGCCAGCCGCTTCGGTTGTTGAACGTGGTGGATGAGATGGTCATGGCGATGGTCCTCTTCCGAGAAGGTTACACAGCAGTGGAAATCCGGTTGATGGCCGCCGTGATCGCGTCCGCGCTCTCCACGGGCCATTCAGGATCGGGCAGCCCGAACGAGCGGCAGCAGAGCGCGCCGAACGCCGCATTGCCGATCGGATTGAGGTGCATTTCATCCTGCATGACCGCGCGGTAGCCGTCCGGGTCGCGCAGCCACAATGCCTTCATCTCGGGATAGTGGTCAATGCACATCGAGGACGACTCCCGGGCGGTGGCACGCACGGCTTCCATGTACGTGTCAAACCGCGCAAGATCCTGCGCGGAAAGCATTGGGGAGTAATACGTCTGCAGTACGACACGCGAGCCGAGTGCGCGCAGTTGCTCCACGATGCGCGCCAGGTTTGACCGGTAGGCATCCAATGAGAGCCGCGCGAAATCGTTGCCGCCAATGGTGACAATGGTCATCGACGGCCTGAGCGGCGTGATGTCGCGGCCGAACCGCGTGAGCAGTTGCTCCGTCGTGTCGCCGCAGATGCCGCAGTTGACCGCCTCGACATGCTTGCCCACATGATACCGTATGCAGCTCGACAGCCAGCAGAACCAGGTGAGCCTGCCCTGGCTGTGCCATGACAGGTCCGTGTTGCTCGACCCGAAGCCGGCGAGGAGAAAATGCGTGTCCTGCCGGCGCTGCCATGCCTTCAACTCATCGATCATGCGTGTCCTGGGTGTTCCAATGCCGCCGTCATCCCGCGATCTTCAGCGACAGGAGAAGATGTTTGGCCGCACGCTCGACGGGCATCATCGGCTTCGCCTTCCCCTCGAGACAATCGAGGAAGTGGCGGACGAGAAGGGTGTTGCAGTTGTCGGGCTTCCGTGCCATGTCGACTACGAGCGTCTTCCTTTCCGTCGGCCCCGTTCCGTTCCTGCCGGCGCGGAAGAACTCGATTTCCGGCCTGTCCCATTCGAGGTAGCTGAACTTCAATCCGCCTTTGGTGCCGCAGATGCGCACTTCGCAATCGGCCATCATGTGCGCGCTCGCGCCTCGTTCATAGTAGCACGTGACGCCGTTGTCAAACATGATGAACGCGGCGGCATGCTGCTCGACATCGGGCACAATGCCGCCCGGGAGTTTCTGCCTGCGAAGGTCGTTGCGCGAGAAGCGCTGGACGCGCTCGACCTTTGGCACGTCGCCCAGCACGCCAAGCAGGAACGAGAAATCGTACTCGCCCCAGTCAATCACCGGCCCGCCGCCGGCGAGTTTCTTCTGCGCGCCCCACGCGCCCTTCGGATTGTAATCGACAAACGTCGTCGGGATCATCATCTGGAAGTGGATATGGTAGACCGTGCC
The DNA here is from genome assembly GCA_012514975.1 of bacterium. GTDB lineage: Bacteria > Auribacterota > UBA3054 > UBA3054 > JAAYZF01 > JAAYZF01. The sequence goes on from JAAYZF010000364.1 coordinate 3,216, forward strand.
CAGCGCGCCGCTGTCAACCAGCTTTTTGACAAAGGCGAACTTCGGCTGTGTGCGCGATATGCGGCAGGACGCCTCGAGGACGACACGCCTTGGATGCCGCTTCGCCTCGGCCACGATCCGTTTCACCTCCGCCGGCGTGATGCCCATGGGCTTCTCGAGCAGCACGTGCTTGCCCGCGCGCATGGCGGTGACGGCCATTTCGGCGTGCGTGTGAGGCGGCGTGGCAATGACGACCGCGTCGACGTCGTCATCGCCAAGGATGCGGCGATAGTCGAGCGTGCCGTTCACCACGCCGTGGCGCTCCATGGCGGCATCGAGCGATGTGCGCGTCCGCGCGCATATCCACGAGACGGTTGCGCGGCCGTCTTCCTTCAGGCACTTGACATGGGTGTCGCCCCACATGCCGGTGCCGACAACGCCGATGGAGAACTTCCTTTTCATGTGCTGCTCCCTTGCCGTGGCATCAACGATGCCTGTGAACCGCAAACGGTTAATTATACCGAAAGCGGCCGTGCGTGCAACTGCACGTTGAAAATCGCCCGCCGTGTTGGTAGACTATCCCTTGGTATGATAGATTTCCAGAATGTCAGCAAGAGCTTCGGCGGGCAGGATGTGCTCACCGCCGTCTCGTTCCGCATCAACGACGGCGAGCGCGCCGGCATTGTCGGGCCGAACGGCGCGGGCAAGAGCACCATCTTCAAGCTCATCACCGGCGAGATCGAGCAGGACAGGGGCGAAATCATCCTCCCGCGCGCCGTGAAAATCGGCTACCTGCGCCAGCAGCTCAATCCGCACGCCGTGGACACCACACTGCTCGAGTACGCCGAGGACGCCATGCCCGAGCTCGAACACATGCAGCGCGAGATCGATGAGATCGCCCACCGCCTTCATGCGCTTGACGGCGCGGGGCAGCAGCGCGATCTGAAGCGGCTGGGGGAGTTGCAGGGCGCGTTCGAACACGCGGGCGGCTACGACCTGCAGCACCGGGCGGAGGCGGCGTTGTGCGGCCTTGGGTTCGCCGCCGATGCACTTGGGCGCCCGTTCCGCGAGTTCAGCGGCGGGTGGCAGATGCGCGCGGAGCTTGCGCGCACCCTTGTTGCCCGGCCTGACATACTGCTGCTCGACGAGCCGTCAAACTATCTCGATCTGCCCGCGGTCGAATGGCTGAAGGACCATCTGGCCGCCTACAAAGGCACGCTTGTGCTGATCTCGCACGACCGCTACCTTCTCACGGCGCTCACCAGCATCA
>JAAYZF010000365.1 GCA_012514975.1 bacterium
AGCGTCGGGAGATTCGCCTATCACAACTTCCTCGACTGGGAGATCGAGCCGAAGATGGAGTGGCTGCGCAGGGAACTCGACAAGGCGGGCGGCGAGGCCTGGTTCCAGAGCATCGTCTACGGCGCCATCGTCGAGGGCCGGCGCGTTACCGGCGTCGCCGTGGCAACGCCGTTGGGAAATGGCGCAGTGCTGGCCAGGGAGGTCGTGGACGCAACGGGCAGCGCGGATGTCGCCATTGCCGCCGGCGCGCCATACGAGCATCTGGCGCACGAGCACTTCACCGTCCAGGGTACCGGGCTGAGTGATCGCAATCCTGATACGTCCTACAACAACAGTGACTGGTGCGTGGCCGATGACGCCGATCCGGTCGACTGCACGCGCATGCTTGCGGCGGGGCACAAGAAGTACCGCACCGTGTTCGACACGTCCCCGCTGATCGGCACGCGCGAGCGCCGGCGCATCGTCGGCGAGTACACGCTGCAGCCGATGGACATCATCCTGCACCGGCGGTTCCGCGACAGCATCTGCCATGCGCGCAGCAACTTCGACGCGCATTCGTACTACATCCATCCGCTTTTCCGGTACTGGTTCTCGAGTGTCCACGATGTTTTCTGGTGTTACGTGCCGTATCGCTGCCTCCTGCCGTGCGACGTGGAGCACGTGATCGTGACGGGCCTTGCGCTGAGCGTCCATCGCGACGGTCTGCCCGTCGTGCGCATGCAGCCGGACATGCAGAACCAGGGCTACGCAGCAGGTCTTGCCGCGGCATTGTGCGCGCAGGGAGGCATCGCGCCGCGTGAATTGCCCGTGCGCGAGCTCCAGCAGCGCCTTGTCGAGGTGGGCTGCCTGGATGCCGAGGTGCTTGACCATGAAGACACGCCGCCGCCCACGGCTGAACAGGCGCGCCATGCAGCCATGCGCCTGGACAAGCCGGCGGACATTGCGTTGCTCTTCGCCGCCCCGCCCGAGACCGCGCGCACAGCGCTCAAGGCCATCTTCCCGCGCTGCACCAATGTCTGGCAGCGCCTGCTGACGGCCGAGATGCTTGCCTGCTTCGGCGATGCCTCGGGCTTTGCCGAGTTGCGCGAGCACCTTGCGTCCGACAAAGAGGACGAAGGCCAGCAGTTCCCACGCATGTCCCGCACCGGCCACGTCAGCGGCTATGGCGGCACGGACGCCGTGGTGGTTTCGATTGCCGATACAGGCCATCCGGACGCGGCCGCGGCGATCGGTTCGTTCATCTCGCGGCTGAACCCCGGGACGAACTACTCGCATTTCTGGGCTGCCGCATGGGCGTGCGGGGAACTGGCTGACGCGCGTCTGGCGGCGCCGCTGGCAGCGTGCCTTCGCATGCCCGGCATGAGCGGCCACCAGATCACCACGCAGCAGGAAATGAACGACCGCACGAGCGACGTGGCGTCACCCGGCTCGAAGGTTGACAATCTGCACTACGAGCAGGCTGCGCGCGAGCTTATCCTTGCCTCGGCGTTGTATCGCTGCGGCGACAAGGACGGCGTTGGCAGGGACGCCCTGATGGCATACACGCGCGATCTGCGCGGCGCATTCGCAGCGTACGCCGCGCGCGCGCTTGCTCATTGACGGAGATCCATCGTGAACCATCTTGCGATTGGCAGCATTGAGGGCGTCTCCACCATCTGCCTTGGAGGCGGTTCGTACGGTTCGCAGATCAGCGAGGCCGCTGCCGCCAGACTGCTCGATGCCTTTGCCGAGGCCGGCGGCACCTTCGTCGACACCGCGCACATCTACGGCGCATGGGACAAGACGGGCCTGGCCGGCGGATGCGGCAACAGCGAAGTGGCCATCGGCCGCTGGATGAAGGCGCGGAACTGCCGCGACAGGATGATCATCGGCACCAAGGGCGGCCATCCCGATTTCAACACCGGCGAAACCTGCATGACGCGCGAAGGCATCCGGCGCCATCTCCACGAAAGCCTCGACCATCTCCAGACGGACTACATCGACATCTACTGGTTTCACCGCGATGACCGCGCGATCCCCGTCGCTGACATCCTCGGCTGGATGCAGGAGCCCGTGGCACAGGGGCTGATCCGCGTGCTGGGGTGCTCGAACTGGCGGACCGGCCGCATCGCCGAGGCGCGCGCTGTGGCTGCGGCGCAGGGCCTGCCGCTGATCGAAGCGAGCCAGATCTCCTGGAGCCTCGCGCAGGACAACCATCCGCTTGTCACCAACAAATTCGGCGAGCAGGTCTCGATGGACGATGCCACGTGGGAGTTCCACCGCCGGACACAACTGCCGCAGGTGGCCTACAACGGGCAGGCAGGCGGCTTCTTCGCGCTGTACGACGGCTATGACGAAAAAGCCCTGCAGTCGCCTGACTTTCCCAGGCCGGGTGTGATACGGAAATACGGCAACGAGCTCACCTGGCAGCGGCGACGGTTGGCGCAGGCGCTTGCGAAGAAGAAAGGCTGCACGGCGAATCACATTGCGCTCGCGTGGATGCTGCACCAGCCCTTCCCGACGTTCCCCATCATCGGGCCGGGAAGCGTCGAGCATCTCACCGACTCGCTGCGCGCGCTCTCAATTGCCCTTAGTCCGGCTGAGGCGGAGATGTTGCGGGCAGGGACCGAAGATGATGGGGCCATGATCTGCGCTTCAAGGGGGCGCATGTGAAGTCACCTTGCATGCATCCCGCCTGGGTGCATGCCCAACAGAAACGCTGGCGCAAGTCAACGTGGCCGATCCCGCCTCGCGGGATTGGCAGGTTAAAGTGGCCGAGGCTGTGCCTTGGCAAGTCAAAGTGGGAGTCGCGGTGCAGACAGTGTTCCCCAGGGTGTACTCGCCGACCCCGCTTCGCGGCATCGCTTTACGTTAACTCACTTTCACTCGCCAAGGCGGAGCCTCGGCCACTTCAGCCGCCGGAACCGGGAAATTCGGCGGTGTTGATTCGCATGGATATTTGTCGTATAATGCTCTTATGGCCACGACGCGCAAGAGAAGGATGCAGCAGGCCGAGCGCCTGCGCCGCACGTCACCGGGCGGCGCATCGACCGACGTGCGCAGCAAGGACATCACGTGGGGCAATGACGAACCGGATGACCGGCTGCCGGTGGCGGTGAAATTCGCCGGTGTGTCGAACTGGGGGCCGGGTGACCAGTATGAGCGGCTGCCGTGGAACCTGTTCAGCCTGCAACTGGTTCTCGAGGGGAACGGCATCGCGGAGATGAACGGCGAACAGCATCTGCTCGTCCCCGGCGACATGCTGCTCGTCAAGCCGGACGACTACTGCCGCTACTACACCGGCCCAGCGCGCCGTTGGCGGAAGACCTACGTGTCCATCTGGAAGGAGGGCGTGGCGGAGATCATCGCGCGGCTGAAACTGGACGGCCTTTGCCACATCCACCTGGCGCCAACGGCATTCCGGCAGGCACGCCAGCGGTTCGCGGAGCTGATTGCCACGCCGCGCACCAAGCCGCGCGGATTTCGCGAGCGCGTGTCGGTGCTCGGGTATGAACTGCTGCTGATCGCCGGCCAGGCTGTTCCCGTGGACAAGCAGCTCGACCGGTATCCCGTGCAGGTCCGGCAGGTGTTGTTATACGCCGAGAAGCACTGCGACCTGTGGCTGACCGGGAGGCAACTGGCCGCCGTGTCGGGCTGCTCGCGGCAGTATCTGAGCAGCGCGTTCAGCGCCCACGTCGGCATGGGTGTTCATGAGTGGCTGACGCGGATGAAGATCAACCAGTCCCGCATCCTGCTTGAGAGAACGGACAGCAGCGTCACCTACATTGCCAGCGCAGTCGGGTACGCCGATCCATTTCATTTCAGCCGCGTGTTCAAACGGATCACCGGTGTCTCCCCGCAGCAGTACCGTGACCAGTTGCGCGCCCAAGGTCCTGCGCGCGGCAGGGCCGCTCGCCGGGGATGATTCGCCGGCCTCTCACGGAGGCACAGGGAGCACGGAGACGGCTGAACGGCATTCGGGAATATTCTCGCGGCGGCAGTGAACGCCTGACGGCGTCGCCACGAACACCTGGCGTTTCAACGTGTGGCACGTGGCGTTGCCGGTGAGTCTGGCTGCCGCGGCAGTTGGCTCGTGGGTGTGTCAGCCGGCGCCGGTCAGCGTGCCGACTCGTGGAAGTGCCAGTTGACGAAGGGCATCACCGGGGCGAGCTCGTCAGGGAAGTTGGAGAACCAGGTTTCGTTGTTGGCGATGACGTTGATGAGGCCGGCCTGGAATCCCTGGTCCGCTTCATCGACGTAATTGAAAATCCCGAGCTCCACGCCTCTCAACTGCCCGGCGACATTGACGATGCCGCTCAACAATCCCGTGAACAGGCGCTCCGTGTAGTTGACCAGTGCGCCGTCCCAGCCAAGCGTGTCCTGCGCGGAGTAATTGACGCCGGCGCCTCTGACGCCGGTGTAGTAATCAGCATAGTTGACCATGATTGCGCCCGCGGCGCCGGCGCTGTCACCCGGCGTTCCGTTGACGATGCCCAGGGCGAGCGACTGCTGTTCGTTTTCGCCCCAGAAGCTGAGCGTCAGTCCCTTGATCAGGAATTCCCTCGAGAAGAGGGCCACGTCGGGCGTCAAGCTGAAGTTGACGGGTTTGCTTTCGGCCATGGCGGTGACCGACAGCAGGGTGATGGCCAGAAGTGCGACAAGCTGTTTCATTGTGTGTCTCCTGCACTGTGGTTGTTATGAACGTCAACTGTGTTCACACGCACATTCCGTGCCACGCCCACAAGGGGGCCGCGGCCCGACAAAATGCCACGGCAGCGTGCTTCCTGGCGCCGCCCGCGGGACAAACCGCGGTTGCCATGTCATGACGCAGACGGCACTGCTGACTGAAATGTCATGAGCGGCTGACAGGCCGCCCGCGTCGTCTGATGCCCAGCGCCAGCAGGGCCGTCGAGAGCAGCAGCGACGGCTCGGGCACGCCTGCTCCCGTCAGCGCCACGCTCGCGCCGCCGCCGCCGCTCAGGGCGATGACGTTGCTGTACACGCCTTCAGCCGGCGGGGTGAACGCGACGGTGATCTGCACGTCCGATTCCGCGGGGATGAAGTAGCCCGCGGGGCCCGCGAGGCTGAACGGCGCGGCAACGCCTGACACGGCGCCGGTAAGCACGCCGATGCCGATATTGGCGACGGCGAACGACTGCGTGGCAGCCTCACCGATCACCGTATCCGGGAACGCACAGCTCTCAGGCGCGCTGATGATCGGGGCAGTGGCGATGATCATCGCCAGCGGAAGCGCGGGCGGCGCGTTGACGAAATTGCCGTGGAACGTCAGGTCCGCGGTGTACACCCCGCCGTTCGACACGACACCCGAATCGAACACGACATCGAACGACGAAGCCGCGCCGGCCGCAAGCGTGCCCGCATTGGTCGAGATGCTGACCCACAGGGGCGACATGGGCGTTGCGACGGCGAAACCGTCGATCGAGGCGGCGAGCGCGCCAAGGTTGGTCGTGTTGCCCGTCATCACATCCGCCGCGCGCAACTGGCGCTGCCCGACCGAATTGTTGTAGGCGGCGAGGTAGAGGATGTTGTTCGCATGGTCGAAGTCCATGCCTTGCGCGTAGTTGGCGTCGAAGCCGATCGAGCCGATGATCGTGCCCTCGCCGGTGGCGGTGTTGATCTTGACGAGGTTGTTGCCCACGAGATCAACGCCGTACATCTCGCCGAGCGGGCTGACGGCGATGTCGATGATCGCCGGCGCGTTGCTGATGACGCCGATGAACGCCAGTGCGCCCGACGCGGGGTCGATGGAATAGAGCTTCGAGGTGCTGATGTCGGTGGAGCAGACATACAGCTTGCCGTCCGGGCTGGCAGCCATGCCCGTCCACATCTGGCCGGCGCCGACAGGGGGAACGACGGCGATCATGGTGGTCGCGGCATTGGCGACATCGATCGAGAAGAAGAGGCTGGAGTTGTAGGTGATGCAGTACAGCTTGCCGAGATCGCTTCCCATGAAATCGGCGCCGGTGACGAAGTTGCCGGAGGCCCCCGCGGCGGGCAGGTTGGTGATCAGCGTGCCCGGCGTGTCTGTCATGAACGAGACAAGGTCGTTGGGCGTGAGAGAGATGTTGAACCCGTAGTTCAGCACGTTTGGATAGATCCCCGCCTTGCGCGCGGCAGGCGCATCGTCCGCGCCGGCCCGCGGCTGCGCCGGCTCCGGGCCCAACGCCGCCGGTGCGTTCTCGAACACGCCGTCGCTTGGCGGCAGGTGGACGGGGGATGCGGTGACACGCTTCGTGAGCGCCGTCATCGCTTCCAGGTTGCCTATGCTCATGCTGTACGACACGGCCTGCGGGCCCGAGTTGGTGACGTACACCGTGTTGGTCACCCGTTCGCCGAAGTCCATGCGCTCGACAATGGCGCCCGGGCCGTAGGTGAGGACGGAACCGGCGAGCGAGAAGTCGCGGACGGTCGTGTCTCCCGCTGACACCGGCACGCCGGCGGCGACGCCGGGCACGTAGTTCGGCGCGGTGGCCAGGAGGGTGTACGTGCCGGCGGGGAGCGTCAGCAGATACGCGCCGTTCGTGCCCGTGGTCGTGGCGACATCGAGCACGGCGTTGGTTGCGCGCACGCCGGCGCCGGAGAGCGGCGCGCCTGAATGCGCGGCAGTGACGACGCCGGAAACGAAGCCCGCATTCGTCGAAGCTCCGTACACCTCGAACGCGATGTTGAACACGCCAGGCGTCCACCACGGTTCGATGCGCGTCGTGCGGACCATCGCATTCGAGCCCAATGCGGCCGGTGCGGCGCCGGCAATGCTCCACGTGGCGTTGGTCACGAGCTCGTGCTGGATGGAGAGCCAGTACCGCTGCCCGGCGTGGATGAGGAACGGTGTGGCGAGGTTGGCGCTGTACTTGTACCTGATGAGCCCATCCAGCGCCTGCTCGCATGCGTACCCCTGCTTGAATTCCTCGTGCAGGAGCGCGCCGGGCACGCCGTTGGACTCGGCGTAGATGCGCAGCCAGAACCCGCGTTCCATTCCGTTCCGCGCGCCGCCATAGACTCCCGCCCAGCGGACCGACTTGATATGGGCGTCGAACGGCAGCCCGAGGTCGTCCGCGAGCTCGATGTACTCGGGGGACATGTTGCTTGGGTAGGTGTAGGATACGATCGTGGTGGCAAACCCGGGCAGGATGGGCTGGTTGATCAGCAGGGCGCCCTGCGGCGGGAGCATCGCCACGTCCGCCTTGCCTGCGTGCGCGCTGCGGTAGCCGTTCGTGCTCCCGTCAAGGTCGGCATAGACCCATGAGGCGTCGCCGCGGCGGAACCTGAACGCATAGTCCTGCATGCCGGACACCGTGATGAACGCCGAGGCGGCAAAGAGGTCGTTGCTGCCGTCCGCGCCGGCGTAGGGCGCATCGACCCAGTTCCATGAGGCGCCGGGCAGCGTGCCTGTCGGCCCGTAGCCGAACTGGGCGGTGACGTTTGGCGCCGGCCCGTCCGCGCCGGTTTCACCGGGGATGAAGAGGGCGCCTGAGACGCTTGGCGATGCCTGGTAGCTTGAGATCGAGAACGCCGCGGGCGACTTGAGCCATGCGGCGCCAATGCCGGTCTTCTCGCCGGTGATGGAAATGGTGTCCACCAACTGGTACGGGTTCAGCCCGGTGTAACGGAAGGCGAGGTACACGGGGTTGTTGCCCTTGTACGGCGTCAGGTCGTGCTGGTTGAGCATCCACTGGCCCACGATGTACGCGTAATCGCCCAGTTTGGCATAATCGCCGGCCACAGGGTCCGGATTGCCGGTTGAGATGTAGAACCCCTCGTTCACAATATCGCCGACGGTGCCAAAATAGAAACTCAGGAGGAGCGATTCCGGGCCGGCGGCGGCAAGGTTGATTGGCGGCGACACGAGCCAGCTCACGCCGCCCGTGACGGCATCCGAGTTGTGCGCCGCGGCGGGCGCGGGAACGCCAGCGGTTACATCGTGGTACCAGGGCGTCATGCCCGCGGTGCCGTAGTTCGTCCATCCGTGCGGCCATTGGTCGAACGGTTCATCAAGGAACTCGTACGACCACGTGCACCGCGTGATCAGCAGCGCGGTGTTCGTGTACAGATTGTCCGCCGAGATCGCGCGCACCGTGGACGTGCACACCGCGCCGGCGACGGCATCGGCCGGTATCTGCACGCCGGCGGTGATTGAAGTTGACACGCCGGCGGGAATGGGCGCCAGCGTCGCTCCGGGGCCTGACACGGGCCATGCGCTCGGATACGAAAAGACGAAGACGCGCGCTGCCGGCGTTGCATTCTCGAGGGTGAGTGTGTAGGCGACCGTGGAGGCGGGCGTGCCGGCGCCGCTCTGTTCCGCCGGATCGAGGTACACGTTCGGCGGCCTGTTGAACACCTTGACCGAGTCGACCGCCATGTCGCTGTAGTAGTCCGGCCCGGTCACGCCTCTGAACTGCACGAAGATGTTCGAGAACGCGTGGGCCGTCAGCGGAATGAGTGCGCGCCGCCACTCGGCGGTCTGCGATGTTTGCTGCTGGCCTGTCAGGCTCCAGACGCCCGTCTGCCACGCGCCGTCGTACACGTCGACCGAGAGTGTGCCCATGCTCGAACCGTACATGTGGTAGTAGAATTCGAGGCACGGGTATGGCACGCCGGACAGGTTGAACCCGGCGAACATCGCGGCCGTCTTGCCCGGGTAGTTCGGCGACGATGACTCGGTGTAGGCGTACCAGAGCCCGTCATACGCCGCGCTCGGGCCGGTGCCCGTGGTCGGCGGCGGGCCCTGGATGCGCGACCAGTTGAACTGGTTGCTCGGGTTGGGCAGCCACACGCCCCAGCCCGTCTCGAAACTCTCGAAGTACGGGTATGAAGTGATTGGCGGCGGCCAGGTCTGGGCGTTTGCAGCCAC
>JAAYZF010000366.1 GCA_012514975.1 bacterium
ACCTCTATGGCGCGCGGATTTGCGCCGGCTGGCACCTGGTCAAGGACTGAGGCATGAACGGCAAAACGGCAAAGACGATTCGACGATTTGTCCTGGCTGCGAACCAGAAGCGGCCGCATGGCATGAAGGTACGGCCCTGCGTGGCAAAGCGCGAGTATCTGCGGCTGTCTCGCAGCGCGCGCCGTCTGGCGAAGGCAGTCATGCGTCGTGTGCATGCGGCCAGTGTACCAACCGGCCGGGCCGGCTGTAAACAGGCAACGCAGGAAGTTGAACGGTGATCACAAACATGCAACCGGAAACGATACAGGAGGCGGTCTGGCTGCTTCTCGCCGGTGAACGCGGCAGGGAGAAGCAGGTGGCTTCCCTGCTTGGGGTGGATGCGAGCACCGTCAGCCGATGGGCGCATGGTGATGCACCGGTTAGCATCGAGGTGATCGAGTCGGTCGAGCGGCTGCTCGGGGTGTACGTGGTCACCGAGTTTCTCACGGCACGCGCGGGAGGCGCGGCAAAAGCATAACACTACCGGGCCGCGCATCCCCTCATCGGGATGACCTCCCCGCGGCCCTCACACTGGGAGGTGTGACATGAGGACATTCACATTGACAGGCAGCGGGCTGAACCGGCCGGCGGCGTGGTGGCTCGGCCAGGCGCGGCATCACAACCGCCATGCGCGCTGCTGGCGCGCGCAGGCGGCGAGCGACGGCCCCGGCGGTGCGTTTGAGTCCATGCGGTCAGCGAGCGAGAGCCGCCGTCTTTCGCGCCGCTGTCTGCGCAACGCACTGCGCGAGGCGCTCGATCTGAACCTCTTCTGAGAGGCCCTATGAGCGCATGTCCGAAATGCCGCGGAGAGATTCGCCTGGTGCCGGGCGAAGATCGCGAATACCAGTGCAGCTACTGCGAATGGTACGGCGAAATCGAAGGCACGCAAACCAAGAAACCGCCCAAGCGAAAGCCGCGTGGGCAAACAACAGGAGGTTGATATGGCAGTGTTGACGAAGTCAGTGAGTACCGGCGGATCGCCGTGGGAGATCGAGGAGACTCCGCCGAAGGGAACGTTCGTCTCGACCTGCATCGACATCAAAGATGAGTTCGGTGTCGAGCGTCCGAAGTTCGACAAGCCGCAGGAGATCGAGAAGATCGACCGGACGGCGTTCCTGTTCGGGTTCCGCGACCGGAGCGGCAAGCCGTACAAGATCAGCACGCGCTGGATGAAAATCAGCGGCAACGAGAAGTCGTCGCTGTTCCAGTTTCTCCGGCAGTGGCTTGGCGAACCGTTCCCCTTCGGAAAGGACTACGCCGCCAAGGCCCCCGAGGGTATGCTGGGGCACAAGGCGCTGATCACCATCAGCCACGAACCGCGGAAGGATGGCAGCGGCGTGTTCCCACAGATCGTGAGTATCTGCCCTGAGCCCGAGCAGGCCCCCCAGGCAGCGGCCCCGACGCCGCAGCCGGGCAACGGGGGAGCGCACGCCCTGGATGTGCATGCGGCGGCTGTGGCGCGCGATCCCCTGCCGTTCTAACCCGAGAAAAAGGCGGGGGCCAACAACCCCCGCCAATTTCATACCAGGAGACCCCCATGAACGAACCAACTGCAGTGACGGAAGAGAAGAAGGGGATCACGGCGGAAGAACTGAAGGCCGTGCTCGATCTGCACGCGCTTTGGCTGAAAGCCGACCCGAGCGGAAAGC
>JAAYZF010000367.1 GCA_012514975.1 bacterium
GTGTTCGCCGGCGCGTGGGGTACGACGTGACTCCAGTCACGTCGACACGCGGGACACGCGCGTCTGGCTGACACGTTGGCGCACCGTGTGGCCACGACTGGAGTCGCGGCCTACCGCCGCCCCTAGCCGGCATCTTGCATCTCCTGCCCGTTTCATGCTATACTAGTCATAGTCATATAACCTGCGGTACGCTGCATGGAGAGCTTTGCATGAGACGGGGTCGTGCGATTCTGGCAACCACAGCAGGCGTTCTGGTTTTGCTCGGCGTGTGTTCACCGGCGACAGCGCGCGCAGAGACGCCTTCCACCGCGCGCGCCATGGGCCTGGAGATCACTACTGACAGCGCTCTGCCTGAAGCGGTCGCCGGCCAGTTGTACTCGATGCAATTCAGCGCCATGGGCGGCGAGCCGCCGTACTGGTGGGATTGGTCGGACAATTTCATCGAGGACATTCCGCCCGGGCTTTCCCTGAGCACGAACACGGGCATGCTGCTCGGCGTACCCACGACGCCGGGCGAATATGCATTCGACGTAACTGTCACGGATGCCGACGAGGATTTTGACATCCAGGTATTCACACTGGTGGTCAACTCGACGGGCGCGCTGCGCATCGTGACGCAGAGTCTCCCGTCGCCGGTGATGGGGATGGCATACCGTGCGGCGATTGCCGTTGACGGCGGGAAGCGGCCCTACCGGTTTTCGCTCGAGGCAGGCGGGCTGCCTGCCGGCCTTGCGCTGAGCACGAACACGGGCGAAATCGTCGGCACGCCCGAGAGCGAGGGTGAGGCGCCGTGCACTGTGCGGGTGCAGGATGCTCTTGGATCCAACGCGGTTCATGAGTACCTTATTAATGTTGAGCCCGCGGAAACGAACACGCTGCGCATTGCCACGCTCACGCTCCCCTACGGCCGCGCAGGCAGCGAATACGACTATGCATTGCAGTCCGAGGGCGGCGTGCAGCCGTGCTCATGGGAGGTGATCGAAGGCATGCTCCCCACGGGCATCGTGCTGTACGCCGGGAGCGGCATACTGCACGGAACGCCCAGCCAGACTGGCCTGTTCTGGTTCGTGGTACGCGCCACCGATGCGGGAATGGGCAAGGCGGAGCAACTGCTCGAGCTTGCCATCGAGCCCGTGGAGCTCGCGTTTGGGACTGCCGGCCTGCCGCCCGCGGTGCAGAGCAACGCGTACGAAGTCGCGATCGCCGCGGTCGGCGGTGTACAGCCGTATCACTGGGCGGTGGTCGAGGGCGCGCCTCCGCCAGGGCTCTCTCTGCTTGGCGACACGGGCCTGTTGGGCGGCACGCCGGCGCTCACGGGCGTCTACTGGTTCGTCATCCGCGTGACCGACGCGTCCAGCATCGCGCCCGGCAGTGTTGACAGGCTGTTCACGGTAAAGGTGTTCACGCAGGATGAGGCGCTGAATTTCCTGACGCAGACGCTTCCCGACGCGGTGCGGCTCGACGCGTATCACGAGCAGATCCGCCTCTCGGGCGGCACGCCGCCGTACCGCTGGGAGCTGTCCACCGGAACGCTCCCGCCGGGCTTGACGCTCAGCACCAATACAGGCTCGATCCTCGGCACGCCGTCGACGACCGGCCAGTATTCATTCATGATCTCCGCCATCGATTCAGACAACTGGACGATCAGCCGCTTCTTCAGCATCAAGGTGCCCGAGACCGCCGGGCCGCTCTCCATTGACACGGCCGGGCTCGATGACGCATGGATCGGAATCGATTACGAGGAGACTCTCTGCGCGAGCGGCGGACGCAAGCCGTATTCATGGCAGGTGACCGAGGGCACGCTGCCGCCCGGCCTCTCGCTCGCCTCGAACGGCACAATCGCGGGCATGCCCTTCGAGAACGGCGCATGGGCCTTCTCAGTAAAGGTGACCGACCTCTCGGGCGACCAATCGCTGCGCGGTTACGTCCTTCGCGTCTTCACTGACGAGCTGCCGGCGATCATGACCGAGGAACTCCCCTGCGCCCAGGCCGGCTTGGCCTATCACGCCGCGCTTGAAGCCACCGGCGGCAATCCGCCCTACACGTGGAAGCTCACCGATGGCGAGCTGCCGCCCGGCCTCAGCCTTTCGAGCGACGGTATCATCCAGGGCATCCCCGCCGCCGGCTCACCTTCCGACTCGTACGTGTTCGACATCGAGCTCGTGGACGATGCCGGCCTGGCTGAATCCACCTGCCTCGAGCTCGACATCGACAACCTCAGATTCGTCGAAATGCCGGGCGTCCGCGTCAGCATCAACTGGAATTGGGATTGGTACGACCGCGACAGCATCCGCGTCAGATTCAAGGCATTCGTCCCGCCCGGCATCGGCCTCTTCGGCGCCGATACCGAGCTCGAAGTCTCCCTGGCCGGCTACACCGCCTTCTCAGGCGATGAAAAACTCAGCTTTGCCCCCAATGGCTACTCCTGGCGATGCAGGGAGGGCGATGCGCGCTGGGACCCGAGCGGCGGCGGACGCATGGACGTGCCCGTCACTTCAATGAGGCTAAAACGTTCCGCGGCCAAAGGCACCATCACCGGTATCGTCCGCGTCAAGTTCGATGACGGCATCGGCTCGGATTTCGACCTCGATGACACCACTGCCTCGCTCTCCACCAACTACCCGTTCGAAGTAATCCTCTCGACAGGCAGCAACTCCTTCGTAGGCCATGCCACCATCCCCGTCATCTACAAGTACAGTTACAGCAGCCAGCGCGGCAAGGCCAGGAACGCAGGAAAAACGAACTGATCATTGATCATTGACCATTGACCCCTCCCCTTCCCTCCCTGCCCGCCGCCTACTCCCCGACCACCCGCACGCGCCTTCCATCAATGTTCAGCCGCCCATCGGCGATCAACTGGAGCACGCGGGGATAGAGCGCGTGCTCGGCAACCTGGATGCGGGCGTGAAGCGTTTCAGGCGTGTCGTCCTCAAGGACGGGAACGGCCTCTTGGGCGATGATCGGCCCCGTGTCCATTCCTGCATCGACAAAATGGACGGTGCAGCCTGTGATCTTCGCGCCGTAGTCGAGCGCCTGCTTCCACGACTGCAAGCCCGGGAACGCAGGCAGGAGCGCGGGATGAATGTTGATCACGCGGCGCGGAAACGCGTTGAGCAGCCCGGTCTTCACCATCCGCATGA
>JAAYZF010000368.1 GCA_012514975.1 bacterium
ATGCTGAACGAGATCGTGTCGTCAGGATTAAGGTCGAACACCTCAGCCGTCCAGGAGACCTGGTTGGTGTCCATGAGGCTGACGATGCGCGTGGTGTTCGATGGCGTGAGCGTAAGCTGCGGGGCCACATTGCTCGACCAGACGGAGACGATCATCGTCAGGTCGGCCGACAGGTTGGGCGTGCCGTCGTCGCGCACACGGACGGTGATATTGGAATTCGAGCCCTGGTTGTAGTCGGCGCTTGTCCAGACGAACATGCCGCTCATGGGCGAGTGGCCCATCCAGCGGTTGGTGCCGGAGAACACGGCGCCGGCATGGTTCGAGATGAAGCTGTTGAGCGCCATGCCGCGGTTGCGCAGGTAGACGGTGAGTGTCTCGTTGGTGTTGCCGCTGGTGGCGACGAAGGGGACGACGAGGGGAATGCGCGCGGCAGTGCTGGTCACATACGTCGCCGGTATGATGGCCGGCGCGGTGTTCTGCGAGAGCGAGCCGACGAAGCCGGCGCGGAACACGGCATTGCTTATCATGCCGACGCCGGGCATGGCGTCGCCGGTGGTCTTGATGGTCGAGATGGTCCCCTTTGCCGATACCAGCGTGTCGCGCACGGATGCGTTCTTCGCCGAGATCGTCCGGATGCCGCAATCGAGGTAACTGAGCGGGCTCTCGGGCGTTTGCAGAAGCACGTTGAACACGCCCTGCCGCTGTTCGTCGAGGTAGAACGGGCCGGGCGGGTTGCGGCCAAGAACGGCGAGCTGCTTGAGCGACTGGCAGACGATGCTGCCCGCGGTGATCGCCGCGCCGTTCGCCTTGATCGTGCCGACGGGATAGCCGGACGCGGTGATGTTCGCGTTGATCGCGCCGCCGGTGAACACCTTTGACGCGCTGTCCCCGCGGTTCGTCACCACGGTCGCGCCGGCAACCGAGATGAGCTTGACGGGGCCGATCGAGGTGAGCGAGCCGAGCACGCCTCCCGCCATGTCATAGAACAGGTTGCCGCCCTTGACGACGCACTTGCGCAGATGGTGGCGCACCATGAGGTCCGCCCAGACGTTGCCGCCCCAGTATTCGGTCAGTTTGGTGTACGGCACATTGTACTTCCTGCCTTTGACCGTGAGCGTCTTGACGTAGCCGCCGATGCTCACCACGCCGTCGAGCCCGTCGCTCGCGCCCAGGTCGCCGCCGGAGATGGTCAGTGTCTTCACGCTGCCGTTGACGCTTATGTTGCGCACGTACCCCGCGCATTCCTGCCCCGGAGGGAACCTGACGGAGATGGTACCGAAGCTGCCGTCGCCGATGATGGCATTGATGGCCACCGTGTTGCGGTTCTTGTTGACGGGGGCGATCACAAGGGAGTTCCTGTCCGTGGTCGTCCCCATGCCGGTGATAGTGATCTGCCAGGTGTTGTCGGCGACGGGCTTGACGGTCATGATGCCGTCGCCGCGGTATTTCGCCCTCATGTTCTCGAACGGCAGCGTAGTGGTACGCGCGATGGCTCCCGACACGGGCAGCAGACACACTGTCACTACAAGCCATTTCATAGACAATCCTGAGTCGTTAGCATCGGCGTCGCGCGTGCACTGTCAAACACGCCAGTATATGATACCCCAAGGAGCGCGGATTTGTCAAGAATCCTCGGGGATACGCAGCAAGCGCCGTACCATCGCCCGCGCGTGTCTCCGAATGCCGGATCACGGCATTCCGCGGGAACATATTGCACGATGTGTGTGCACGAAGGGCACACTGTGCAGCGTGGAGGCGGGAGAATGGGAACAGATCATTTACCATTTGTCATTCACCATTGGCCATTGATCTTTGGCCATTGACACGATTCCCGCCTTTTGGGACAATAGTTGCGCTGCACTGATAACCACTGTGTTTTTCTGCCATGAGTGAGCGAAGCGTGAACGTGGGCGTCATTGGCTGCGGGACGGTCGGAACAGGCGTTGTCCGCTGCCTGCTCGAACATGCGGGGCATTTGCGCCGTCATCTCGGCTATAAGGTCGAACTGGCGCGCATTGCGGACATTAAGCCGCGCCTGCCAAAGGACATCAAGCTGCGCAAGGGGGTTCTGACGCGCGATGCGGCCGACGTGATCAACGATCCGGACATCCACATCGTCGTCGAGCTGGTGGGCGGCACGACGTTCGCCAGGGAGATCATCCTCGAAGCGATGCGCGCGGGCAAGCACGTGGTCACCGCCAACAAGGCGCTGCTCGCCACGAACGGCCTGGCGCTGCACGCCGCGGCGCAAAAGAACAACGTCGACCTGTACTATGAGGCGAGCGTTGCCGGCGGCATCCCTATCATCAAGTCGTTGCGCGAGGGCCTCGCGGCCAACCGCATCGATTCGGTCTGCGGAATCGTCAACGGAACGTGCAACTACATCCTCACGCGCATGAGCGAGTCGGGCCTCGAATTCGCCGGGGCGCTCGCCGAGGCGCGCAAGAAGGGCTACGCGGAGGCAGACCCGAGTCTCGACATTGACGGGTACGACGCGCGGCACAAGCTCGGCATCCTGGCGTCCCTGGCGTTTGGCCAGTGGATTCCGCAGGAGAAGATTCATGTCGAAGGCATCGCCGGCGTGACGGCTCTGGACATCAGGTTCGCCGCCGAGCTGGGCTATGTGATCAAGCTGCTCGCCATCGCGAAGGCCGAGGCCGGGGCGATCGAGGTGCGCGTGCAGCCGACGCTGCTGCCGCGGCAGGGCATGCTGGCGAACGTGGGCGGCGCGTTTAACGCGATCGAGGTGGTCGGGCATCCGGTGGGCAGGACGCTGTTCTACGGGCTTGGCGCCGGCCAGAACGCCACGTCGAGCGCCGTGGTGGCGGACATTGTCGACATTGCGCGCAACATCGGCCACCGGGCGCACAAACGGCTGCCGCCGTTCACGTTCACGCCGCACCCGATGCCGCTGAGGCCCATTGGCGCGATCCGCTCGCGCTATTACCTGCGCTGCGCGGTCGTCGACAAGCCTGGCGTGATCGCGCAAATCGCCCGCGCGCTCGGCCGGCGCAACATAAGCATCTCGTCGGTCATTCAGCACGAATCGGAGAAACACAGGGGCCCGGTGGTCGTGACGTTCATGACACACATGGCCACGGAGAGGGATGTGCAGTCGGCCGTGGCGACGATCAACACGCTTGGCGTGGTACGCGGCAGGACGGTGTTCTTCAGGGTCGAGACTGGACGGGAGTAGAGGCCGCGTCGCCCGGATCGAGAAGCTGCACGACCGAGGGGCGGCAATCCCACGGGTCGCGGAATGCCTGCTCATGCACGCCGTAGAAGCCGAGCGTGCACAGATCCATCACGCCCGAGATCGTCTCGAACGCGCATCCGCCGGCGCTGCTGCCGACGTTCGCCGTCATCGCTGCAGGCGCGGCGATCACTCCGGCGGCGGCATACGCGGCGTCATTCGTCGCCCCGCCCATCTCGCGGTCGGCACTGAACGGCGTTGCGCAGCCGGCGGCAAAGCCGTAGGGAATCAGCGCCGGCGCGCACAGGATGCGCAGCCCGCCGCGGCACATGCCGCCCAGCCACCCGCCTTCGAGAAACGCGTGCGACGCACGACGCCGCGCGACGGCATCTTCCGCGACAACGAACTGACGCGAAGGTTCGTATGCCCGGGGCGCGCTGTGCGCACTCGGCTCGACGACGATGCCGCCCTCATCCACCGCCGGTTCGACCACCGCCGCCCCTTCTGCCACCGTGGGCACAGTCCGGATCGGGCCAATCACCGTCCCGCCCTCTGCCACCGTGGGCACAGTCCGGATCGAGTCGATCACCGTTCCGCCCTCTGCCACCGTGGGTGGAACGCGCTTGACAAACCGGGCCTGCAGTGGCTGCTCCCCGCCGGGCCGTATGTAGCGCTGCGCATTGCGCATGAGCTGCTCGCGGATCTCATCATCGCTCCCGGCGCCGGCTTGGGCTGCTTCGCGTTCCTGCCCGGTTGAACGGCCGGGCGTGGAGATGCCTGGCATGGTCCGCCCGGGCGCATCAACGCCGGAAGCCGCATCGCCGGCGATTGTCTCGCCGCGCTGCCCAACCTTGGGCGCTGCGCCGCGCGTCGCGCCGGCTTTTGACAGGATCGGCATGAGTTCGAGCCGCTTCTTCAGGTCCTCGATCTGCCTGAGCGCCTCGTCGAGCTTCCTGCCAAGCTCCTCGATGATCTTGTCTTTCTTCCCGAGTTCCTCGGCGGCGTTGCCTTCGCTCCCGGGTTCCTCCTTGACAGCCCCGGCCTGGCTGGCTGCAGCCTTGGCGGCATTGGTCAGGGTGGCCGCAGCCTGTTCCTTGAGCGACTCGACGGAGCGCCTGAGCTCGGCTGTCGCGCGCGTGGATTCCTCGAGCTGCTGCTCGAGCGACGCGATGCGCGCGTCACGGGCGGCCAGGCCCGCCTGCTCCGCCGAAGCGCGCGCAGTCTGCGCGGCCGGCTGGCTTTTCCCGGGGTGTGCATGCTGCGCACTGGCCATGTGCCACATGACGGCGAAGTAGACTGCGAGGAAAGCGGCGATCAGCGCGAGCAACGCATCGAAACTGGCGCTCCCGCGCGCCCGGGTCAGCCCATTGCGTGAAAGGGAGGAACACGTATGCATGACGAGCCTTGTGGTCTGTTCACCAATGTGAATGCCGATTCCTTCAACAACCGCAGGGAGATTATACAGAAAACCGGGAGTTAACGCAAATGGACGGACGCTTCTTGACGCGGCGCCCCCGATAGTTTAGACTGTGTGGCGCAGGCGGAAGCCTGTGCCATGACGTATCATGCACGAAACACCAACGGACTGCAATGAGCACACCTGCCACTCCCTACACGAATGACGCGCGGCCGAACGTCGTCTGGTTCATGGTCGACCAGATGCGCGGCCAGGCCATGTCCATTGCCGGCGACCCGAATGTCTGCACGCCGAATCTCGACCGCATGTGCCGGGACGGCGCATGGTTCGCCAACGCGGTGATGGGCTTTCCCCTGTGCTGCCCCGCGCGCGGCGCGATGGTCACCGGCCTGTATCCGCATCGCTGCGTGCCGGGCCACGAGTATCCGCTTGATCCCGCGCTGCCGACCATTGCCGATTCGTTCAACGCCGCCGGCTACAGCACGGCATGGTTCGGCAAATGGCATCTTGACGGCTTCCGGGAAGGGGCCGGCCGCGCCGCGTGGCACATCGTGCCCCGCGAACGCCGCGGCAGGTTCAGCACCTGGATCGGCTACGACAACAACAACAGCCAGTACGACTGCTGGGTGCATGGCCACGACAGCGGCCGCGACGTCCCCCTGCACCGCCTGACAGGCCATGAAACCGGCGCGCTCACCGACATGCTTCTCGACCACATCAGGCAGCAGGGCGACCGCCCCTTCTTCGCCTGCGTCTCCGTCCAGCCGCCGCACAACCCGTACATCGCGCCGGCAGGTGCGACCGCAGAACGCCATATCCCCGCCCGCCTCCGCCTGCGGCCAAACGTCCCGCCCATCGCGCACGTCGAAGACCACGCGCGTCGCGACCTCTCGGGCTACTACGCCCAGATCGAGGACATCGATCGCAACGTCGGCCGCGTGCTCGAATGTCTCGCGGAACTCGGCATCGACGACCGCACCTACGTCGTATTCGTGTCCGATCATGGCGACCAGCACGGCTGTCACGGGCATTTCGAGAAGATGACGCCGTACGAGGAGGCGATCCGCGTGCCATGGATGATCTGGGGCGGCAAACGCTGGCAGAGCCATCCGTGGCAGCGCACGAATCACATGCCGAATCACGTTGACCTTTCGCCCACCACGCTTGGCCTCGCCGGCATTCCCGTCCCCGCCGCAATGCAGGGCTATGACTATAGCTGGCTCATGCGCGGCAGTTGCTGGGCGCCGCGCGCCCGGCTGGACAATGCGCCGCAGGAGGCCTACCTGCAATGCGTCGTGCCCACGCAGCACGCGCCGTCAGTCGACATTCCCTGGCGCGGCATTGTGACGCGTGACGGATGGAAATACGTCGCGATGGAAGGACAGCCGTACCTGCTGTTCAACCTGAACGAGGACCCGTACGAAATGGCCAATCTCGCGCACCATGCCCACGCGCGCGCCAGGCGGCGTGAGCTGAACGAGCGGCTACGCGTGTGGATCGAGAAGACGGGCGACGAATTCAGGCTGCCCGAGTTCGCCGAAAACGGCTCGCCCGCAACCGCCCAGGCGGCCGGCACACGCTGGCCACAGCCGCCGTCAACATGAATTGTCAAATGTCAGATGTCAAATGTCAGATGCCAAATGATCGGTAATCTGCCGACTCCCCAGCCTGTCACGCCTCATCTCCTCACGCAAACTCGGGCACCGTCACTTCCTTCCCGTCCTTCATCGCCGACTCGTGCGCACAGACGCCCGCGGCCGTCCAGTTGGCCGCGGTGACGGCATCAATCCGCGGCGCGCGCTCCTCGATGATGCTCCGCACGAATTCATGGATGAGATGCGGATGCGAGCCGTGGTGCCCGCCGCCCTGCTTGATTGACTGGTGCGGGTTCTTGGGGTCGGGGATGATCTTGATCTCCGTGTATTTCCTGATCTCCGGCGGCAGCAGGTCCTGGCGGTCGGGCGGTGCGACGCGCGCGCAGGTGATGTTGTTCCGGACGCGCAGCAGCTTTTCCGCGGGCGGCGTCATGGTGGTGATGTTCGGCGGCTCGTTCTCGATGTGCCACTCGAGCGATTTCCTCTCGCCGTAGACGTGGAAGCTCTCGATGTACGGCACCGCCGTCTGGAACAGCGTGCGTGTCACTTCCGCCGCGCACCCGTTCGACAGGCGGAAGATGGCGGTTTCCGCCGGATACGGATTTCCGTACGTCTTCGTCAGCTCGTCGCGCATAACGCCGGAGCCGAAGCAGTGCACCTTGGTTGCGCGCGTGTGTTCGAGGGCCAGGAGCGGCGAGACCGCGTGCGTGGCATACCACATCGGCGGCAGCCCCAGCCAGTACGGCGGCCAGTTCTCCATGTCCTGGTAATGCGCGCCGCGCAGCAACTGGATGCGGCCGAACTCGCCTTTCGCATGCATCTCCCGCGCGAGCAGGAAGTGGTAGGTGTACGCCGCGGTCTCCATCATCATGTAGTTCTTCCCGCTCGCGCGCTGCGCCCTGACGATCGCCTTCATCTCGTCAATGCTCGTCGCCATGGGCACTGTGCAGGCGCAGTGCTTCCCGCTGTTGAGCACCGCAAGCGAGAGCTCCGCATGGCTCGGGATGGGCGTGAGGATGTGCACCGCGTCAAAGTCATCCGAGGACAGGATGTCCTTGATGTCGGTGTAACGCTCCGTGATGCCGTACCGGTCCGCATAGTCATTGAGCATGGCGGGGTTGGCATCGCAGACAGCCACGCGGCCGACGTCAGGATGATCGATGTAGATCGGCGGGAAGCATCCGCCGAACCTGAGGCCGACAACAGCGACATTGATTGTTCTTTTCATGGCGCCCATTCGGGTGATGGTTATGCACGACGCCGGCCGCGGGTGCCGGGACGCGCCGGCGGGGAGATGATTTCGCCTGTCCACAGGCTGCGCGGCGGCATCGTTGCCGCCCACTGCTTCACCGGCCTGCTGAGCCGTGTCTTCGCTGCGCGCGGTCTCTCGTTCAGGTCAAGCTCGCGCACGCGCATCGGCTGCGCAAAGGACACCGTGACCGCCTGCGTCTCCGGCAGCGGGTTGAACAGCCGCAGCACCGTTCCCGTGCCCCCGAGCTTCGGTTTGAACGCCGACACCTGCACGTCGCCGGCGATCTGGAAGAACGGCCCGGTGAACATGTCCGCCCGTTTCCCGACATAGGGAACCGTCGGGTCCATCTGCCCCCACGCAGGCTGCGTGCGCCAGCGCAGCGCTTCGTGCATCAGCCGCGCTGTCTCGTCGTCCGCATAGGGCCGGACGGCGAAATTCATCACGAAGGTGCGGCCGAGGCATTGCGCTTCGGGCGTCAGCGTGTGAGGCCCCGCATTCGCGCTGGGCCGTGTGGTCATCAGCATCGGCAGGCACAGGCAGCCGACGCTGCGAAGGACGGTGACGGCGAGACGCTGCCGCCCGTCGTCATTCACCAGTTCGTAGTTGACGGGAAATGAGGAGAAGAGCGCAAGGCCGCCGGCGGCGACGAAGCAATCGGCAGGGTGCTCGGGATGGACGCGCGGCGCCTTGATCCCCTTGGGCGGGCTGCCGGCGGGCCGCCCGACACAATCGAATTTCAGCCCTGCCAGCGATGACGCAGACGGCTCGGGCATCATGAGATTCCACCGCAGGCGATGGTCCTTCGCCGTGTTGGTGAACGACAGGCGCACGTCAAGATGATCCGCGCCCGGCGCAAGCAGCAGCTCCATCTCGACGGGCAGCGCGGCCGTCTGCGAAGCGCGTTGCTGCGTCTCGGCGTCGCTCGATGCGGGCACGGGAAGCGCGGCGCGCAGCTTCACCGCCTGCAGGCCCGAGCATGCGCGCACAGGCTCGATCGAGAAGCCCGCGTCGCGGAAGACGCGCTCGCGCTCGGCCGGTATGTCGGCGAAGTCATAGCTGTCGCCGATGTCAGCCTGGCCCGAGAACAGACCCTGGCTGGTGAAGACGCGGCCGGTGCGCTTGTCGCGCAGGTCGAAGCTTCCATCCGCGTTGGCCTCGACGCGCAGGCGCTCGTTCTCGAGGCACGCGGGCGCGGCACGGTGCGTCTCCGGCCATGCGTCGCACGGCTCGAGGTAGAACCGGCGGAAGGATGCAGGCGGCAACGAGGGATGCAGCTCGATGCGCGCAAAGGTGCGCGGATGCTCGTTGCTTCTTCCGCGCTCGATCTCGCGGAACGGGACGCCGGCGCCGTCATCCGAGACGATCCGGTACGCGGCCGCGGGCTTGATGTCGCCCCAGGTGCGCGCGCCCTCGAAATCGAACGGAATCTCGATGCGCCCGTTCCACGCGGCGCCCTGCGGGTTGAACAGGGCGAACGAAGGCCGCTCGTCCCCCGCGGCATTGGCGCCGAAGACCTGGAACAGACCGTTCATCGTGCGGCGCCGCACCGCATCGGCCGACTGCCGCGCCAGTTCCATCTGGTGCTCGTTCTCGCGGTGGACGGCATCAACGCTGCAGCCGCAGATATCGTCGTGCGGATGCGTGACGAGCAGGTTGCGCCACGCGAGCGTCAGGCACGCGGCGGACGGTTCGCCATGTCCGAGGAAGTTCAGGAGCGCCGCGGGCGGTTCTGCCTGGAACATGAGCATCTGCTCGATCTGCGCATTGCGCTGTTTAAGGTAAATCCGCGTGGAGACGGTGCCGCCGAGCACGCTTGCCGCTCCGTGGCCGTGGAACTCGCCGCGGTAGCGCGGCCAGTCCTTCGTGTCCTTCACCGCCATCGCGGACGCCATCTGGTCAAGGCCGGCGAAGACGAACTTGAATTTGCTGCGCTTCTCCGCCGCGCGCATCACAAGGTGCAGGCGGCTGGGCGGCATCATGTGATCACTGCCGGCCATGAGGAGCAGCGGCTCGCCCTGGCCGCCCTCCTGCTGGCGGCGCGCGGCCTTGACGAGCCGGCCGGCCTCGGCATTCACATCGAATGTGTCCGGCGCACCCGGTTGCGGCGGCGCGCCGAGGCCGGTGGCATTGCCGTACCCGTCGCGAAGGCGCATGGTGCGCAGCGCGCTGCCGTCGGCGCCGTTCCATATGAACATGCGCGTCAGCTCGGGCAGCGTCGCATCCACCGCCGCGTCATGGCGCATGCTCGTCCCCTCGGGCAGCTCGCCCGACACGCCGCGCATGAAGGTAAACGCGCGCAGGCCGAACCCGGCGGCGATCATGGGGATGCCCGGCGTGATGCCGAACGTGTCGGGCATGTGCAGCGTATTCTGCGCCGCGCCGAACGACCGGGCGCGTTCGAGGCCGATCTGCAGGTTGCGGATCAGCGCTTCGCCGCCCGTGCAGTAGAGATCGGCAAGGCAGTACATCGGGCCGAGCTTCAGCCTGCCGGCCCTGATCATGCGGGCAAGAAACGCGCGATGCTCCGGCCGCACGGCAAGGTAATCCTCGAGCGGAAGCACCTGGCCGTCAAGCGTGAAGCGGAAGGCGGGCTGTTCCTTGAGCGTGGCGATCAGCACGTCAAACAGCGCGCACAGCTTCGTGCGAAAACGTTCGCACGGCCAGTACCATGCGCGATCCCAGTGCGTGTGCGGGACGACGAGTGCCTTTGTCCGTTTCATGGTCGAGTATTATACCACAATCCCGCGGCGACGCCAGCATGCGGCGATGGTCACTGTTGCGCTTCGGGCGATTTCGCTATAATAGGTGCCTGACAATGAAGCGAACCATTTACATGCGGTGACAACCATGCCTGCTCAACAGGAAGTCGCAGACCTTCTTCAGCGCACCGAGGCCTATCTCACCGGCGCGCTTCTGCCCTTCTGGATCGAGCGGGCGCCTGATCCTGACCATGGCGGCTTTCTGACGTACTTCGACCGCAACGGCAGGCCGACGGGCGAGACTGTCAAGACCTTCCTCATGCAAATCCGCATGCTCTACACCATGGCAAGCGCCCACCGCGCCGGCTATGGCGACGGCCGCTGCGGCGAGCTGGCCAAAATGGGCGCGCGCTTCATCATCGACCACTACTGGGACCGTGAGCACGACGGCTGGTTCTGGATCGCCGACCGCGCGGGCACGCCGACGGTGACGGACAAGGTGGGCTACGGCCAGTGCTTCTCGATCTACGCCTTCAGCGAGTATTTCCTCGCCACGGGCGACCCGCGGGGCCGCGACGCGGCGTTGCGCTCGTATGACGCGGTCGCGCGCCACATGGCAGACACGCGCTTCGGCGGCTTCTACGAGCTCATGGAGCGTGACTGGCAGCCCAAACCGGCAGGCAGGCTCGGCGGCGACCGCAAGTCCCTCGATGTCCACATGCACATGATGGAGGCGCTCACCACGCTCTTCGAACTGACGCAGTCGCCCACGCACCGCCGCCGTCTGCAGGAGATCATCGGGCTCATCACCTCCCGCATGCTCGAACCGCACACAGGGCTCGGCTACATGCAGTTCTCGCTCGACTGGCAGCCGCTCGCGCCGATCATCTTCGCCACCGAATGGGGCCGCGACGCCAGCACGGGCGACGGCTCGCGCGGGCCGCTCGACACCACCTCGCCCGGCCACAACGTCGAGTTCGTCTGGCTCCTCCTCCACGCCGCGGACATCCTCGGCATCGACCGCGCCACCTTGCGCCTGATCGTCGAGAACAACTGCGGCCACTGTGTCGCACTCGGCATTGATCACGAGCATGGCGGCGTCTATGCCGATGTGCCCATGACGCGCCCGACCGCGCAGACGGACAAGCAGTTCTGGCAACAGGCTGAAGCGTTGATCGGCCTGCTCGACGCGTATGCCTTGACGCGCGACGACAAGTACTGGCAGGCGTTCCGCAACGTCTACGACTTTGTCTTCACCCATTTCGTCAACATGAACGCCGGCGGCGAGTGGTACGAACGCGTCAACCGCACGGGGAAGCCCATCGACGACGCGCTCGGCCATGCATGGAAGATAAGCTATCACACCGTGCGCTCGATGATCCAGACCGTGAAGCGGTTGAAGCGGCTGATGCAGGCCGCGCTCCCGCCAACCATGCCGGCCACAAGGAAACCAGCCACCTGATGAACAGACAAGAACTCGAACGCCTCCTGAACGACATTGCCGCGGCACGCATCGCCGTCATCGGCGACTACTGCCTTGACGCCTACTGGTTCATCGACCCGGCCGGCGGCGAATTGTCGGTCGAGACGGGGCTCGAGACGCGGGCCGTGCGCGAGCAGCGCTACTCGCTCGGCGGCGCGGGCAACGTGGTGATGAACCTGTGCGCCATGGGCGTGAAGGAAGTATCGGCCTTCGGCGTGATCGGCGACGATCCGTACGGCCAGCACATGCTCCGCCTGCTGCGCGAGCAGGGCGTCTCGGTCGATGGCATCGTCATGCAGCGTGATCACTGGGCCACGCATGTGTACACCAAGCCCTATGTGCACGACGCCGAGCAGAGCCGCATCGATTTCGGGAATTTCAACGAGCTGGGCGATGAGACGGCGGCGGAGCTCGTGCAGTCCCTGAAGGCGCGGATTGCCGCCGTTGACGCCGTGATCGTCAACGAACAGGTCGCCTCAGGCATCCACCGCTCGCCGCGTTTCCAGCAGTTGCTGAAGGCGGTGATGGCGGCATGCCCGACCATGGTGTTCGTGCTCGACAGCCGGCACTACAGCGAGGGCTATGACGGCACGATCCGCAAACTGAACGACCACGAGGCCGCCCGGCTCTGCGGCATCAGGCGCGCGCCGGACGAGCTCGTGCTGCTGAGCGAGGCGCGTGCGGCGGCGGAAACGCTGGGGAAACGCTGGGGCAGGCCGGTCGTGGTGACGCGCGGCGCGCGCGGCTGCCTCGTGCGCGACGCATCGGGCGTGCAGGAAATCCCCGGGCTGCAGATCCTCGGCCGCGTTGATCCCGTCGGCGCGGGCGACAGCATGCTCGCCGGCTTCGCCGCAGCGCTCGCCGCGGGGCGCGAGGTGCTCGAGGCCGCCACACTCGGCAATTTCGCCGCGGGCGTCACCGTGCAGAAACTCTTCCAGACCGGCACCGCGTCCCCCGCGGAAATCCTCGCCATCGGCGGCGATCCTGATTACGTCTACCGGCCCGAGCTCGCCGAGGATGCGCGCCAGGCCCGCTTCATCGACGGCACGGAATTCGAGCTGGTGACGGAGCGTCCCCGCGGCATTCCGTTCACGCATGTGATTCTCGACCATGACGGCACGATCTCCTCGCTGCGCCAGGGCTGGGAGGAGATCATGGAGCCCATGATGATCCGCGCCGTGCTCGGCCCGCGGTTCGACGACGCGGACGAGTCGCTCTACCAGAAGGTCGTGCACACGGTGCGCGACTACATCGACAAGACCACGGGCATCCAGACAATCCAGCAGATGGAGGGGCTGGTAGCAATGGTGAAGGACTTCGGGTGCGTGCCTGGCGCGGAGGTACTCGATGCGGCGGGCTACAAGGGCATCTACAACGAGGCGCTCATGCACCTCGTCAACCAGCGTATCGCCAAGTTCAGGCGTGGCGAGCTGGATGTCGCGGATTACACGCTGAAGAACGCCGTCGCCTTCCTCGAAACGCTGCACGCGGCGGGCCTCACGCTCTACCTTGCCAGCGGCACGGACGAGGCGGATGTGATCGCTGAAGCAACGGCGCTCGGCTACGCGCGGTTCTTCGCCGGACACATCCATGGGTCGCGCGGTTCCACGAGCCACGACGCCAAGAAGGTCGTGCTCGAACGCATTCTCAATGACGTCGGCCGCGAGCACGCGAAGCACCTGCTCGCCATCGGCGACGGGCCGGTCGAGATACGCGAAACGCACAAGCGCGGCGGCTACTGCATCGGCATTGCCAGCGACGAAGTCCGCCGCTTCGGCCTCAACGCCGCCAAACGCAGCCGGCTCATCCGCGCCGGGGCGGATCTCATCATTCCCGACTATTCGCAGTTGAGGGCATTGCTCGAACTGCTCGGCATTGCAGCCCGCTGAGCGGCGGAGCCGCGGTGATCGCGCGCCATCGCGCCTGCGCGCCCTACAGCCAGAACACCCTGTTCACCCCGATGCGCAGGGGCAGCACCTGCCTGATCGGCGCGTCAGCAGGCAGCCCCGGCAACAACAAATCCAGCGGGTACGCCCCGAAACACACGCCCGAGAGGTCCCGCGTGTTCAGCCGGTACGCATCGCTGCCGGCGCCTGCCGCCACGGAGAGCCTGCCGCCGGCGCAGACAACCGTCGCGGCCTGGTTGTTGTCGCTATTAATAAGCGACACGCGGCCCGCGCCGCACGAAACGCGCGGCTGCGCCGCCGCGCACGCGTTGCGCAGAAACGAGACGAGGTTGCCGACACGGAAGCTCTCCTCGGGCTCGATGCGCATGTGCCGGTAGTGCGCGCGGCACGCATCGAGCAAGGGCGTGGGATCGGGTTCGTACTCGATGGTGAGTTTCGTCGCGCCGCCCGGCTGCGACTGCAGCTCACGCGCCGCGTGGGCGAGCAGCAGGGCCAGCTCGTCCGCGCTGCCGTCGCCCATGAAGATGATCGTCCCTTTCTCGCGCGCGAGGATGAACGACCCGCCGAGCACCCAGCCGCTGTAGCCGCGTTTGTCCGCCGTGGCAAGCATCATGTCGATCTCGCGCGCGGGAAAGACGGCTGTCTGCGGCGCGTTGGCAATCCACTGGTGCACGCGTGCCATGTCCCTGGCCACGCTGAACGGCCGCACGCGTTCCGCCGGCGGCGGCGCGGGCAGATACTTCGCCGTCGTGTCGAACACGTAGCGCGCGCCGCCGATCTCCCAGCCGTAGCGGCCGTACCGCTGCCGGTCGCCGCCCAGCCAGACGAAATCAAACGCGTCCGCGGCAGGGCACAGCGCGCGCAGGATGCCTGCCATGACACCGCGGCCGCGCATCTCCTCGAGCGTGGCCACCTGGCCGACGCCGCCGATGGCAAACATCACGCTGCCGACGCGGAACTGGTGGGGATAGAGGCCGGTCACGCCTACTATGCGGCCTGCATCCTCGGCCAGAAAGTGATCGCCGATGCGTTCATCGGTGAAGAGATGGCAGAGCTGCCCGCCGAGGTCCATCTTGAACACCGTGTCGAGCACCTGCACCATCTCTGCACGGTCAGCAGGTATGGCGCGACGGATGCGGAAAGAGGGGGATGTGTTGTTCATGGCGGGGTGTATTGTAGCATGAAAGGCGCACAGACGCAACGCTGCAATCCATTCGGCGGTTCATTCCGCATCCCGCATTCCGCAATGCAAAAGCCCCGGCAGTCCGCACAGTGACGGATGCCGGGGCTTCAGGAAATGGCGCGAGTGACGAGACTTGAACTCGCAGCCTCTGCCGTGACAGGGCCTTCCGGGGCATGTGTTCATGCGGCTTCCTTCCCGTTCTTCGCGCCGGGCTGTCCCTCCGGCGACCAGGTCCGCGGATCTCCCATCGCTGAGTTCGCGTGCTGCTCAGCGATCTCGACATACCGCTGCACAATCCCGAATGACCTCCAGCCGCAGCGCTGCATGACCGAGTACAGCGTCTCGCCGTTCGCGAGCGCGTACGTTGCGTGCGCGTGGCGCAGGGCGTGCGCAGGGAAGCGCGGGACGCCCGCGCGGATGCATGCGCGGTGAAGCATGTGGAGGAAGCTGTTGGACCGCCAGGGCCTCCCGTGATTCGTCAGGACGCGTCCGGCATCCGGAAGGGCGTCGAGGCAGGGCGGCCGCGGGATCGTACGCGGACGGCCGCCCTTGACGCCGCGCTCGAGGCGCAGGGTCCCGTCCCGCACGTCGCCCGTCTCGAGCGCGGCTGCCTCGCCGATCCGGCAACCGGTCTGCACGAGGAACGTGAACAGACGGCGGGCGTCGGGATCGCCCAGCTCGATCCAGACGGCCGCCAGGTCCCGCGGCGCAGGTACGCGGATCGCTTTTGCCGGCACGCGGATCGTGCGGAAGTAGCCGCGCAGGGGGTTGCCTCCGGCCAGGCCGCGCGAAGCGGCCCACTCGAGCGCGGCGGAGAGGATGCGGAACTCCTTGGCCACGGTCGCCAGGCAGACGCCGGCGGCGAGCCGCGCCTGGAGATAGGCGTCGAACGCGGCCGGGGTGATCTGCGTGGCGGCCCGGGCAAGCAGCGGGCTGAGCGCCTTGCCCGCGAGCTCGACGCGCGCCTGATAGGAAGGCGAATGCCGGCCGGAAGCGGCACACACGGCCTGCCAGCGGGCGAAGGCGTCACGAAATGGCTCGGCCGGGGCCGCGGGGGCCATGACGGGCTTTCGTCGCTCCACGGGGCCTCCCTGTTCGATCTGGGCGGCCCTGGCGAGCGCCGCGGGGTGGGCAGCGTAGGTCTCGCGGAAGCGCCGGCCGGCGATCCGGAAGTCCAGACGCCACTTGCCGCTATGGGTGGGGCGGATAGTCATAGGCGATCACGAACAATCACAGGAAGAAACCATGCGACGAAGAAAAGAAAGGCTCGGGCATCGAATCCGCATTGCGCTGCCTTCCTACCGCAGCGTGCTAACGGCGATCACGGCGACGGAGTTCATGCGAGACGACCTGAAGGGCATGACGCGGCCGAAGAGCGCAAAGCGGGCCATTGACGCGGCGCTGCGAGAGTTGGAAGATCTCGGAGAGTTCCTCCTCTCATTTGAGCCCAGACAGTAGTTTGCCGGCGACGAAGATCGCGCGGGGAAGCATGCTGTGCAACGGACTGTACCCGACCCTGTTCGAATACTCGCGGTCATCGTCCATCGCACCTACTCCGTCTACTTCGATTGTCTGCCGCAGCACCCGCTTCCCCGTAACGTGCCTGAAGCACTGGTACGTGCGGCCGTTGAGATCGAGAGTGAAACGGTAGGCAGGCCTGATCTTTCCCTCCTTGGCTCCGAGGCTCCACTGTGAATTGGCGTGTCCCGCGTCACGTCAGTTTTCAGGCGATTGGAAAAGTGGGGACGGGTAAACGGCAAGCCGGAGGCTCCGCACCAGAAAGCCCCGACACTCACCCGTGATGCCACCAGGCGCGGGCACGGCCGACGATCCAAAGCACGAAGCCGACCGGTAGGAGTAATGTAGCGACCACGAGGCCGGCCATTGCTGTATTGCTCTGCGTACGGGACTCGGACATGATTATCCCTATAATGAGAGGCACGAAGAAGCCTGCGAGCATCAAACCGCACCCCAGCGCCTGCACGCCTTTGAATCGTTTGCTGGTTTGCTCAATGACCTGCGGAGGCTTGAGCGCGGCGGGAGGTTGCACTGGGCGCCCGCACTGCGGGCACGCAGTAGCGGCGTCACTTACTTCACGTCCGCAGTCCGGACAGGCAATCAGCGCCATAGGTACCTCCTTCTCCCTTGGGTTAGTGAACGCGGTAGCGCGTTCAAAGGCTGAGCTTCAGGTCCCGCCGCGCCTGAACTCGCGCCACAAAGTCGTCGCCATACTCTATCCGCGCGCGGTCGATCATCGCGTAGTACTGTAAGGTAGTCACGTCAAGCCCGAGGACGCGCGCAATGTCCGCCAGATGCTCCGCTGGCGGGATGTAGTAACGCTTGCCCGTGAAGCACCGCTCGTAATGACTGATGAGCGACCGCGGCAGACCAACCGCGTGCGCAAGTTGCTGCTGCTTGATGTTGCGCTCATTACGCGCCCGTGTGATCGCTGGACCAAGCATCCACTTCATGCCTCATATTGTACGGCAAAACTGGATTCGTTGCCGGAAGGCTTGGCTTTTTGTCTGCAATTTGGTATCATTGTCGCAAGCCCAGTGGGAATGGGCGATGCAGACCGGGTAACAGACAGAGCAGCAGGCGACGATGGAAGGAATCCAGAACATAGCAGTGCGTGGGGCAAGTGCCGATGACTCTTCCCAAGTCCATCGTCGCCAATGCACTTCCCCACGCCTCTCTTTTTTTCTTCTTTTCTGTCTGCATATTGCAGACTATCGCCTCCCACGCGGCGATCAGCGAACCCTGAAGCGAGCATAGAGGATTGACGATGACTATCGAAGAGGAGAAGGCGTTGCTGGATGCATTGGGCGAGGACGCCCGGCGGCTGCGCTGGGCCAGCCTGATCTTTGTGGTGGCGATGGTGATGCAGGCGTACACCTACATCGCCACGAGCGTTTCCCTGAACCGGATGCGGTCGATGCGGAACGAGATGGTGAACGTGTCGCCCGTCGATGCCGGGACGAGAGCGGGGGATCCTTTCACCCAGATCGGGACGGTGCGGGACTCGGCAACCGGGTTTTTCATCTCGACGCTGAACGTCCCCGCCGGCGTCCTGATGGACGTGGTGACATTGATGTATAAGGCGGACGCGATGCCGTGGGT
This sequence comes from bacterium, assembly GCA_012514975.1. Lineage (GTDB taxonomy): Bacteria > Auribacterota > UBA3054 > UBA3054 > JAAYZF01 > JAAYZF01. The sequence goes on from JAAYZF010000368.1 coordinate 17,850, forward strand.
CTTCTGCCAGGCGTCTTTCAACGGTTGCGCCACGAGCACAAGCGTGACTCGTCTCCGCACGTCCGCCTTCCACGGCACGAACTGCAAGTAGAGCGTAGCGAGCATGGCGATGAACGTCAGGGTTACGAGGATTGACGTGTACAGCTCCATCTGTTCCTCCTGCGACTGTGGTGAGTGGATCTTGTGACGAGGACATTATACCACAGCGCAGGCAGGGACACAACGAGGAAAGACCATGACTGAATTGCGGAAGAAAGTGACGCGCAGGACGCTGGAAGTCAATCCGACTGTCCGGCGGCGGATCGTGATTCAACTGACGCCCGGCGACGTGATCGCCTTCCGCGAGGAGGGGCGGCGCACCTGGTACACGGCGCCGATCATGCGTGTGTTCACCGCAGTCGCCCGTTGGAACATCGAGGCCGCGCGCGCGGAGCGCAAGGCCCTTCGCAAGCTCAGCAGGCAGTGAATGCCGCGCACCATGCAGACAGAACCCACGACACCGCACGCCGCCCTTCCGGCCACGACTCCGGCCGATGCCCGATGCGCTTCGGGCGGCGTGCATTCTTCCCCGTCGCGTCCGGCGGACCTTAACTTTCCCCCAACTGAAAACCAAACAAGCTCGTCCGTACGCGGCACCGACAAACAACGCGTGCACGCACGCGCAACCATCTACCAGGAGACCCCCATGAACGAACCAACTGCAGTGACGGAAGAGAAGAAGGGGATCACGGCGGAAGAACTGAAGGCCGTGCTCGATCTGCACGCGCTTTGGCTGAAAGCCGACCCGAGCGGAAAGC
>JAAYZF010000369.1 GCA_012514975.1 bacterium
ACGGCAGCACAAAATGGCGCCCCTCGGCCAGCACGTCCGCCTGGACGCCCTGCTGGCCCGGCCGCGCGAGAATCTGCCCGGGATCAAGCGGCCCGCCCGTCTTCTTCATCAGCACTCCCATCTGCCCAGGACGGATATACACGAAAATGCTGTTCCATATCGCCGCGATCACCAGTATCGCCGCGACGCTCAACGCAAGAACGACGGCTGCCGCGATGACGATCTGCCTTTGAAGAGGATGTGCATTCATACGCGCCTCGAAAGTTTGCGGTCACCGGGGACGGTGACCCTCCATACTGAATACTGAACACTGAATACTGAACACTCTGCCGTTCACCACTCACCGGTCGTCACTGCGGTTTCACCAGTTTGCCCACCTCGCCGTCATCGGTGGTGAAGACGGAAGTGATCTTGCCGGCCATGGCGCGCGAGAGTTCATACTCCGAAAGCGCCTTGCCCGAGCCGAACGCCTCGGCGGATTTCCGGACTGCGGCAGCCTCGGCCTGCAGGCCGAGGAGCGTGACGTCGGCGGCGGCTTTGCCGCGGGCGCGCAGCGCCTCGGCTTCGCGCTGTGCCGCCTCGAGGTCGGTCTTGGCGACGCTGAGTTTCTGGTTCTGCTGGACAAGGGCGACGCTCTGGCGGTTGGTGGCGCCGATGATGGCCTGGAGCTTGACGGTTTCGGCCTCGACGCGGCGCTGTTCCTGGGCGATCATGGCATCGGTGCGCGCGAGATTCTGTTCAGCCCGGGCCTGCTCGATCTGCGCCTGGTTGCGCGAGAGCTCCTCCGCGGCGATCTCGCGGTCGCGGATCGGCTGGGCGATTTCCTCGGGCGGCGAGATGTCGCCGATGAGGAGCGACTTGATGAGGACTCCCTTGCTTGCGCACGTCGTTTTCACCCGGTCGAACAGGTTGCTCTGGAACGTGATGCGCGACGCGCCCGAAATGTAGTCCAGCGCCGAGTACTGCGAGCCGATGATCCTGCCATAGCCGCGCAGGGCGGGCACGACGATTTTCTGGAGAACCTCGTTCGAGTCGTCGCTGGCTCCCTGTTCGCCCACACGGACGAGGACCTCGGGCGCGCGGCCGGCCTCGACAGCCCACTCGACCACAAGAAGCACGCGCATGTCGAACCCGTCGCTCGTGGGGAATCGCAGCGCGCCGTCGCCGATCATCTCGTGGCGCTGCGAACGCACGTCCATCAGGTCGATGCGCTGCGCATAGGGATTGACATAATAGATTCCGGGCTGAAGCCCGACGGGCTGCACGCCCTTCTCACCGCTCGAGACGACAAACGCGCCGGGATCCTTCGGTTCGACCCCCGCGAGCTCCGAGACGATCCCCACGAATCCCGCCGGCACCTCCATCGCCGGGTGGATCTCGATATCGAACGCGAACGGGTTGATGCGGTAGTTGCCTGGCTTCAGCACGTCGCGCAGCAGCCCCTTCTCGCCCGGGCCGGCGAACAGGCGGCCCTTCTCTATGTCATCCGCGGTGATGTCCCTGCCATAGCGTCTGATCTGGACGCCGACGCTGTTGGCGGGGATGGTGGTGATCTCGTAGAACTGCCAGTCCCAGAACAGGGGATTGCGGAAGTAGCGGCCCTCGGGCAGCACATCGAGCTGGATGCCCTTGTGCGAGGCGTCCGGCGCGATGATCTCGCCCGAGGGAAGGTTCTTCCCCGTCTTCTTCACCAGCACCGCCAACTGGCCAGACTCGACCTCGATGCGGCAGCCGTACCAGTAGAACAGCATCAGCGCCAGCGCGGCGGCGATGGCGGCGATGAATGCCACGATTGACTTCATTGGGACCTCCCGGTGCTGCCGGCGGCGGTGCGGCCGGCCTGTTATGTGGTGGTTCCGTCAGCGCTTCTTCCGCGCGAGCTTCGCCGTGAGCGCCTTGGCAACGCACGGCGGGACGAGCGAGCTGATCGGCCCGCCGAGCATGGCGATCTCGCGCACGAGCTTCGAGCTGATGCACGCGTACTCCTCGCGCGTCATGAGAAACACGGTCTCGACTTCGGCGCGCAGCTTTCTGTTTGCCAGCGCCATCTCGAACTCGTACTCGAAATCGCTCAATGCGCGCAGCCCGCGGACGACGGCGACGGCCTTCATCCGCTCCGCCCAGTCGACCAGCAGGCCGTGGAACGAGACGACGCGGACGGTGGGGAACGCGCTGCATGTCTTCTCGAGCAGCGCGGTGCGTTCATCGAGGGTGAACGTGGTGTTCTTCGGCGTGTCGGCGGCAACGCCGACGATCACCTCGTCGAAGATGCGCGCTGCGCGCCCGATGACGTCGAGATGACCGTTGGTCACCGGGTCGAATGCGCCGGGGTAGACTACGCGGCGTTTCATGATTCCTCCTGGGTGCCTTCGTGAGCGCCAGTGGCGGCGGGCTGCGTGCGCGAGAAGAAGCTGAGGCGCGCCTTGCCGTATGCCGACCTGCGGTACCGCTCCCAGCCGCTGGCGGCGATGGTGGTCTCGTCAGTCCACTCGGCATGCTCGATGATGACGATCGTGTCGGCGTGGGCGACGCCGGTCCTGGCCAGATGGGCGAGCAGTGTGCGCGGCGCGGCATCGCGGTACGGCTGGTCGGCGTAGATCAGGTCGAACGTCGTGCCCTGGGCGCCCAGGCGTTCGCACGCGGCGAACACGTCGTCGGCGACCACCCGTGTGCGGTCGCCGGCATCGAGCAATGCGATGTTGCTTTTGAGGCAGCGGGCCGCGTCGGCCGCATGCTCGACCATGGTGACGTGGGCGGCGCCTCTGCTTGCACACTCGAGCCCGACGCCGCCGATGCCGGCGTACAGGTCAAGCACGCGTTTTCCCTCGAGCCACTGGCCGAGGATGTTGAACAGGGCGGTGCGCACGCGGTCGCTCGTCGGGCGCACGGCAGTGCCGGGAAGGCTCTGCAGACGGCGTCCGCGATATATGCCGGCGATGATTCGTATCATACGTAGTGCAGGCATAGTATACCAAAAACCGCCGCACGCCGCGAGCATGCCTTCAAGTGCCGGTACTGAAACTCCGATGCGCCGGCGGACGCGTGTCAGCCCGATTCCGGCGGTTCAGTGGTGATCCGCACGGAGTTACCGGAAGGGTCGACGATGTCGCTGCCGGCGGTGGCGGCAGGGACACCGAGGCGGTCGAGGATCAGCGGGAGGAACCGCGGGTTGAGCTCGATGCCGATGCTGTTGCGGCCGAAGTCGCATGCTGCTTCGAGCGTGGTGCCGCTGCCGGCGAAGGGGTCGAGCACGGTATCGCCGGCAAAGGTGAACATGCGGATGAGGCGTTCGGGCAGCTCGTAGGGGAACATGGCGCAGTGGCCGTTCTGGCGTGCGGGTGCCAGGTCCCACATGCCGCGGAACCAGAGCGAACGCTGGTGTTTGGTGAGCTTGCTGAGCTGCTTGAGGGCCGGTGCGGGCGGTCTGGCCTTGCCGGATTTCCTGAAGAGCATGATGTATTCGTGCTCATAGGTGACATACCCGTCGCGCGGATAGTAGATGCTGCCCATCCAGACGCAGCCGCCGGTGGTCCTGGTGGTTGTCATCTTGCGCCAGATGATGCTGCCGAGGCAGGCGAAGCCGAGCGCGCGGCACGCGGCAATCGTGTCGGCCTGGATTGGTTTGACATGGTAGTCGGCATCGCGCGTCCCGCGCACAAACTGGTCGCCGACATTGATGACAAGCTTGCACCCTGGTTCGAGCACGCGATGGCATTCGCGCCAGACGGCGGCGAGGGAATCGAGGTACGACTCATACGACTCCGACGAACCGATCTGGTCCTTGTGGTCATAGTCCTTGATTGACCAGTACGGAGGCGAGGTAACGACGAGCTGGACGCTTCCGCCCGGCAGCGAGGGGAGCACGGCGCGCGCATCGCCGATACGGACGCTGTGCCGGGTTGGGGGGAAGGCGCTCACGGTCTGCCTTCGTCCGAGGCGGGTGTTTTGACCAGCCGGTCGATGATGACGAAGGCGATCGCGGCGCGTTCGTTGCGTGACAGCGAGGATTCGAGGCGCTCGATTTCCGCGCGCAGCCTTGGCCCGCTCGCCGCGTCCTGCTCGACGAGGCGGCGGGCCTCGGCGAGCTGTTGCTCGTTGAAGCAATAGACAGACTCGCCGCCGGAGAGAGGGAGGGGCGTGGGGGAGGCTATGGAGTGATCATTTGACATTTGACATTTGACATTTGGCATTTGACATTTGACATTTGACATTTGACATTTGACATTTGGAACTGGACACAGGCAGGCAACCATCCATTCATTCATTCATCCAACCATCCATTCATCCATTCCCAAATCTGAAATCTGAGATCTGAGATCTGAAATCTAAAGCGAGAAGCTCGAGCCGCAGGCGCATGCATCTGATGCGTTCGGATTTGAGAGGCGCAGGCCGGCTTTGACGAGGTCGTCAGAGTAATCGATGCGCAGCCCGTCGAGGAGGAAGAGGTAGGAGGAGCGCGTCACGACGCGCACGCCCTGCTCGTCGAACACGACGGCATCGTTGTCCGTCAGGTCGGCATCCACGGCGACGGAATACGTCATGCCGGAGCAGCCGCCGGGGGCCATGCCGATGCGGAGGAAGCGGCTGCCGCCGACGCCCTGGGCTTCGAGGTAGCGTCTGGCCTTGTCAGTGATGGTTATGTTCATTGCGGGGTCATCGTTGCGCTGCAGTTATGGCAGTGCGTTACCATAGTATCGCATCTCGCGGCGGCGCTGTCAAGCGTGCCGCGCACGGCGCGTTGACACGCACATGGTGGTATGGTACACTACGAACACAAGGAGATGCTATGGACGCCGAGGTGTTCAACGAGATTCAGAAGCGTGCCGCCGCCGGGCGCGGCGCGGACGCGCTGGCGCTTGCGTCGCGGTACGCGACGGAGCATCCGGCCGATATGGAAGCCTGGAATCTGCTGCCCGACTTGGCCGTGCAGTGCGGGCTGTCGGACGAGTGCATCGAGGAGCTGAAGAGGGCGGCGGGCCGTTTTGCGGACAATCCGTCGGTATGGACGAGCCTTGGCGACGCGCTTTCGATCAACGAGGAACCCGAGGAGGCGATCGCGGCGTACGAGCGCGCGCTCGAGTTTCTCCCTGTCGAGAGCCGGGACCGCCGGGCTGACGTCTACACGTGCATCGCGTGCGAATACGAGGCGCTTGGCGACGCGGAATCGGCCGAGAGCTTTCATCGCAAGGCCACCGAGACGGCGCCTGACAATGTCTTTTCGAGGGACGAGCTCGAGCGCTTCAGCCTTGACCAGGACGAGGATGAGGACGGCGGCGCGTTCGAGGTGCGCGAGCCGGGCCAGGCCGACATGGCTGACATGCAGGCGATCGCGACCGAGCACCCGGAACTCAGCGACGCGCTTGCCCGCGGCGAGCACATGGTCGACGAGGAGGGCAGGGAGTTCAGCCCGATGCTCCATGTGACCATCCACCAGATCATACGCAACCAGGTGCGGCAGGACGACCCGCCGGGCATGCGCGACATCTTCGAGACGTTGCTCCAGTGCACGGGCGACAGGCATGCCGCGGAGCACGAGATCGGCGGAGTGCTTGTCGGGCATCTCCATGTGCTGCTGCACGACAGGGAGGCGTTCAACGCCGCGCAGTACCTTACGGACCTGCGCATCAGGATCAACGACTACCTGCGCGGGAGATGACGGCGCGGCGCGGGCGCGTGCGTTATTCCACCGTGACTGACTTGGCCAGGTTGCGCGGCTGGTCGACGTCGCATCCGCGGGCAACGGCGACGTAGTAGGCGAAGAGCTGGAGCGGGATGACCGCGAGGATGGGCTTCAGCAACTGATGGGTGTCCGGGATCGTGATGACGTCGTCCGACAGCGCGCGGATGGTCGGGTGGTCGATGTCGGTAACCGTAACGATCCTTCCTTTCCGTGCGCGGATTTCCTGGATATTGGAGATGGTCTTCTCGATGAGGCCTGACGCGGGCGCGAGGGCGACGGTGAGGTGGTGTTCGTCGACGAGGGCGATGGGCCCGTGTTTCATCTCGGCGGCGGGGTAGCCGTTCGCGTCGATATAGGAGATCTCCTTGAGCTTCAGCGC
>JAAYZF010000370.1 GCA_012514975.1 bacterium
CACGCCGCACTGACAAGGAAGGCACCTATGGCCACACCGTATTCCGTTGTCGTCGTTGGTCTGGGCAAACGCGGCACGCATCATGCCACGGCATTCAGGGCGAACCCGCGGTTCAAGCTTGTGGGCGTGTGCGATGTTGACGCGGCGCGGCTTGAGAAAGCGAAGAAGGAGTTCGGCGTCGAAGGCGGCACGGACGCCGCTGCGCTTGCCAGGGCATGCACACCCGATGTCTTCTGCTTCTGCACGCTCCCCCGCCTGCGCCTGCCGCTGATAAAGGCCGGCATCGCTGCCGGCGCGAAGCTCATCGCATTCGAGAAGCCCATGGCGACGTCGACGGCCGAGGCGCTCGAAATCATGAGCCTCGTGCGCGCGGCAAAGGTGAAGACGGTCGTCAGCCACCAGCATCGGTACGGCGTGCATTACCGGAAGGTGAAGGAGATCATCGCCAGCGGCGCGCTTGGCCGCGTGCACACGGTGTACGGCGAGGCGACCGGCTGGATGATGCACATGATCACGCATCTGATTGACTACACGCGGTGGTACAACGACGGGGCCGAGGCGGAGTGGGTGATGGCGCAGGCGGCAGGCAGGAACAAACTCGCGGACAACCATCCGTCGCCGGACTACATTGCGGGCGTCGTCCAGTTTGCCAACGGCGTGCGCGGCATCTATGAATGCGGCGCGGGCGCGCCCGACCAGCCCGAGGTGGCGAAATGGTGGGGCAAGTGCCGCATGGGCGCCCAGGGAACCGAAGGCTTTGCCGAAGTGCTTACGAACGGCGGATGGCGGGCCGTGACGAAACGCAACGGGTATCAGTCAGGCGACGGCGCGATGAACTACGAGCTCGACATGCCGCCATACGTCGACCAGATGGCCGACTGGCTTGACGACGGGAAGAAGGTGCACGAGTGCAACGGCGAGAGCGCGTACAAGGGACTCGAGATCATGATGGCGCTGTGCCGCTCGGTCGTGCAGCGCGGGCAGATCACGCTGCCGCTCGCGGCGGGCGAGCCTGAGATCGACGCGCTGGCAAAGGTGCTGCCCGACGCGCCTGTAATCGCCACGACACCCGCATCGGCCGAACAGTACCGCTAGTAGGAGGGACATCCCTGTCCCGATCCTGGCGGATGGACCATCCGCCATCGGCCCACGAAAAGGAAACATCATGATCGCGATCAAGCCCCACCACTTCGTCGACATTGTAACGGCGCTCGGCGCCGGGCAGACAACGTACGAGGCGCATCCGTACGGCCACGCGCTCCACACCGTGGCGAACGCGATCCTGGCCAATCGCGACGTCATGCTCCGCATCGAGATCGGCGCGGACGACATCTGCCTCCCCTGCCGCCACAATGTCAACGGCGCGTGCGACGACACGCTCAACAATGCAGCCAACCCGAAGATTCCAAGGTCGAAGGGCGAGTACAACCTGATGCTCGACCAGCGGTGGTCTGAACGGCTCGGGATCACGCAGGGCGACGAAATGACTGCGCGGGACCTGTGCGCGCTCATCAGCACGCGCATGGGCGACATCAGCGACATCTATCGCGAGATCGCGCCCGAGGCGGTCGTGAAGAGGCATGCGGAACTGACGGGCGGCATCCGTGCGTTCCTTGCTCAGCGCGCGGCATGAACCATCCGCCTGAAGGCGGCACATGTTGGGAGTGCCCGCTTCAGCGGGGCCGTGCGCGCCGCGCCAACTGCCCACATGTTGGGAGTACCCGCTTCAGCGGGGCCGTGCGCGCCGCGCCAACTGCCCACATGTTGGGAGTACCCGCTTCAGCGG
>JAAYZF010000371.1 GCA_012514975.1 bacterium
GGCGGTCACGATGGAAGCGCAACGGCGAGAACGCGCTCATCGCCATCACCAGATGCCGCAGGTCATAGCTTTCCACCCGCGCATGGAAATTATCGGGTGCCTCATCGGGGATGGACTCGAACAGCGGCAGCACGCTTTCGCGCCACACGTCGAAGCGGTCCCCTACCGGTAGCATGGCCGACTCCAACAGCGCACACGGCACCGGCCCGCCGCCGGGCGGCGGCGAAGGATGCGCGGCATCGGGTGGCAGCGAGCGATCGACGTTGAGCGACATGGCGGGGCTTATGTTGCCACCGAATTAATTTATGTCACGCCCCCTTGCCCCGATCGGCCGGCGCAATGTGCAACTTGACACACTGCCAGGCGCCGCCCGGACGGAAGAACGGCGCGCCCGAACGCCTTCCGGCACACGGCACGGTTTGGCACGTCCGGTCAGGCTTCGCTGAGCGCTTCTTCCTGCTCGACTTCTACGATGCGCAACGCCGTCGTGCGGTCACCCGGCAAGCTCACTTCGATCCGCTCGCCCACCGCGCGGCCCAGCAGCGCGGTCGCGACCGGCGACAGCACGGAGAGGTGCTGCGGCGCGGTGTTCGCATCCTTGGGCAGCGTCAGGGTGACGAGATTGGTCGAACCCGTGCGCTCGTCGATATAGCGGACGGTCGAGCCCAGCCGCACCCGCGTGGCGGGCACGGTATCGACCACGCGCGCTTCGCGCAGTGCGTCGATGAGCGGGTTCATGGCACCGCCACGCCGCACGGCCTCCAGATCGGGCCGCTGGAACAAGGTACGCAACAGGTTGGCGTCCTGCTTGGTCACATAGCTTTCAGTCGTTCTCATACATTCCCTCCTCGGAAAATGGCAACAGCGATGCGTCGCGCAGCGCGCGAGCATCGAGCTGGTGAATGGTTGAACCCGGTAACTGCGGCCGACGCCGCAGCGCGGTGGTCGCTAATTACCGGGGAAAGCGGGGAAGGCCGGATCGGCCAATGCGATGTCCGACTGCCGCGCAGCAGCGGCGGTCGCGACGGCGCACGCACACGCCCCATCCGGCACCGTGAGACGGCGCAGGGGCAGAAGCTGGGCGGTGGTGCGGAGGATGTGCATGGCCACCACCATAGCACATCTGCACGAAAAATCCAGCCGCGACAATACCTTAGAGCGCGAGGGCCGGGTCAGGCGCGGCGGCTGTCATATCCGCCCGGGGGCAGTTGCCCGCTTAGTTATCCGATTCGCACCGCAATCGAGGCTGAATGCGGTTTTTTGGGTACCGAACCGGCGCGGGCTGTGTTAGTCTGACATATCAGATTACAACATAGTATATCGCAAAGGAGGGTGGGATGGCGGTGAAAACGACCCGACCGGTGGCAATGGCGACAGGCGGCATGGTCGCCTCGCCGCACTACTTCGCCTCGCTCGCGGGACTGCGCGTCCTGCAGGAAGGCGGAAGTGCTGTCGACGCGGCCATCGCGGTGAATTCAACGCTGGGAATCGTCTACCCGCACATGACGGGGATGGGCGGCGATGCGTTCTGGCTGATCTACGACGCCAAACAAAACAAGGTGCATGCCCTGAACGGTTCCGGTCCGGCGGTCTCCGGCGCCACGCGCGCGCATTACCGCAAGCTGGGGCTGAAC
>JAAYZF010000372.1 GCA_012514975.1 bacterium
CCAACGACCAACGACCAACGACCAACGACCAACGACCAACGACCAACGACCAACGACCAACGACCAACGACCAACGACTGCCCGCACCTTGGTCTCTTGAGCGCGGCGACGGGTCTCAGGCCGGGCAATGCTCATGCCCGGCATCTCTCTTGTCTTTCGTGTGCCGCCCCGCCCACGAGCGGCTGCCGACACCTGCCCGGTGTTGGACATGCCGCCCACAAGCTTCACAAATCCTTTGCGCCGCCGTGTGCGCAAAGGGTTTTACCCGGCTTTGCCGACGCGGTGAACAGGGCCATCCATGCGCCGGTGAAGCGCAGGCGGTCCTCCTCGTCGCGCGGCACGCGCTGCAGCGGCGGGGCGTGCGGGTCGAGCACCTCGGCCACCCAGCGCGAGATCAGGCCAATGTCTCCGAGCGCCTTCAGATCGTCCCGAGCGATGAACCGGGCTTGGGCGATCTCGTGTCCCGTGCCTTTCTCCCGCAGATCGCACAGCGGCCCATCGAGATCGAGGCCGAAGACGATATAGACATTCTGGCATTCCATCATCGGCACATGGCGTACGGAGAGAATGCCGGTCGGTTTCACCCGCAGGCCGGTTTCCTCGAGCACTTCGCGGACAAGGCCGTCGTCGGGCGCTTCATCCTCCTCGAGGTATCCGCCCGGCAGCGTCCACCTGCCTTTGCCCGGGTCCTCGCCGCGCTGGATGAGCAGGACGCGGCCATCGTGTACAAGCAGCCCGCCGACGCCGACGGTGAATCTTCCGTACGCGATGAACGGGCAGGCCGGGCATGCCGCGCGGTCGCGTCCGCCGTCATGCTTGACTGTCAGGGGAGAACCGCACTGGGGACAAAACGAGTAATGCATGTGGTGAGCGTCCTGGCCCGGGGCTGGAGCGGCGGCGCAGCGGCGTTTCAACCGGGCATGAAGTCAACGGTGAAGGAATGGGGCTGTTTGGCCAGCAGGTCCTTGATGTACCCATGGAGTTTCGCGCCGTAATCGCGTTCGCGTGCAGCGCGTTCAAGACGGGCGACGGCCGCGGGGCCGATCGCCGCGTACAGCGGACGCACGCGCGGGCCGACGTGGCGGTGCAGATAGTTCAGCGTGTCAAATCCTATCGAGTCAATGCCTGCGTCATCCGCCGCCTTGAGCAGATCGGGCAGCTCGCGCTCGGTGACATAGGGGAGCACGGGGCTGATGAAGAAGGCCGTGCGAATGCCCGCCTCCCTGAGCTCGCATGCGGCGGCGACGCGCTTGAGCGGCCGCGGCGCGTTCGGCTCGAACAGCGTCAGCATGTCGTCCCTCAGCGTGCAGATCGAGAATCCGACCTTCAATGCGCCCGGCCGGAACGCACGGAGCACATCAAGATCACGCAACACCAGGTCGGACTTCGTCAACAGCATCACCTGCAGCAGGGGATCGTGCTGGCTGGCCTTCTGAAGCACTTCGAGGCACGCGCGTGTCGCGGCGAGCGCCTGGCTGATCGGCTGATAGACATCGCACGTCGTGGACATGAAGACATGGATGCCCCTTTTCCTGCGGAGCTCGCGTTCGAGCTTCCCGGCGATGTTGGCCTTTACCTGTACCCACGAGCCCCATGGCCTGCCTTGCGCGCGCCAGTGGGTGAGGTACGTCGCGTAGCAGTAGTGGCACCCATGGATGCAGCCGACGCACGGGTTGAGCCGGTAGTTCCTGCCGTTGCCCGTGAGGGCCGTCTTGCACGGGGTTTCCTCTAGAGTGAATGCCATCGATGCTATCCTTCGTTCTTCTTCCTCTGCGTCATACGTTTGGGTGGCCGGGTCCGTTTTTCAGCGGCGTAGCGAGCAGGTCTCTCGCCAAACGCCACGGCAGGCGGCGCCTCAGGAGCCTGTGCCTGGACGGTGAATGCGGCTTCCGCAAAGAGCGAGCCAGTCTCATGCTGCATTCTTCGCGCGATCATCCGGCAGTACTCGGGGTCGATCTCGACGCCGACGCTGTTGCGGCCTGCGCGCGCGGCGGCGAGCATGGTCGTGCCCGTGCCGCAGAACGGATCGAGGACCGTATCTCCATGGAATGAGAACATGCGCACAAGGCGACAGGCGAGTTCGAGAGGGAAGGGCGCCGGGTGTTCGCGTGTGGATGCGCCCGTGATCCGCCAGAACTGCTGGAACCACTTGTTATACTCGTCTTTCCCGATGAGGCTCAAACGGCGCTGCTCGTCCGATGGCGTGCGGTATCCTCCCGGTTTGCGCTGCATCAGGATAAACTCGATGTCGTTCTTGATGATCGCATTCGGCTCGTATGGCTTGCCAAGAAACTTCGACCCATTGCTCACTTCATAGCTGGCATTCGATATCTTATGCCATATAATCGGGTTCAGGTTGTCGAAGCCAATCTTGCGGCACATCACGCAGATGTCAGCGTGCAACGGCATCACCAGGTGCCTTCCAAACTCGCGGCGGGAAAGGCATACGTCGCCCACGACGCACACGAGCCGCCCTCCCGGCACAAGGACGCGGTAGACCTCACGCCATACTGCTTCGAGCTCGCGCAGAAACGACTCGTAGTCGTCTATGTGCCCGAGTTGCTGTTCGTGCTCGTTGTAGCGCTTGAGGTTCCAGTACGGCGGCGATGTGACGGCAAGATGGACGCTTGTATCCGGCAGGAACGAAAGAGTGCGCGCGTCGCCTTGATGGAGGACATGACGTGTCGTTGCTGAGTGCTCCATCCTGTGTGGTCCTCCAAGTGGACGCGTCCGTTTCTTTGTGAAGATGCACGACTCGTCGATACCGGCTGTCTCTGCCATGGAGACGATCACGTCGATGAAGCCATCCATCTGTCATTGACAGGCAATTATAGCAGATCGCTTGCGATTGGTAAATGAGCTGCTCAGGGACACGATGCCCGCGCCGCGCCGAGTGCATCGAGCTTCTCCGAAATGAACGCGCGCAGCGCCGGCTCGGTGCCGCGGGCAGTCACGGTTGACAGCGATTCGTAGCCGCCTTCATCGAGCATCGCGTCCGTGGACAGATACTCGATCGAGCCGCCAGTCATGCTCACGGTCAGCAGGTTCATGCCGGAATGGCCGCGGTGCAATGCGGCGTCCGTTTCCGTCGCGATCTCTGAATGCATGAACACGACGGCGAGGTCGTTGAGCTGGAGGATCGACACGGGCATCGGTGTGCTTCCCGTTTCCCGGTCTTCGTCGGTCAGCAGGCCGAGCGATTTCTTCCCGGCCCATTCGAGCCAGTTGAGCCGGTTGGCCAGCAGGCGCATCTCGATGAGTGGCCTGCCGCTGCGGAGAAACGATTCGTATTCCGGCATCAGGAATGCGATTGCCCTTTCGACCTCCACGATGGTGCGGGGCAGTGCGGGATCGAGGGGAACGCCGGTGATGTACGCATTGTGGCTCGCGCGGCGCAGCGGCATGGCGGGTGCGCCGTCGAGGCCCTTCAGTGCGGCCTGTGCAACGTCGCGACCGATTCTTTTCGTTTCGGCGAGCAGCTTGCTGTCGTCGACAGGAACGAATGCCCAGTTGGGACCGAAATACGGCGGGCGGGGCGATTTTTCCGGCACCACCCTGTACTCGACGAACTCCTTCGGCACGATGTTGCAGCACGGGCCGAGCAGGAACATGCACACGCCGCCGAGCCGCTCCTCGATCGCGTCGCGCGTCCACGCGGGGAAGTCGGGATCGAACAGCTTTTCGCTGCATGCCGACGTCAGGTGCGGATGCGCGCTGAAGCGCACGATGCTGCCGATGGTCCTGCCATTGGCATCCCCGAACACAAGGCTCTGGACCTTGGGGTCAACCGGCCGGTCGAACCACACGGGCTGACCGCCGGGAACGTACTCAGGCGCATGCCCGCGCCAGCGTGATTTCATTTCGTTCACCAGCGCGCTCGCGTCGGGCCGGTCGTCGCCTGCATGGTACTGGTAGCCGAACCAGAAGGTCTGGAAACCGAGATCGGGGCCGGCATCGCCCCTGCGGTACACGCTCAGCGACTGGCCAACGTCCCCATTGCCGTAACGGATGCATGCGGGCTTTGCGTTCGAGATTGCCTCACGGATCATGCCGCCGATGCGGTCCGCAAGGCCAACATAGCGCGATGCGTCGTACTGGGTGTTCCCCAGTGCGGCGTCCCAGGGCGATGAATGCGTGTGCGTGGTGTGGATGAGGATGTGCTCGTGCGGAATGGCAACACGCGCGCTGATTTCCTTCTGGCACTTCAGGCATTCCAGCGGCATCATCTGGAGCAGATCGAGCGCGACGACCGCCGTCCAGTTGCCTGGTGAGCCGATGACGGCGCATACGGCTTCCAAGTCGCGTCTGAAGCCTGTCCGGGATTCGATGCAGGGCCGCAGGCTGCGTTTGGAGAAGCCGACGAGAGTGGTGCTGGTCTTCATGCAGGAAATCCTTGCTTGCGGATGGTCGTCGAAGGAACACAGAGGCACGCGCCTCCACGATGCGAACAGCAGCCTGGGAGGGACACTTGCCCAGCAGGGCGGGGCCCCTGTTCCGACCGGCGCGCCTTCAGCGCTCACACGGCTTCGCCTGCTCGCCCTCGAAGACCACTTGTGCAAGGTCGGCAATGCGCGCGACAAGCTCGTCGCGGATGGCGCGGACCACGCGCTGGCGGTTGGCGCGCAAGGCTTGGTCGTCCTCGTTGACGCGCACGGTGTCGAAATACTGGTGGAGCGTGTCGTGAAAGCTGCCGGCGAGCGTTGCGAGCGCGGCGGCAATGTCATTGCCCTCGACCGCCGCGCGCACGGAACGCGCAACGGTCTGCCACTGCTGCCACAGCGCCGTCTCGAGCGGCAGGACGAACGCCGCCGTGTCGACCGCGCCGGCGGGCACGTCGGCTTCGCGCGTGATGTTGTGGCAGCGCTCGACCACGGTGCACGCCTTCCTGAACGCATCGGTGGCGGCAAGGGCCGTCAACTGGCGCGCCTTGTCGAACGCGGCGGCGACATCGTTCCAGCCGGATGACAGCACTGCGTTGACGATGTCGTACCGCACGCCCGCGTCCTTCAGCACGGTCTCGAACCGGCCTCGAAGAAGCTGGAGGATGTCGTCAAACGTCTTTGCGGACGCATGGGCGGCGAACGGCTCGAGCGCGCGGCGCATCAGGGCCGCAAGATCAAGATGCAGTTGATGCTGGCAGAGAATGCGCAGAAGGCCGAGCGCCTGGCGGCGCAGGGCGTACGGGTCGCCCGAGCCCGACGGGCCGAAGCCGATGGAGATGCACCCGGCAATCGTGTCAGCCTTGTCGGCGACGCTGAGCAGCGCGCCCGGGAGCGATTTCGGGAGCGCATCATCAGCTCCGCGCGGCTGGTACATCTCCTCGATGGCGTCCGCGACGGACGCGGGCTCGCTGTCGGCGGCACGCGCGTAGACGCGGCCCATGATTCCCTGGAGCTCGGGGAACTCGAACACCATGGCCGTCGTCAGGTCGGCGCGCGAGAGGAATGCGGCGCGGGCGGCATCATGCGCCGCTTCGCCTTTGCCCGCGGCATCGGCGATGAACGTCGCGAGGCCCTGCACGCGCCCGGTCTTCTCGAAGTACGTGCCGAGCTTTTCCTGGAACACCACCGACTTCAGGCCTTCCACGCGGTCGGCAAGCGTGCGCTCGCGGTCTTCGTCCCAGAAGAACTTCGCATCGGCCAGGCGGGCGACGACGACGCGTTCGTAGCCCGAGCGGATGCGGGCTTCATCCGCGAGGTCGTTGTTCGCGACGGCGAGGAAGCCCGGGGCGACCTTGCCGTCTTCATCGTAGACGAGAAAACTCTTCTGGTGTTTCTTCAGCGACGTCATCAGCACCGGCTCGGGCAGCTCGAGCATCGCCGCAGGAAACGAGCCGCGCACGA
Source organism: bacterium (assembly GCA_012514975.1). Classification (GTDB taxonomy): domain Bacteria; phylum Auribacterota; class UBA3054; order UBA3054; family JAAYZF01; genus JAAYZF01. Next base: position 5,844 of record JAAYZF010000372.1, read on the forward strand.
CGCTTGGCCACTCGACGAGGTCGGCGCAGACGTTGACGAGCCCGCGGTCGATCCTGTCTTCCCGCGCGCCGTGCGCAAGGAGCTGCGACGTGATGGCGGCGACGCGCTCATCATGCCTGAGGATGACATGGGCCTTGCGGAGCTTCTTCTCGAAGGCGCCGAGGCGGGCGGACTGGAGCTTCACGGGCTTGGGCGACAGGAAGCGCTGGCCGTACGTGATGTTCCCCGCGACGAGCCCGTCGAGCTCCGCTGGAATCACTGCCTTGTCATACAGCGCGGCGATCCAGCGGATCGGCCGTGCGAACAGCGTGGGCTTGTCTTCCCATCGCATCGATTTCGGCGATCTGAGCTGGCGGATGACGGCGGGGATGAGTGCCTCGAGCAGATCGACCGTCTGGCCTCCGCCGCGCGTGACGCGGGCGAAGAGGTAGTCCTTGCCATCGAAGGATCGAGTCTGGATTTGTTCGAGCGGCAGCCCGCATTTCCCGGCAAAGGCGGTTGCCGCTCGCGTCGGCGCGCCGTTCTGGAACGCGATGGCCGCGGGCGGCCCTTTGACGTCCTCCTCTTTCACGGGCTGCCGGTCCGCAAGGCTCTTGCAGAAGAAGACGAGGCGGCGCGGTGTGGAATGCGTTTCGATGCCTTTCGCGTCCAGGCTCGCCTTCTTGAACTCCTCGGTCAGAAGTCTGAGAAGCTGGTCGCAGTAAGGGGCGAGGTATGCTGCCGGCAGTTCTTCGGTGCCGATCTCAAGCAGGAACGGTTTGTTCATAACGGCAAACTCGATCTTCAGTTAGGAATGCGTGGTTTTGTGCTGCCAATTGTCAATTGCCAATTCTCAATTGTCAATTCTCAATTTCAGTTCTCAACAGCAGGCAATCGATGTCAGCGGCCGGGATCACGAAGACGCTTGCGCGCCCTGCCGCTCCAAATACGCCTTTGCGCATTCGCATGCCATGCCGCGGATGCGGGCGATGTACCCGGTGCGCTCGGTGACGCTGATGGCGCCGCGGGCATCGAGCATGTTGAACGAGTGCGAGCATTTGAGCAGCCATTCGTACGCGGGATAGGCGAGGCGGCGTTCAAGCGCGGCGCGGCACTCGTCCTCGGCCATTCTGAAATACTGCCAGTGGCGCTCGACGTTCGCGCCGTGAAACGAGTACTCGGACATCTCGTACTCGAACCGCTTGCGGAGCGAGCCGTACGTCACGCCCTCGACCCACTCGATGTTCATCACGTGGTCGACGCCCTGGATGAACGCGGCAATGCGGTCGAGCCCGTACGTCAGTTCGAGCGAGACCGGCTCGAGCTCGTACCCGGCGACCTGCTGGAAGTAGGTGAACTGGGTGATCTCCGTGCCGTCGCACAACACCTGCCAGCCAAGGCCGGTGGCGCCGAGGGTGGGGGATTCCCAGTCGTCCTCCTCGAAGCGGATATCATGGTGGCGCGTGTCGATGCCGATGGCCTTCAGGCTGTCAAGATAGACCTTCTGTGCGTCGGGCGGCGAGGGTTTGACGATGACCTGGAACTGGTGATGCTGGTAAAGCCTGTTCGGATTGTCGCCATACCGCCCGTCGGACGGGCGGCGCGACGGCTGGACATAGGCGACCTTCCACGGCGCCCCGCCGAGCACGCCGAAGAACGTGTGCGGATGGAATGTGCCTGCGCCGACCTCCTCGTCGTACGGCTGCGAGAGGACGCACCCATAGGCGCCCCAATATTCCTGGAGCGCGAGAATTATGTTCTGCAACGTCGGTTTTCGATGTGTCATGGACTGTCTCATGCTCGATGAATCACCGGTATGCCGGTAATGAAACGGCGTATAGTATACATTAATTAAAGGGAAACAGCAAACGGCATTCACGCGCAGTGCTGCAGGTTTTCGGGAATGACATGGGTTCCCACCCTTCGCACGCGGGGCGTCACCGTGCTGCCGGCGCGGCAAGCTGCCGTGCCGCATCTTCGTCGCGCGCGGCGTTCTGCTCGTTGCCCAGTGCGCGGTATGCGAGCGCGCGATTGGCGTACGAGGCAGCCGTATTGGTGATGGCGATCCGGGCGGAGAAATCCTCGATTGCACCGCGGTAATCGCCGCGATGATAGCGCTCGATGCCGCGCGACTGGTGGATGCGCGCACGCAGCACGTCCGCGTCGCGGTAGAACGGATTGATGCGCATGACGGCGGCGAGGTGGTCGAGCGCGCCGGTGTGATCGCCAAGCGATTCGCACGCGAGCGCCGCGCGCACGTGGAGGCTGGCGTTCTCCCAATTGCGCGCGAGGCCGATCGCATAGGCGTTGGTGGCGGCGGCGAGAACAGCGGCATTCGTGCGCCAGCCCTGGTCGACAAACGAGCCGCCATACTGCCGGATCAGCCATGCGCGCGTCTCGGGATGCTGCCTTATGGCCTCCATGGCGGTGTTGTTGAGCGTGAACCGGGCGACGGCCCACGCGGCTTCGTGGGCGTCAAAGGCGCAGTAGCCGAGATTGGTGAGCACCTGCGCGGGCGTCAGGGCCGGCGGCGCGGCGACGCCTTTCCCGCCCTGCGCGATGCCGGGCAGGATCGCGGCCGCGGCGGCAGCGTGGCCCGCGATGGTGAAATGAACATGGTCAAACATCCCCTCCCTGCCGACGAGCGGCGTCCCGCGCGCCAGCGCCTCGAGGTCGATGAAGCCCGGGCTGGCGCCGAATGCCGTGCGAAGTGGCCCATTGAGCTCGGTGCCGGGCCGCGCGTGATAGGCGTCGTGCACGGCTGCGCGGACGTAGTACCGCTCCGCTTCCGTCGCCGGCAGCGATGCAGAGCGGTCGATGCACCGGGCGATTCTGAACAGGAGGTCTGCATGAGTGTCGTCAATGCTTTCAGCTTCCCTGAATGCGGCGAGCGCAGCGGCAAGGGACTGCGATGCGCCGCCTGAGACGAACGCGCGTGTGTGCAGAAGCATGCCTGTTGCGTAGAACGCCTGCCAGGCGGCCATCTCGCCGGCCGCAAGGCCCTTGCGGTGCAGCGACGCGAACGGCGGGAAGTCGCGCAGGTTCGATGCGAGCGTGCACACGACCGTCGCCACGCCGCGGCCGGCAGCAGCATTGGTGATCGCGACCATGTTCTCAACATAGTTGTCCGCCACCGCATTCATCGACAGGTCCTCGCGGCGGATGCGGCGTTCGAGGCTGATCCGTTTCCACGCATTGGACCATGCGGCTGCGCGTGAGCCGGACGCGGTGGCGCGCGCGGAGACACGCTGCGCGAGCTGGGTGAGCTTGAGGCCGGTGAGCCAGACGCGGAGCCTTATGAACCACCGCGGCGCGTACCGCCCGATGCGCGAGACGCTCGCCGGGCCGAACGGGCCGATCACCTCATTGTTGCCGCAATACAGGATGAGCGCGTCAGGCTCCAGCGCGAGACACTCATCGGCGAACTCGCGGACGACCCAGCTATCGATCGCGTCGATGCCGCAGTTGATGACTTCGATGCGCGTGCCCGGGCGCCGCGCCGAGAGCTGCTCGCGCAGCATGCACGAGAAGGAGAACGGTTCGTAGCACATGCCCGCCGCGGCCGATTCGCCGAGCACGAAGACGCGGAACGTTCCCGCGGGCTTCCGCACTGCGAAAAAGGCGGGCAGCGGCAGGAACTCGGCCGCATAGTGCGGATTCGTGAAGTAACGGCGCGAGACAGCGTCGTTCACCGTGCAGTACGTGACGCCTCCGACATCACGGCGCACGAACAGCGTGCCGGGAACGCCATACCCCCCCGCGCAAAGCAGCAGCTCGGCCGCCGCAAGCAGCACCAGGGGAATCGCCACCCCCGCTGCAACGAGGCGCAGACTCCGGCGGCATGCAGTCCGAATCTTCACGATGCATCTATGCTACGAAAAGATGCGCGGGAAGGCAAGGGACGGCTGAGAACCGGTGGTCGGTGATCGCTCATCTGGCGCGCATTGTGTATAATGGTGTGGGGGCCTCCCGCAACACGACAGCGCGCGGCTCCATATCAACCGTGATCACGGGAGTGAATGCAATGGCTGCGATCGTTCTGAACAGGAAGGAGTATCTCGACAAAGTGTATGCGTGCTGGCTCGGCAAGAACATAGGCGGCACACTCGGCGCGCCCTACGAGTGCAAGAAATACACGCATGATCTGACGTATTACGACCCCGTGCCGGACAAGAGCGCGCCGAACGACGATCTCGATCTCCAGCTCGTCTGGCTCGTCATGCTCGAGAACGAGGGCCTGCCGCCCAGGCTCGCCACCTTCGGCCGGTACTGGAAGACCTTCCTGCACAAGTATCCATGGAATGAGTACGGGTTCTGCAATCGCAACCTGGCCCGCGGGCTTACCCCGCCCGTCTCCGGCTGGTTCGAGAACTGCTTCGTCGACGAAATGGGCTCGCCGATCCGCAGCGAGCTGTGGGCCTGCATCGCCCCCGCCGATCCGCAGACCGCCGCGTCGCTGGCATGGATGGATTCCGCGATGGACCACGCGGGCGGCGAAGGCACGCACGGCGAGATGTTCTGGGCCGCGGTGGAAAGCGCCGCGTTCGTCATCGACGATCCGGTCGAGCTGATCCGCATCGGGCTGGCCATGATCCCGCCCGCGTGCAACATCTCGCGCGTGATCCGCGAGGCGCTGTGGTGCTGGCGCCATGGCGTGCGGTATGACGACGCGCGCGAGCGCATCACCAGCATCTACGCCACCGAGCAGCCATGCCACGCCGCCGCGAACCACGGGTTCACCGTTCTTGGCCTGCTCTACGGCGCCAGCTTCGGCGACAAACTGTGCAAGACGGTCAACTGCGGCTATGACACTGACTGTACGGGCGCGACGCTCGGCGCGCTGCTCGGCATCATGGGTGGCACTGCGTGCATTCCCGCCGCGTGGAGCAGACCGGTCGGCACACGCATCGTGCTCCATCCGTTCACCATCGATTGCGGCGTGCCGAAGACGCTGAAGGAACTGACTGCGCGGACGGGCAGGTTGGCCGGGCAGCTCGCCGCCGAGACGGGCAGCGTTGTCTCGTTCGGTGCGACGCAGCGCGTGCCCGCCGGTGTTCTCAGCCTTCTGCATCGGAACGAGAAGGCGTTTGCCGCGCTCCGCCAGGATGTGCGGTGCGGCTCGGCTGCTGAAGGGCTCGTCGAGGTGTTTCTCCACTACAACGGAGACCCGGTGCTCCAGCCCGGCGTCGCGCGCCGCATGGCCGTCACGGCGCGGACACGCGGCCGTGAAGTTCCCGGCACGGCGCGCGTCCGCGTGCCTCGAGGGTGGCACGCGGAGCCGGCGCGGGGCGCCGTGCCCTTCTCGTTCGATCTCGTCGCGCCTGCCTACACCGCGCCGGCGAAGATCGTCGTTGATTTCAATGCGTCCGGCGTCGCGTGCCGCGCAGCCTTTACCGTGTTGTCTCCCAATGATGCCCAAGGGTATCCCAACATCGTCAGGTCAAGCGACTGGAAACCGGGGATGAAGATCAACACATGGTCGTCACGCAAACCCTCGATCTCGTTCTCAAAATGACGGCACGGAGCCCCATGAGGCGCTGCATGTCCCGATGGTGCATACTTCTGCTCAGTGCCGGCCTGGCAGCGTCCCGGGCAGGCGCGTTTGACGCAGGGCCCTGGCTGACGTGGCAGGGCGACCCGCGGAGCACGGTCACGCTTTCGTGGATGCGTGATGCCGTTGCCACATGCACGATCGAGTATTGCGCAGGCGCTGCGCCAGTCCGCTCGGTCGAGCTCGTCTGCACAGGCGGGCTTCACTCGGCCATGCTGACCGGACTTGTCGCCGGCACGCGCTATGACTACACCATGACGTGGGATGACGGCGCGGCGGTGACCAACTCGTTCCGCACGGCGCCGGAATGCACCGGCCCGTTCTCGTTCGGCATGATGGCCGACACGCGGACGTACACCGAGACGCATCAGGCCGTGGCCGACGCGCTTCTGGCCCGCCAGCCGCATCTCTGCCTCAATGCAGGCGACGCCGTCGAGTACGGCCTGCAGCCCGAGCACTGGCAGTCGTTCCTTGCCATCGAACGCGCACTCATCGCCCGCGCGCCCCTGGCCATTGCGCCGGGCAACCATGATGAGCCCGAAACGCCCGGCACGCTGCTGTGGGACCTCTTCCCCCTGCCGCCCGCGGCAACCAGCCACTACTACTCGTTCACGGTGGGCGCCGCGCATTTCGTCGCCCTGAACACCCTGCTGCCAGTCGAGGGTGCGCAGAGCAACTGGCTCGCCGCGGACCTTGCGGCTGCGCGCGCACATCCGGACATCGCCTGGATCATCTGCTTCTTCCATTATCCTCCCTATGGCGCGGCGGCCGAACGCGACCCTGCCGCTGAAGCGCCGATGATCGACGCGCTGCGCGGCGCGTGGTGCCCGCTGTTCGAGCAGTTCGGCGTCCAGCTCGTGCTCAACGGGCACAACCATTTCTATCACCGCAGCCTGCCCGTCAACGGCGTGACGTACATCACCAGCGGCGGCGGCGGCGCCGAGCTGCACACGCCGGCGGCCGATGATCACACGGCATTCGCGACAAGCTGCTACCAATGCCTGCACGTCGAGGTGTCTGAAGCCGAGCTTGTCTGCAACGCCGTGGGCACGGATGGCGCGGTCTTTGACACCGTGACGCTGTACGTGCCGGAGCCGGTGGCCGCGCTGGCTGGCGCCTTGCTGCTTCTGCTCGGGCGATCCGGCGTGCGCGCGGCCGCGCGGGCCGTTTGACAGTGTCCCGAAAAGACGTTATAATGCTAGTGTTGGCCTATGCTGTGTTCATGCCGGATGCGGCGATGCATGCAGCATTCCTTGAGTAATGAACATGAATCAGGAGATTTCATGAAGTGGTTCATAGCGGCAACAGCGGCACTCAGCCTCGCAGCGACTGGATTCGCCGCCACGAAAACCTTCACGCGCGAGCATGTCGGCGGCGTCTCACGGCCCGAGCCGGTGTCTCTCGCTGAGGTGAAGCCCTCGAGCACGAAGATTGGCGGGCTGCTCGACTTGCGGCGCGGCATCAAGCAGGATTTCGTCAACCAGATCAAAACCACGGGCGCCGTCAGCAAGAAAGCGCTGCGCAACGAAGGCGTCTTCCTGCGGCCCGACTCGGAGATCGTCTACGTCTATCTCGCCACGAAGCCGCTGGCTGCCTTCGATGCGAAACTGGCCGCGATCGGCGTCGTGCGCAACAAGCGCATCTGGGTGCCGCCCGTTGGCCGCCATCCGTATGGCTTCATCGTCTGCACCGTGCCCCTGTCGCGCATCGACGCGCTGGCAGCCATGCCTGAGGTCATGCGCCTTGAGAGCGCGGAGGGCGTCCTGACTCCCCAGATGAACAGGGTGGCCGAGGTCACCAAGGCGAACCTCGTGTGGCAGCATGGCCTCTATGGCCAGTTCCGCGGCCAGGGCGTGACCGTCGGCATCATCGACACCGGCTACGATGTCGGCAATCTCGACCTGCCCATGCCCGTCGCCATGGATCATTACGACCGTGAAGGCAACTGGGTGGACAATGACGTGGCGGACCCGGATGATGGCCACGGCTCGTACATCGCCGGCTGCATAGTCGGCAACGGCGTCCTTAGCCGCATCTCGTCCCCCGGTACCCAGTTCGGCCTCCAAGGCATGGCGCCCAGCGCGGATGTCCACGTCGTCAAAGCCAGTTTCGATACCGGCGTGGGCGAGTACATCACCGACGTCGCCGCCTTGAGCGCTCTTTACGACCTCGCCAACCTTGACACTGTGAGGCTCATCAACATGAGCTTCGGCGCGTGGGACCCGTACCACGACGGTTCGTCAGCGCTCGACCAGGTGGTCGATTATGCATCGCTCACGCGCAACATCCCCGTGCTCACCTGCGCGGGCAATCTCGCAAACCGACATGCCTCGTTCATTCTCACTCCCAGAGGCATTGCGCGCCAGTCGATGCAGATTCTCGTCACCAACAACACGCCATGGTCAATCACCTGGAACCTCCTTACCGCCGGATCGACTACAGACTTCGCTTACGGGTTCGACATTCCGCAGGGCTACACATTGAGCACGAATATCACGGCTGCCGGAGGCGGCACCTCGCTCCGTGGCGTGACGCAGTGGTACTTGAGAAGCAGGATCACCCTGAGGCAGAACAACGCGGGCAATGTCCCGATCAACTTCGTCTTCGACATGTGGATCACCAATCGCGCGTCCACGACACGCTTGTTCCATCTGTACATTGACCCGCTCCAGGGCGACTCCAACGTGCCAGCCAAGACCGTGACGTTCGTGACGCCCGACCCCAAGTACACAGTCACCGCGCCCGGCACGGCTGACAAGGCGATCACCGTCGGCTCGATCGCCTCGCGCGTCAGCTTTGCCAATGCGCTCGAGAGCACCACGTCAGCGTCAGCAGCCCTCGATGCCGTCAGCAGCTTCAGCGGCCGCGGCCCGCGTGTCGACCAGGACCGGAACGGCACGATCAACTTCGAGGCCATCATCAAGCCCGACCCGCTCTCCCTGTGGAAGCCGGACTTTGTCGCGCCGGGCGAACTCGTGTTCTCCGTGTTCGATTCGCTCCTTCGCGACACGTACGACATCGCGCCGCGCTACACGGACTCGGCGCTGGGCACCTCGCTCTGGTACCAATCCTTCGCCTCCATGCTTGTCAGTGGCGGCGCACCGTACTACACCAACGATGTGCCCAACTACTGGTGCCCGATGGACATTCGGGGCACCCTCACCAACAGTTGGGACAATGTCGTGCCAACGAACATCTTCATCTACGTGCCCTACTTCGCCGGCACGTCGCCCGCATCGGCCATCGGCGCCGGCGCGGCGGCCATGATGCTCTCGCGCTGGCCCTTGATGATTAGCGACGAGCTGCGCTACTACCTGCGCGGCAAGCCAAACCTGCGCAACAATCCCTACACCTATGACAGGGGTTTCGGCGCGCTCGACGTGAACACGATCTTCACCGGCGCCGGCGGCCAGTACGTCGACGACGCCTCCGCGCTCAACTACGTCACGCCCGTCGCCAATTACGAGGTCGCCTATGTGACGAACAATCCCATCGCCGTCACCGGCACCTTCCAGAACATGTACCATTTCAACTCGTTCAAGCTGGACAACCTTGCCAACGGGTTCACCACCAACGTCGCCTGGAATACATACACGAACAAGGCGTGGTGGGTCGATGAAGTCGAGCTCACCAACTACACGCTCAACACGCTCAGGGTCTCATTCGACAACTCCAGGCCCGAGGGTGCCCAGTACATCGAGCGTGAAATCTACGTCTACCACCAGCACGGCCTCGCGCCGCCTACGATCACCATCACCAACCCGAGCAGCCAGGCCACGATACTCATCTCGAACACGGTGCCGTCGGTCTACTTCGCGGGCAACTGGGCGGACGACAGCACGGTGACCTCGATCACCTGGAGCAACGAGAAGCTCAGCACGAACGGCACGGTCAGCTTCGTCTCGGGCGGCAACGAGGGCGTGTGGACCGCCGCCGTGCCCACCGTGCCGCTGAAGACCAATGCGGCGAACATCATCATGCTTACGGCGGTCGATGACGACAACTATCCCGCGTATGACACGATCACCATCCTCAACGGCGAGGGCGTCCGCTCGTTCACGCCATCGAAGCTGTTCTACAGCATCAACCGCGCGAAGCCGGGAAGAGACATCCTCAAGGTCAAGACCAGCGTCCAGCTCAATGGCGAAGACTTCTTCTTCCTTCTTACCGGCGCGCCTCTGACCTTCGGCGTCAACGGCAGCAACTTCTTCAATTTCGCCGCGGCAGCCAAGACGGCAAAGAACGGCAAGAAGGCCGTCTACCTCCAGGCCGATCCCGCACAGGGCAAGGCGATCGCCAAGATCAAGAACAAATTCGGCGGGGCCACGCTCGAAGTCAAAGTCGTCCTCAGGAAACAGACCAATCTTGCCGCGCTCCTCGGCGTGCCCGACGTCAACCTTAAGAAGAAGGATGCCCTGCAGCTCGACAACACGCTGCTCAATTTCGCCGTCGGCCCGTACTACGACGAACCGGTGGTGGACAGCCTGTTTTACGGCAAGACGAACAAGTGGACAAAGGGATACCAGAAGTGAGCGGCGGGGCGCCGGGTGCGGGCAGGGGATTGCCGACACCTTGTTGCCGGGTGTCACTGCGGTTTTCAGCCGCCAATCGGCCATTGATATGGTGCCCGCGAGGCGTGTGCGGCACAATGGCATGTGATGCTTGACATGCCGTGGCGTTTTTACTATACTATGGGTGGCTCTTGCGGGCTCATAGCTCAGTTGGTTAGAGCGCGCGCTTGATAAGCGCGAGGTCGATAGTTCAAGTCTATCTGGGCCCACCATGACACAATGGGGGGAATTAGCTCAGTTGGGAGAGCGCCTGCTTTGCAAGCAGGAGGTCACCGGTTCGACCCCGGTATTCTCCACCAGCGGCGTAACAGCAGCGCGTTCAACCGCCGCGCTGCGCAGAGGGCGCACCGCGCCTGTCGTTCTTAGGAGACTGTGTATGAACAACCGCATCCTTCGGCGCTTTGTTGCTTCCGTCCTCCTCGTCTCGATCGTCATGTCTGCCGAGGCAGGCTGGCGGTACGAGGTGATTGACTACTTCCCAAACCCGCCCGGCACTACGCGCACGACGGTGACGTTCTATTACTGGCAGTCCGGCTACGAGTCGATGTTCACGATCTACAAGCCCGTCAGCGGCATGCGTTTCTACATGACCGTGTTCAACGCAACGTACCCCGAGTACAAGTATTACATGCTCTGGAATACAGCCGTGCCGGCCAACTATCCCATCACCGACCCCACTCAGCCGTTTGATCCCACGATGCCCCGTGTGGGCGGGCAGGACATGACCGAACCGGCTTTGTCGGCAGGCGGCTCGGTCAACTTCAACATATTCATGGGCGACCACTTCCGCTGGCGGTACGGCAAGAACTGCGAAGTGGCCTTCCTCGTCATGGCCCAGCCGGGCCACTTCGTCGGCCCGCGCCCGAACGTCAACATCACCGTGTACAACGCGAAGACCCGCGTCGTCAACGTCCAGTATCCGCGCTCGGGCTTCACCCTCGGCTCGACGACGAATGGGATTTTCCCAACAGGCCGCGGTGGTATCGTCACCGTTGCCTGCGGCAACAACAACGCCCTGAGCCAGAACAACATCTATGGCCCTGTCGAGGGTATCGGCGGCATTCTGATCTCCGGCGGCTACCTCAGCGGCGCGGGCGCGGGCGTCACCACGCGCGGCCGCTCGGGCATCCCGCAGATCACCCTGCGCGCGCGCCGCGTGCGCAAGTTCAGCCTCTTCCAGGGCGGGAGCGCGCACGGCAGTGTGCTGACGGCGGGGCGGATCGTGAATCTCTTCGTTGCCAACGGCCTTGGCACGCCCGCAGGGTCCGGGCAGGTTCCCACCGGCCTCACGGCGCCCCAGTACGCGTCTGGCTGGTTTGACGGCGTCGGCGTCGGCCTGCCTTCGCCCTACGATCTTGGCAAGGTCATGATCATCCGCGGCGGCTCGGGCGGTACCGTTGCCGCAGGCTCCGACCCGACCTCGGCAGTTGGCCCCGTCTTTGCCGCGGCGATCAAGAAAATATACATCGGCAACAAGCTTGGGGTGAACACATCGCTGACCAACTGCACGTTCATCTCCGCCAGCAGGCCGCGGGTGTTCGGCCCGGGCGTCCTTCCGGCAGCCGGAGGCAACAACAAGGTCGTCACCGCCAATGGCACGTTTACCATCGGCGTCGACATTCCATAACACGCAACTACGCCCGGAGGCACAGTGGCTGCCTTGCAGCCGCATCATGCGCCTTGAATGAACGACACCATCACAAAATTGCTCCATCTGCAGGAGGTAGACGCCGAGACCTACCGCCTGCAGCAACAGCGTAGTGACATCCCCAAACAGCTTCGTGCGGCGCAGGCGGCGTACCAGTTGTCCGTCCAGCAACTCGAGGACGAGCAGGCGAAACGCACGCAACTGGTCGTTGAAAGCCACCGGCAGCAGCTCGAAGTCGACAGCGCGGAGGAGCGGATCAAGGCTCTCCAGCGCAAGCAGTCAGAAGTCAGGAAGAACCAGGAGTATCAAGCTCTTTCCCAGGAAATCAGGGTTGCCGAGCTTCATCGCACGAAGCTGCAAACCGCACTGCAGGACCAGAAGAGCCTGATCGAGTCGCTGGACGGACTGGTGGCCGGGCTGCAGAAGAACGCGGAGGAGCAGAAGCGGACGCTCTTGCAGCAGGCCATGGACGCGAAGAAGCAGCTCGAAGAGATTCAGCGGCAGGTCTCCGCAAAACGGGCACTGCGCCGCTCGGCGATGCAGGGCATCGATGCCGCCGCCCTCCAGACGTACGAACGGCTGATGAAGTGCCGCGCGCCCTATGCGCTTGTCACCGCCAATCGTAATGTCTGCAGCGGATGCAATATCAATCTCCCGCCACAGGTGATCGCCGACATCACCAAAGGCGACCGGCTGGTCATCTGCGAGAATTGCTCGCGCATTCTCTATCTCGAACCGGGACAATAGCTGTCACCGGCGCAGACGGACAATAGTCACACAGCACGCACTGTGGTGTTCCCCGCGCGACGGCCGTCCCGCTGCCTTGCGGCGGGAAGGAAAGTCCGGACACCAGCGGGCAGGACGCCCCGGGAAACCGGGGGTCCCGCGTCCCATATGGCGCGGGAACGGACAGCGCCACAGAAAACATACCGCCTCACGGCCTCCGGGCCGTGCGGCAAGGGTGAAATGGTGGGGTAAGAGCCCACCGCCCCGCTGGCAACAGCGGGGGCACGGCAAGCCCCGTCCGGCGCAAGGCCACATAGGAGACGCGCGTCCCGCTCCACGGGGCCCGGCACGCCCGCTGCC
>JAAYZF010000373.1 GCA_012514975.1 bacterium
GAGTCGCGGCCTACCACGCATGCATGCTCACACGCGTTCGCCGGCGCCCTAAGCCACTGAACCCTTGCTGCAGCCCCACGTGCCTCCTCCCCGGCTCTCAGATCTGTCGCGCACGCCTGTCATGCGCATCAGTGCCGGGGGCGTTCCGCCTCGGGGCTACTCGAACGCGGGTTCTTCGTCGGGCTGGGCGGGTGCGCCGGGGGCGGGCTGGGGTGCCGCGGAGAGAGCGGCTGCCGGGCCTTCGAGCACAAGGTACAACGCGTTCCGCGGGAAGACAACCGTGTTCGTGCCGTTCGCGAGCGTCATGGAAACGACGTTTGTCATCGCCATACCGTTCGGATCGAGCGCGGTGGCCTTGTTGAGCGACGGGTTGGCAAGCGCGAGCTGTACGTCGGCTTTGACGATTGCCCAGGGCGGGCGGCCAAAGTCGATGATCCGGAATCCCTCAGTCTCCCCGCCATCGGCCTGTTCGATCTTCGTGGGCGCGACATCCCAGCCTGTCGGCCGCGCCTGGGTGCCCACCTGCACGAGGATTTTGCCCGAGGCGCGCAACGGCGTGTCGTCCATCGAGACGATGGTGACCGTAGCATAATCGTTTGTGCACGAGATGGCGACATCGGCGAGCCTGATGGTACCGAGCCTGCCGAGGAAGCCCGCGGCGCCCTGTGCCTTGGGCGCATTGAGCAGGCAGACGCCGTTGGCGCAGTCCATCACGAGCTCACCGGTGTTGCTGCGCACTGTCTTGCGTTTTGGATCGACGTACTTCGCCAGATCGGCGACGGTGTTCTCCTGCGGCGTGCCGCCATACGAGGCGACAACGGGGCCGACGAGGAACGCGAGCTGGGAGACGACGGTCCTGCCGGCCGAGCTGGCGGTGGCGGTTCCTTTGTCGCGGTTCGGGTCGTAGCTTTTCTCCTCGGTGATGATCGGCGTCGTGCGGTTCCACATGGCGGGCAGGGAGCGATGTTCGACAACCGCGGGCTCGCCGCGCTTGATGAAGCCCATGCGGTACATGAGGGCATTGGCGGGGAACATGCCGAGCAACTGGGGCGTGGCGCACACCCATTTGCCGATTGCATCGATGCCGCCGGTCGCGGGTTCCTGCCATTCGGCCTTGCCGGTGGAGAACCAGTAGAAGGCGTCGACGCCCGTGAGCGCCTGGTAGGCTGCCACGAGGAACGGGCCTTCCGACTGGTAGCCAAGAGGCGGCACCCACGAGCTCTCAGGGATGATCATCGGGTATCCCTGCACCTGCTTGAGGCTCACGGGGAGGAACGTCGGGTCGGTCATCACCGAGCGCTCGGTAAACCGGTCGCCCCGGCAGATGGCATAGCCGTCTCGTTCGCCGTTATGGATGCCGCCGGTGTAGTAGCGGTTGACGGCGATCACCTGGTTGGCGGTGTACGACCAGCGCTCGACATCGTTAAGCAGGACCGGGTCGGCGGTCTTCCAGTTGCCTGCGTTGACGAGCTGGGCGCAACCGAGCTCATCGCGCAGGTAGCGTTCCATCTCCTTGTTGAAGGCGTACATCGTTTCGCCGAGGAAGCGGAGCTGGTCTGCCGCGCGGGCGGCCTTGCCACCCTTTTGCGGCTGCGTCAGGTCCCACGTGGTAAGGAAACCGAGCGTCATCTCGTCGGGCGCATCGCCGTTCGCCTCCTCGCCGCGCCAGGCAGACCGCGCTCTTGCGAGCGAGCAGTACTTGTTCGTGGCCCAATGGGCGAACATGCCGCCAAGCGTCTTCTTGTGCACGGGGTGGACACGCTCGAACGTCCAGAACAGGAGGCTGTCCTCGTTCTGCAACTGGATGACCGCCACGGCCGGGTCATGCGCGAGCGGGATGCCGGTGAAGGTGTTTGTCCTGGCGAACAGGGCGCGGAGCCACGCCTTGTAGCCTGTCTGCAAGGTCTTGTCGAAGAAGAGGAGGGCGTGCGCGTCATTTCGTTGTGCGGGCCCGGGGACGTTCCACGGGGACTGAATCTTGCACGCGAATGCCCAATAGGGCGAGATGGTGGTGTAGATGCCCTGCTTCTTCATCTCGGCCACGAGGCGCCAGCAGTACTTGACCTGGGCCTCGTCAACGTCGGTGATTTTCGATTGCGCGCCTTTTGGCTGGAGAAAGCCGTGGAAGCGGACCATGTTGACGCCGCGCTTGGCGAGGAAGCGTGCGTGGCGTTCGAGGTTCTCGACCTCGGTGTTCTGCACGGTGGTGTTGATGGCCCAGAAGCGCGCGGGCTTGCCGTTGCCGAGCACGAAATCGCCGCCGTCGTCTGATCTGCGGACAAAGCCCGACTCGCCGGCGACGTTCTCGTTCAGCGAGCGGAGGTCGAGCAGCGCGTCAGGGCTGAATTCGTCCTTTGGAGGATTGAACGGCCAGGTGGCCGCGCCGGCGGCCGTCATCGCGCTGATGAACAACGCGCACAGGGCGGCGATGTGTGGTGTAGTCAGGAGTCTCATGCGATTGTTGAGGTGTGATGGATGTGCCGCGCAGCCATCGCGGCGCGGCGGCGCGCATGCACGAACCTTGCGAGCGCGATGGCGAGGCAGCCTGGGAGGACGCAGCACGGCTCCGGTATCCATAGAAGTTCCATGCTCGAAATGCTCTTCGCCGGCACGACCATCGTCAGCGCGCGCTGTTCGTCGGGATAGGCGGCCGCACCGGGCAGATAATATCCGTACTGTGTCGAGCTGAATGACTGGGTGCAGGTGAACTGCCCGACTGGCGGCGTGATGGTGATGACGTTCGAGAGCGTCCGGTCGTTCAGGATGATCGCCGTGTAGCTTCCGTTCGTCAGCTTGAACATCATCGAGTACATGCTCGAATCATCGAGGGACGAACCGACGAAGAGGGAGCCGGGCGGGATGAAATTGGCGAAGTGCTTGAGCGCGTAGAAGCACGGCTGGCGCTCGCCCGCGGTGCCCACGACGGCGTCATGCCCGAGGATGGTCCACTGGTACAGCCTGCTCGCATGGCTCCATGAGATGCTGCGGTAGTAGCGCATCGCCTGGTCCCACGCGCATGCCCAGTTGGTGAAGGTGATCTGCCACTGGCTGCCGTCCCAGAACATGCCGGTGACTTCGGTGGCCCAAACGGGCTTGTTGTACCGTTGGGCGACGTTCCAGATGCCTGCGTAGTCGCTCTGGTTCTGGCTCCAGTAGGTGTGGAAGGAAAGGGCGGTGGTGCGGGCGCGCAGGGTTTCGTTGCTGAACCATGGGCCGGCCCACGCCACCGTGCCCGCGGGCGCGTGGTGGTTCGGCCCGTGCAGCATGAGGTTGGTCAGGCCGTACCGGTCGAACATGTCGATCACGGCGAGGGCGCCGGTGACGAGCGCATCGGGCGAGGGGTACTTGTTGGCCGAGAGCGCGGGTTCGTTCTGCACTTCGTACGTATTCATCGCCACGCTGTTGCTGATGCGCTGGTAGATCACGTACGCAGCAAGCGTCTCGGCGATCTCGGGATACGCGGCGGGGACGCCGGCGTCTTCGAGCCAGTCTTCGAAGCCCCAGACGCCGAGGCCGACTTCATAGCCGCGCGCCGTGAGCCATTTGCCGTACGGCACATCGTACCAGTCGGCCATCCGGTTGACGGTCTGGAATCCCGCCCAGTTGATCGCAAGCGGGTTGGTGTTGTCGTTCACCGTTTCCCACCAGCTCAGCCAGGGCGCCGTGCGGAAGTAGCGCAAGTGGACCTCATCGAAGACTGATGTGACGGCATTCCACTGCCAGCCGCTGCTGCTGCCATAGGGGAACGTGTAGGTGTTCGCCCCGACGCCGTCCATGGTCTGGAACGTGTTTGTCGGGTCGAAGCGCAAGGTGTTTCCGTATGCCGGAACAACCGTAAGCAGCATGCCGGCCATGAGGGCAAGGAATGGCAATCGCATGGTGTTGATCCTCGAAGACAGCCGTGTGTTCCCGAGCATTGTCCCGCGTCAATCAATAGTATACCATAAAATCCAGGCGGAAGGCCGCCGGTTGCCTTCCCGCCGCAATGATGCTACAATCTCACACCAGGCGAGGCGTCCGGCGATGCACGGCGGCACGGGCGGCAGGGCCTGCAACCAAGGAGCTCGATGACGCGACCGCGCACTGATGACGGCATTCATGCCATGGTCCCCCGCGAGAGGATGGACCCTGCCGCGGTGAAACTGCGCGACACGTACGCCATCACGCCCGGCGCGCCCATCGTCCATCGCGAGTTCGGGTACTACTGCCTCGATCGATGGTATGAGCAGGGCCTGCCGCGCGAGCCGAATCTCTCCGAGATATTCCACTATGACCCGCCGGGCTGGCATGGCCTGTGGGGCCTCGGCTGGTGCGAGGCGGGCTTCGAGCCGCGGTTCGAGGAACGCATCATCGAGGACCGCGGCGAGTATGAAGTCGTCCAGGATTTCGCCGGCCGGCATGTCCTCTGCTTCAAGGGCCGCCGCTCAGGCTTCATGCCCGAGTACCTCGATCATCCGGTCAAGGACTGGAAGACGTGGGAGGAGAAGTGCAAGTGGCGTCTCGATCCGGCAACGCCAAAGCGCTATCAGGCGATCGAGGAAACCATGGCGAAGCCCGACGGGCCAGTCGCCGCCGCGCGCCGCGGCATGATGATCTCGCAACGCCTCGTCGGCGGCTACATGTATCTCCGCAGCCTGATCGGCCCGGCCGAGTTGCTCTACATGTTCTACGACCAGCCCGGGCTCATCCATGAATGCATGAAGACATGGTTCGCCCTCGCCGATGCCGTCATCGCCGCGCACCAGAAGCACGTGACGATCGACGAAATCTACTTCGGCGAGGATATCTGCTACAACCACGGGCCGCTCATCTCGCCCGCCATGATGCGCGAGTTCATCCTCCCCTACTACCAGCAGCTTATCGCCAATCTCAAACACCGGCAGATCGACCAGCAGCGCCATCTGTATGTGCAGATCGACACCGACGGGTATGCGAATCCGACCATTCCCGTGTACCAGGACGCGATCGGCATGGACGCGATGAGCCCGTTCGAGGTCGCCTCCGGCTGCGATGTGGTCGCCATCGGAAAACAATACCCGCGGCTCGCCATCTTCGGCGGCATTGACAAACGCGTGCTGGCACAGGGGAAGAGGGAAATCGACGCCATGGTCGAGCGCATCATCCCGGCCATGCGCGCCCGCGGCGGCTACATTCCGACGTGCGACCACGGCGTGCCCGAGGAGGTGTCGCTCGAGAACTACATGCATTACCGCACGCGCTGTATCGAGCTGTGCGGATAGCGCGCCGCCCTGCGCCGCCTGGAGGGGCGCCGTCCCCGGTGACCGCTGGAGGGGCGCCGTCCCCGGTGACCGCTGGAGGGGCGCCGTCCCCGGTGACCGCTGGAGGGGCGCCGTCCCCGGTGACCGCTGGAGGGGC
>JAAYZF010000374.1 GCA_012514975.1 bacterium
AGTTCGGGTCGCGCGAATGGGCGTAGATGTAGAGGCCGACGAACGCGGCATAGCTCCACGACGTCCACATGGCGCAGAACGAACTCGTGCCGGCCTTGAGCACCGGGCGCGGCCCCTGCCCGTACGCGCCCAGGAGGAATGGCTGCGAAACGGACTTGCCGTTCGGATAGCGCGTCATCGTGGTGTACCACGTGTCGCCACGCTTCAGCAACACCCAGTCGCCATACCCGCTGCGCACCGCGGTCAGGGCGGACGCGAGCGTTGCATACGCCTGCACGGGCCCCACCGGGTTGTACGGGTCGGCGCCCACCGCGGCATCCGACCGCAGGTAGTATTTCGCCGTCGAGTTGTTGCCGCTGGCGCTGACGTAGTGGATGCGCGTGTCTGCCTCGGGCATGAAACGGATCCATCCGTTCGAATCCATCGGGCGATCCGTGAAACCGGGATAGGCCACGAGGGCTGAGATGAGCACGGGGGCGATTGAGATCATACGATCACCGAACCGGTGGATGAGCGGCAAGCCCTGCCGGCCTGCGCGTGCATAGCTATTCTATTATATTATACACTGCGCGCAGGGGGCGCGTCAAGCGGATCACCGGCTTTCGGTCGACGTGACTGGAGTCGCGTTGTACCACTCGGGACAGGGATGTCCCTCCTACGGTGCCAGGCGCTGGAGCTGCTCGGGCACGCGCACCGGCCTGCCGCCGGGGCCGATGCAGGCATGCCATGTATGGCCGCGGGCGAGGAGTTCGCCATCCCGCAGCACCTCGCAAATGAGCTTGATGCGGACGCCCTTTGCCTCGGCGGCGCGCGTGGTGATCGTCAGCAGGTCGTCATAGCGTGCAGGCTTGAGGTACTCGCAATGGGCTTCGATGACGGGGAGCGCGACGCCGCTGTCCTCGAGCTCGCGGTATGGCACGCCGTTGTCGCGGAGGAACTCGGTGCGGCCCCGCTCGAAGTACACAAGGTAGTTCGCGTAGTACACCACGCCCATCCGGTCAACATCCGCATACGGCACGCGATACGATATCGTGTGTCTCATGGTTCCATCCACCCGCGCCGCGTTACAGCGGGTTAGAACGGGATGTCATCCTCGCGCGCCGGCTGGGAAGGTGTGCCGGCAGGGGCCTGGCTTTGCTGCGTGCCGCCCTGTGATGGGGCGCCGCCGCGGTCTTCCTGTGAGCGCTGCGAGAGGTAGACGATGTAATCGGGCTCGCGCTCGTTCTGCTTGAAGTTGTTCTTGAAGATCATGACCCGCGTGCTGGCAGTCAGGTTCCCGTTCAGGTACTTGTTGCCGCGCCGGTCAGTGTTCTCCCACAGGCCCATAAGGCGGATGAGCCCTGATTGGTCTTTCTTTTCCTGTTGTGCATTGTCGGCCATAGGCACCTCCATTGATTGTGACACGCGGGCGGAACAGCCCGGGTGCAGCGCGGTTACAAGTTCATTGCCACTGCGTTCTCGTCGCAATCGGGGAACTTGTGGCATTTGATGCAGTCGCTCCAGACTTTGTGGGGCAGTTTCTCCTTCGGATAGTCCTCGAACCCGAGTTTCCTGAAGAAGCCGGGCACGTAGGTCAGCGCGAACAACTGGGACAGCCCGAGCTCGCGCGCTTCCCTGATGCAGTGGCGCACAAGGTCGCGGCCGACGCCGTGCCTCTGGTATGCGGGATCGACCACCAGCGAACGCACCTCGCCAAGCGACTCCCAGCATACGTGCAGCGCGCATGCGCCGATCACCGCGCCCGTGTCGGAATCCACCGCGACGAAGAAATCGCGGATGTACTCGTACAGGTCGCTGAGCGCGCGTGGAAGCATCAGGCCCTGGCCGGCGCTCGCGTTCACGAGCGCCTGGATATCCCTGACCTGGCCGATGCCCGCCTTCCTGATCTCTATCTTCATGTTCGTTGCCTTAAGTGAGTGCTGCTGTGTACCGTTCCAAGCCTGCCCGATGCATGCCGGACAATCAATCCGCCGTCAGCGGCGATGCCTGTCGCAACAGCCGGCGTCCATACGCTCCCGCGGCGCACGGCGACCGTTGCGCCCAGCGTCGCGCACCGGGCTGCATAGGCGCTGACAATCCCGGCAGGCTCGCTTGCGAGCGCGGCGTGCAGCGGGCGGGCAAGCATCCCAAGGGCCTCGGCCGCGCACACCGTCACGCCTGTCTCGGCGAGCACGCTGGTCATCGCATTGCCCCCGCCACCCGCGTGCGTCCGCTTCGCGGGCCAGGCAAGGTTGACGCCAATGCCGATGTGATCCACACCATCCGCGGCGTCGACAAGGATGCCGCAGATCTTCGCGCCGCCCGCGTATGCGTCGTTCGGCCATTTGCACCGGGCGTCGACACCCATCAGCTCGAGCGCGAGGCACACGGCGCTGCCGGCGGCAAGCGCGCACAGCCCGCCCGGCGGCGCGACCTTGGCGGGAATGCTGAACGTGACAAGGAGATTCGCCCCTGCCGGCGATTCCCACCGCTTGCCATGCTGGCCGCGCCCGGCAGTCTGGAGCGATGCGGCCACGGCATGCCATTCGCCGCCGGTTGTCTGAAAGAGCCGTGCGACGTCGTTCGTTGACGTCACGCTGTCATACCAATGGACGCGCCATGGCCCCGCGGCGGACGACCTGCGCTCGACGGGCCGCGTGTCAGGCATCGACGCCAATGTCCATGCTTATGTCGAGCGCAGGAGCGCTGTGCGTCAATGCGCCGACGGATATGCGGTGCACGCCCGTCATGGCCACTGCACGGACGGTGCGGAGCGTCACGCCGCCCGTGGCTTCGAGCACCGCCCTTCCCTGCGCGCGTCTGACCGCGTTGCGCATCATAGCGGGCGTCATGTTGTCCAGCATCAATACGTCTACGTTAATCGAGAGCAGTTCTTGCACCTGGGCAAGCGTCTCCGCCTCGGCGGCAACGGGCAGCCCGGGGAACTTCCGCCGCGCGTCCCCCACCAGCGCATCGAGCGTCTTCCCGCTCAGGGCCAGGTGGTTGTCCTTGAACATCACCATGTCCGCCAGGTGCTCGCGGTGGTTGACTCCCCCACCGCATCTGACGGCGTACTTCTCGATGAGGCGCCAGCCGGGCGTGGTCTTCCGCGTATCGACAATCTCGGCCTGCGTGCCGCGCACGGCATCAACATATCGCGACGTCAGCGTGGCTATGCCGGAGAGCCGCTGGAGGAAGTTCAGCACGGTGCGTTCGCAGCTCAACACGGACCGCGCGGGGCCGCGCACCTCGGCGAGGACGGCGCCGGGGCCGACACGCTCACCGTCCCGCGAGATCAGGCGGACGCGAACACGCCGGTCGTACAGCCGGTAGACGATGGCCGCGACGGGCAGCCCGGCGACGACGCCAGCCGTGCGGGCGACAATTGATGCCGTGCACCGCGCCGACGGCTCGAGGGCGACTACGCTGGTGACATCACGCCGCGCGTGGTCCTCTTCGAGCGCCAGGCGCGCAAGCCGCCCGGCCGCACGGGCAAGCCCGGCAGTCCACGCGAGACGCCGTTGTGAACCCGGAGTACGCACGGACCTGTCCGCCATGGTTACTGCTGCTGCACGAGGTTCTGGAAGCGTTCCTTGACCTTCGGGTCAGGGCTCTCGCGGAGAAGCTGGAACCGCGGGTCCTGCCACAGCCGGCGCGATACCTGCGCGCGGTCAATGGCGATGGCCTTCTCGATGCCGGCAAAGCACCCGTCGATGTCATTGACCATGAACTTGACCGCGGCGAAGCTGAGCCACGCGTTCCAGTCGCCCGGCGCGAGTTCGGTGACGCGTTCGAGCGCGGCGATTGCCCTTGGAACGTCGGGGCTCGGGCGGCGCACAAGGTAGTCGAACAACTGGCGGAAGCCGTCCGCGTTGGTGTAGGCTGAACCTGGGGCAAGGAGCTTGTCGAAGACCCACTGTGCGCCCTGCTGGTTCCCGCGCTGCTCATAGGCCTGGAGAAGCTCCATGTGGTCCTGCCAGGTGACGTTCGTTCCGCTTCGCACGCCGTTCTCGATCTCGATGAACCTGCGGTTCGCGTCCCGTTGCGCGCGGATGACGCTGATCATGTCGTCCACGCG
>JAAYZF010000375.1 GCA_012514975.1 bacterium
CATCGAGATCATGCCGAGGTTCTTCTTCATCTGTCCCTTGCCGGAGGCCGCGAACTTCGCGATCGCGCCGAGCGGGGTGGATTTCGACATCTGGCCGCCGGTGTTCGAGTAGACCTCGGTATCGAGGACGAGGACGTTGACATTGCGGCCCGAGGCGAGCACGTGGTCGAGCCCGCCGTAGCCGATGTCATACGCCCAGCCGTCTCCGCCGACGATCCAGACGGATTTCCTGACGAGGTAATCGGCGAGGGTGAAGAGCTGTTTGCAGTCGGCATTGTCGCATGCGGCAAGTTTCTGCTTGAGCTCGGCGACGCGGGCGCGCTGTTCCTCGATGAGCTCCTGGGCGGACTGGTCGGCGTTCCTGATTGCATCGAGCAGGGGGGCGAACTGCGCGCAGCAGTCCGCCTTGATGCACCGGTCGAGCAGTTCGAGGGCGAACTGGCCGAATTTGTCGATCGTCAGGCGCATGCCCATGCCGAACTCGGCATTGTCCTCGAAAAGGGAATTCGACCATGCGGGCCCGCGGCCATCCGCACGCTTCGTGTAGGGCGTGGTGGGCAGGTTGCCGCCGTAGATCGATGAGCAGCCCGTTGCGTTCGCGATGTACGCGCGGTCGCCGAAGAGCTGGCTCATCAGCTTGATGTACGGCGTCTCGCCGCAGCCGGCGCATGCGCCCGAGTACTCGAACAGCGCGCGGGCGAACTGGCTGCCCTTGACCGTATCGCGCTTGAAGATCGTCGCCGGCGGGTCGGGAATGGCGAGGAAGTGGGCGTAATTGGCCGCCTCGGCCTCGCGGCGCTCGACCTGCCATTCCATGTTGATCGCCTTCCGGTCGGGATACTGCTTGTTCTTCCCGGGGCACATGTACACGCACGCGCCGCAGCCCGTGCAGTCCTCCGGCGCCACCTGCACCGTGAACTTCATGTTCTGAAGCGTCACGCCGCCCTTGGCATCAGCCGACTTGAATCCCGCGGGCGCGCCTTCGAGATGCTTCGGATCGTATGCCTTGATCCTGATCGACGCGTGCGGGCAGTAGATCGAGCACATGCCGCACTGGACGCAGACCGCCGGGTCCCATATCGGAATTTTCACGGCGATGTTCCGCTTCTCGTACTGCGTCGTGCCGGAGGGGAAGGTGCCGTCCACCGGCATGGCGGACACGGGCAGCGAATTGCCCTTGCCGGCGATGATGGCGCCGGTGACGTTCCGGACGAACTCGGGCGCGCTTTTCGGCACGGGCGAATGCATGTGCAGCTCGCCCGATGGTTTCGCGGGGACGCTGACTTCCTGGATGCCGCTGATCGCGTTGTCCACGGCGGCGATGTTCATCTCGACAACCTTCTCGCCCTTCGAGCCGTAGGATTTCTTGATGGCTTTCTTGATCTGCTCGATCGCCACCGCCGGGTCGATCACATTGGCGATCTTGAAGAAGGCGGTCTGCATGATCGTGTTGATGCGCGAGCCGAGGCCGATTTTCTCGGCGATGTTGATCGCGTTGATCACGTAGAACTTGAGCTTCTTGTCGATGATCTGCTTCTGCACCTCGAACGGAATCTTGTCCCAGACGGAGAACGCGTCATAGAAGCTGTTCAGCAGGAACACCCCGCCCGGGCGCGCGTCGGACAGCATGTCGTAGCGCTCGAGGAACGAGAAGTTGTGGCACGCGATGAAATCCGCCCGGTCGATCAGGTACGTGCTGCGTATGGGCCTCCTGCCGAACCGCAGATGGGAGACGGTGACCGCGCCGGCCTTCTTCGAGTCGTAGACGAAATAGCCCTGCGCATAGTTGTCCGTCGTGTCGCCGATGATCTTGATCGAGTTCTTGTTCGCGCCGACCGTGCCGTCGGAGCCGAGGCCGTAGAACATGGCGCAGTACGTCCTGTCGCCGTCTTCCTTGACCTCGAAGTGCTCGTCGAGCGGCAGGCTCGAGCCGGTCACGTCCTCGACAATGCCCACGACGAAGTGGTTCCTCGGCGTGTCCTGCGCGGTGTTGTCGAGCACGGCCTTGCACATCCGCGCGTTGAATTCCTTCGACCCGAGCCCGTAGCGCCCGCCGACAATGCGCGGATAGTGGGGGATGCGGCGGTTGCCCTGGTCCATGATCTCGCCGATGGCGGTGCGGACGTCCTCGTACAGGGGTTCGCCGATCGAGCCGGGCTCCTTCGTGCGGTCGAGCACGCAGATGGTCTTGACGCTCGCGGGGAGCGCGGCGGCGAAGGCATTGACGTCAAACGGCCGGTAAAGCCTCACTTTCAGCAGGCCGATCTTCTCGCCCGTGCCGGCAAGATACTCGACCGTCTCGTGCATTGCCTCGGCGCCCGAGCCCATCATGACGACGACGCGCTCGGCCTGCGGATGGCCGGCATAGTCGAACAGCTTGTACTGCCGGCCCGCGATCTTCGCAAACGCGTCCATCGCTTCCTGCACCATCGCGGGCGTTGCGGCGTAGAACGAGTTGACGGTCTCGCGGCCCTGGAAATAGACGTCCGGATTCTGCGCCGTGCCGCGGATCGTCGGCCGGTCGGGCGACAGGCCGCGCTGCCGGTGCGCGAAAACGAGCTCGTCGGGCAGCATCGCCTTCATGTCCTCCTTCGTCAGCGCTTCGATCTTCTGGATTTCGTGCGACGTGCGGAAACCGTCGAAGAAATGAAGGAACGGGATGCGCGACATGAGCGTGGCGCGCTGCGCGATGAGCGCCAGGTCCATCGCTTCCTGCGGCGTGTTCGAGCAGAGGAGCGCAAACCCCGTCTGCCGCACGGCCATGACGTCCGAGTGATCGCCGAAGATCGACAGCGCCTGGCATGCGAGCGAGCGGGCGCTGACATGGAACACGGTGCTCGTCAGCTCACCGGCTATTTTGTACATGTTCGGGATCATGAGCAGCAGGCCCTGCGACGCCGTGAACGTTGTCGTCAGCGCGCCTGCCGTCAGCGCGCCATGCACCGCGCCCGATGCGCCGCCCTCGGACTGGAGCTCGACGACGCTGGGGATCGTGCCCCAGATGTTCGGTTCGCCGGCGGCGGATTTTGCGTCCGATATCTCGCCCATGTTCGACGAGGGCGTGATCGGGTAGATGGCGATCACTTCATTGACCGCGTGCGCCACATGCGCCACGGCGCTGTTGCCGTCCATGCAGATTTTCCTGCGTGCAGCCATACTTCTCCTTGTGTGTGTTGGCCGGCCAGGGCGCAAAAAGACCCCGGATGGCGATATGAGAACATGTCAAACATGGTATGATAGCAAAACGGGGATGCATTGTCAAAGACCTTAATCCGCCCGTGCGTGTGTCGCCGACCGCGCCCTGTACACCGCCTCGCGCGATATGGTACAATGAGTGCCGGAGTGCCGTCCCTGCGATGACCGCCGGGCGGTCCCGGGTAGCCTCAGCGGAGCACCCACGATGCAGTCCCTCTGGAAGATGCTGGCCGTGCCGGGCGCCGTTGCCCTCCTGTGCGGCGCGGCCGGCGCGGTGACGGTGGTCGAGATGCAGACGAACGTGCTTGTGCGCGACACGATCCGTCTCGGCCTGAACATGACGGGGAACAACTACTACGATTCGCCGACGCTTGTGCGGCGCGACGTGAAGAATTTCGAGGGGGCGACGTACCGCCAGTGCCACGAGGGCACGTTGTTCACCAACGGCTTCGCCACCTGGCGCTGCGACAGCAACACCTACATCCGCAGCGGGTGGAGCGCGATGATGGACGGCGGCGCGTACCGAATCCTCTCGGGCCCCGCGCAGGATACGACCGGCAGGATCGCCGCCGTGTCGAACATCTACATGATGACGTGGAACTCGAGCCAGAGCAACGTCGTTCCGTTCTTCGTGTTCGACAAGCCGGTGGCCCTGCCCGGCGGCCTGCCCATGCGCAACGCCGGCTTCATGGTCCAGAAATTCCTCCTCGGCGAAGGCAACCTGAACGGCACGTACGGCTACTGGCTTCAGACAAACTGCTTCCTGGCGACGGGCGACGTGAGCCCGAACTCGTGGGGAAACGGCGCGCTCCTCATGGTCGGCTCGACCAACACCGCGTACGTCCGGATGTGCTCGGCGGGACAGGACATTGCCGACATGAACGGGCAGTTCGAGATCAAGCTCCGCGCCAAGGCCGCGGCGGGCGCGCCGGTGCTGTGGATGAACGTCGACTACGGCGGCTTCCCGAACACGCGGTTCACCGTCCCGGGCGCATGGAGCGACTTTGTGGTGACGGCGACGCTGGCGGGCGTGACGGGCGCGACCCAGCCGCGCTTCCTGTTCAGCGTGACGAACGGCAATGTGCTCGTTGACGATCTCTCAGTCGTCCACTTGAGCGACCCGAGCCCGATCGCCTTCAGGGCCGACACGGTCAACGTGCTCTCGAACATGAGGCCGGGCGTGCTGCGCTGGCTGCAGATGGGGGGCAACACGCTGTCGAACACGCTGCTTCCCCGCCTGTTCCAGCATGCCTACATGGACAACCCGGACAAGGTGGGCCCCTATGGCAGCGCGCAGTACGAGACATACGGCATGCACGAGTTCCTCGAACTGTGCGAGACGCTCGGGTGCGAGTCATGGTACGTCCTGCCCGGCGCGCTTGATCCATGGGAGATGAGCGACCTGATGGAGTATCTCGGCGCGCCCGCAACGACCGGCTTCGGCAGGGTCCGCGCCGCATTGGGACACCCCGAGCCATGGACGAAGACGCTGCCACGGATCAACGTCGAGCTCGGCAACGAGATATGGAATGCAGCCGGGTACTGGTGGTGCGGGTACAAGGGGCCGAACTACTGGAGCAACATGTTCGCCATCGGCAAGGCGTCGCTCTACTACACCAATACCGTCATCTTCCACAGCGCGGGCCAGAACTTCTCGTCGAGCATGGCGAGCCAGGTGTTGCGCGACGCGCCCACGGCGGACCGCTACTCGATTGCGCCGTATGTGCTGTCGTCGCTGACGACGAACGATCTCGCGCTGAACAACACGGACGACAGGTTCTACCGCTGGCTGTTCGGCTATCCGCTGCACACGACGTACGTCAACGGCATGCCGCAGCACTACGCCGTCATGACGAACCGCGCGTGCGAATATTCCGTCTACGAGTTCAATCATCACACCACCGGCGGCAGCGCGTCGTACAACGATGTCAACAGGTTCGTCTCGACGATCGGCGCGGGCATCAGCATCGGCAACACCATGCTCGCGCTGCTGAAGCAGTACGGCATACGCACGCAATGCATGTTCAATTTCACCCAGGGCAACTTCGACGCGTATTCGCTCGGGACGCCCGGCCGCGTGTGGCTCTGGGGCACGGTGCTCAACACGAAGAAGGGGAGCGAGCGGTACCGGCCCACGGCGCTGGCGTTCACGGTGGCCAACCGCGTCATCGGCGGCGATCTCGTCCGCACGGCGCACTCGGGCGACAACCCCGCGTTCGACGCCAACGGCTACTTCCGCGGCGAGTCGGGCGTCAAGACGTACACGTTCGCCACACTGCACACCTACGCCTTCCGCGACGGCATGCGCCGCGGGCTCGTCATCGTCAACTTCGACGTGTCATCTAACCGGACGGTCGAGGTGAGGCTTCCCGCCGGCGAAGGCGTTGCGGGCGGCACAGCCACCACGTGGTACACCGTCTCTTCGCACGTGACCAATCACAATGAAGGGACGAACCCGCCGCGGGTGGCGATGGCGCAAGAAACGCTCGCGCCATTTACGAACGGTGCGCACACGGTCATCACGCCGTACACCATCCAGAGCATCGAGTGGTTCGCGGCGACCAATCCGCAGAATGCGTCCGTGCTGATCAACGGCGGCGCGCCCGTCGCGTTCGAGTCGAACGCCGTGCTGTCCCTGCACGCGGAGAATCCCGATCCCGTCCAGATGCAGGTGGCGGACAATGCGTTGTTCACCGGCGCGGAATGGACGGAGTATGCAGGCACGATGCCCTGGGTGCTTCGGATTGCGCAGGGGACGAACATGGTGTATGCCCGGTTTCGCGCGGCGGGCGGCGGCGAGAGCGCGGTGGCCGGCGCGGCGATCTACCTCGTTCCGGAGCCCGCGGCGCTACTGTTTTGCGCGGCGGCGGGGCTGGCAGGGGCGCGGCGGCGTGGTGCGGCGTGACGCGCGTCAGGCCGCGGCCCCTTCCGCGCGCTGTGACGTCGTGCGGCGCAGGCCTGCCCAGAAGAGGTGATGGTGATGGCATTGCGCGGCGAGCATGAGCGCCCAGGGGAGCAGCCGCGGCTTGCGCGCCGCCGCGGCAACCATCCGCCAGAACAGCCCGCGCGACGGCGCCCTGATCCCAAGGCGCCATACCACCATGCACAGCCCGCGCAGCCGCGACATGCTCGGCCGCATGCCTGCGCGCGGCACGCCGGATGCGCGCACGAATGAGCGCAGCCGGCCGTAGTACTCGCCGGGCGAGAACAGCGTTTCCTGGAAATCCCTGTAGTGTGATTGCAGGGCTCGCAGGCCCATGCGGGGCATGATGTTCGTGTCGCCATACGTGTTGTCGCGCGGATGCGGGCTTGCGATGCGGCCCTCGCGTTCGAGACGGCCGTACAGCGGCGTGTGTCGCGGCGCCTGCAGGATGCTGACCTTGGCGAGCACGGTGTTCGTGTCGCGGATGAAGGAGGCATGGCGCTCGAACACGGCGGGCGTATCAGTGTCAAACCCGACGATCATGCCTGCATGGACGATCATTCCCGCGCGCTGGATGCGGCGGACGTCGCCTGCAAGGTCGCGTCCGCGGTTGGGCGTCTTGCCCGCGGCGGCGAGCGCGGCCTCGTCGGTCGTCTCGATGCCGATGAACAACTGGGTGAAGCCGGCGCGCACCATCATGCCCATCAGCTCGTCGTCATCGGCCAGCGTGATGCATGCCTGCGCATAGAACGGCACGTTGCACCACGCGCGCGCCGGGTGACGCTGCCAGCGGATCAGCGCGGGGAGGAGCTCCTGTTTGAGGAACCGCGCGTCGAGGTTCAGATTGTCATCCACGACGAAAATCTGTTCACGCCAGCCGGCCGCCCAGAGCGCATCAAGCTCGGCGATGATCTGCGGCACCGTCTTCCTGCGAAGCGTGCGTCCAAGGAGGAACGGCATGTTGCAGAATTCGCAGCCGTAGGGGCAGCCGCGGGAAAACTGGATCGCGGCTAACGCGTAGGACGACAGGCGGGCCAGGCGCCACGCAGGCGCCGGCGAGCGCGTCATGTCAGCGAAGCCTTCCGGGCGGTACATCCTGCGCGGTGTGCCCCGCGCGAGGTCGGAGAGCAGGAGCGGCACGGTCGTCTCGGCCTCATGCAGCAGCAGGTGGTCCACCTCGGGAAAGTCCTCCGGCTCCATCGTGAACAACGGCCCGCCGGCGATGATGACGAGGCCGGCATGCCGGCAGCGGGCGATGAGCGTGCGCGCCACATCGCGCTGGGTGCACGCGGCGCTGATGCACGCGCAGTCCGCCCATGCAAGATCGGCGTCGGTGAGCGGCTGCACGTTCATGTCCACAAGCCTCGCGTTCCACTCGGGCGGAAGCAGCGCGGCAACAGTCAACAGGCCCAGCGGGGGAGAGACTGCGCGCTTGTTGATGAACGTCAGCGCGTGCTGGTGGCCGAGAAACGAGTCGGCGATGGGTGGATGGACAAGCAGAGCATTCATCACGAAACCTGGAGCGCGCTGCACTAGTAGTGCATGTCCTCCTGGCGCACCTCGCTTCCCGGCGCGGCGCCCAGCGCGCGCATCATGAGCCGCACCGCCTCGATCTGCGCGCGCATCCCGGCCCGCGAGTCCGCGGGATGCCGGCTGAACAGCGCGCCCGCCTCGGTGTACAGGACGCCCGCGTGCATCGCGGCCCGCTGCGCGGCGGTGTCTCCCGCGGGGAGCGTGCATGACACGAATGAACCCTCCGCGCTCCGCGCAGCGCACCACTGCAGGAAGTTCGTCCCCGTTAGCAGTGCTGACGGTGCAGGCCGCTCCGTTGCGTGGAACAGGAACGCGGGCCGGTCATCGGTCGTCACCGGGTAGCCGGCGAATGAATGCGCATTTGCCCGCGCATCGCCCAGCAGGGCCAGGCGGAAGTTCGCGGTCGAGCGGAAGAACAACGGCTCGTGCGCGCGCGATTTCACCTTCACGGAGCTCAGCCGCGCGCTGAGGACGGCCTCGGACATGTCGCATGGCGCGGTCAGCCCGATGACCCCTGCATACGGTTCCCTTGCATCGATGTTCGCCCGCACGAGCAGCACGTACGGGAACACATCGAGCATCGTGCGCACGACGATGCCCGCCAGGAGATCGTCATGCTGGTACAGCGGCAGCCACAGGCAGACAAGCCCGCCAGGCGTGATGCGCCGCGCGGCGATCTCGAGAAAATCACGCGAGTAGAGCGCTCCCGCGCCGTCCTCCCATGGCAGAAGCAGGTCGCAGATGATCGCGTCGAACGGCTTTTGCGCGCGCTGGATCACGGCGCGGCCGTCGTCGCAGATGATCTCCGCGCGGCTGTCGGTGAAGATGCCGTTGTTCCATTCCTCGAAATGCGCGCGCGCCGCGCGGATGACCTCGGGCGCCACCTCGATGGCCACAAGCCGCTCGATCGGATAATCAAGCGCCGCGCCCGCGGAGATGCCCGATGCCATGCCTATGAACGCGACGCGGCGCGGCGATCGCAGCAGCGCAAGCGGTATCCAGCTCTCGTTTCGCTGCGGCTCGAGCGCGCGGCTCGTGCCGTTGAGCGTGTATTGCTGGTTCAGCACGATGTGGCGCGACGGCGAGGCGTCCTCGACCACCGCGGCCACGCCGTGCGGCCCCGTGTAGTCCGCCACGAGCGATTCGCCCGCGGCGAGCCTTGTGCAGCGCGGTTGCCTGACCATGAGCGCGACGGCGGCGGCAGCCGCGCACGCGGCGGCAATGAACGCGGCGCGGCGATGAGCGAACGTTGTGCGCGCGCTTAACACGAGCGCTCCGCCCGCGTACAACGCGCCCGCCATTGCCAGCGCGCCTGCAAGGCCAAGCAACGGCAGCAGAAGCAACGGCGCCGCCAGCGCGCCCAGCGCGCAGCATGCAAGGTTCACCGCCACGAGCCTCCCCAGCACGGCCCCCTGATGACGTTCGCCTTGCGCAGCGATGTCCCACGTCAGCGGGAACACCATTCCCGCCGGTACCGCTGCCGGCATGCTTGCCACCAGCGCGAACGCCGCGACTGCCAGCGCAGCCAGTGACGGCGCCATGCCCGCCATCGCCGGGAACGTGAAACGCAGCAGAAGGGGCAGCGCAACACCGCACGTCGCAGCGACGGCGCCTGTCCACGCCATGGCAGCGGCTAGCAGCGGCACGGCCGGCCTCCCCCGCCTGCGCCATGCGGTTGCGCACCACGCGCCCGCTGCAAGATTCACAATGAACGCCGCAAGCACGGCTGCCGTGCTGTACAGCGACGAATGCACCCACTGCCGCATCCACATCAACGCCGCGAACTCGAGCGTCATGCCCGCAAGGCCCGACATTCCCGCCAGCGCATACGCCACCCCACCCCACGGCGGGGTCAGGCCCCAAATTGTCAATTGAGTTGGCCTTTCCGTACGGATACAGCCGCGTTGCGAAGTGAAGATTTGGGGCCTGACCCCATCGCCCCCGTCGCGCGAAGTGAAGATTTGGGGCCTGACCCCATCGCGGGCGTCGCGGCGACGGAGCAGCAGGAGTGCCGCCGCACCGGTGCACAGGTGTATGAGGCACATGAAGGCCAGCGTCCATGCGTAGCCCAGCGCCTGCGGCAGCACAACGCTTCCCGCCACCATGCCCAGCGCTGATCCGAGCGCATTGGCCGCGTAGACGGCGCCGGCATCACGCGCGCGCCCGCCTGCATCAGTGACAAGCGCTTCCGCCGCGGCAGGGAATGCCATGCCGGCGCAGAACGATGCAGGCGCGGCGATTGCCAGTGCCACGAACACCGCGCCCAGCGCCGCAGGCACTCCGGCAAGATGCGCTGCGGCGGGCAGCAGCATGAACGAACAGACGCCCGCGGCGCCCGTCAGCGACTCCGCCACTGCGTAGAGCCGCACCGGCCGCACGCGCCGCGCGAGCGCGCCGCCTGCAAGGCCTCCGGCGGCGGCGAAGACGAAGAACACCGCGGTCACCGCTGCCGCGGCAAGGTACGTGTTGCCCGCGGCGAGGCCGATCTTGCGCATCCACACGGCCTCCATGCCGAGCAGGGCGAACCCGGCGCATCCGTGCAGCAGGGCGAAGCGCATTGATGCCCGCTGTTCCGTCGTGAACGACATTGCCATGCGTGTATTGTAGCAAATCCGGCGGTGTCTCGCCTCCGCGCGCGGTACGACGCGACTCCAGTCGCGTCGACGCATCGAACGCGCGTGTCGGCCGACGCATGTCCGCCCCGTGTGACCACGACTGGAGTCGCGGCCTGCCGCGCGAGCGTGCGGACGCGTGTCCGCCGCGATTGGGTGCAGGTCGACATGCGGGATACCCGTGTTCGCCGGCGCGCGTGGTACGACGCGACTCCAGTCGCGTCGACGCATCGAACGCGCGTGTCGGCCGACGCGTGTCCGCCCCGTGTGGCCACGACTGGAGTCGCGGCCTACCGC
>JAAYZF010000376.1 GCA_012514975.1 bacterium
CCAGTCATCGACGATGAAGTGCGGGCCATTGCCGAACTGAACCACGATTCTGCCGGTGTCTACACGGAACTCACCGTCCCAGCCTGCATCCACCGAAGCTTCGGTGACAATGCCGCTTATTGTGTACGACGTGCATTGGCCGCCGCCTGCAATGAACCCATGGGGCGGCTGATCCTCTTCCTCTGGCGGGGAGACATGCATGATAAGCCGCTCGAAGACCGTGTGTTGTATGGCATCCGGCAGGGCGCCGGCGACGCTGAACGAGGCGTGCTGGTTGAGGTGCGGCGACCACTCGGACCTCACACGGCCCTCCTCGTCAGTCTCCGTAAGCAGGATGGTGAACCTCCATGATTCGTTGAACCCGCAGAATTCGCCCGTGTCGAAATACAGGTTGCTCAGAAAGAGACGGTGGTACTGGGTGCGGAAGTACGATGCACCTTCTGCCGCAAACTGTGCACACAAGGCGGCGGCGACGGCGGTGACGACGGCGGTTGAGCGCTTCATCATGGTCCTCCTGATGCGTGGTGATCACGCGGGGCCGGTCGGCTCTCTCGGCACCGTGCCGGGACAGCCGGTCGGCAACCGCTTTCAGGAGGTATACGTTTCTTTGCGCCGTTTCTTGCGCCACGAGCATGACAATTCCGCCGACCCCAGGGCGGACAACGCCGGCGATGCTACCGCGACGGGGCGGGCAGAGGCGCGAGAGGGTATGACTTGAGCAGCTCGACCATGATGGGATAGCCGGCGAGGCGGGCGTCTGGATTCTCGTCGGTGAGAGTGCCGCGGCCTTCCCACACAACAACCAGCTCGTCCGATGTCACACGGGGATTCTTGGCGAGCACGGAGAGAACGACGACATGCGTGTACGTTCCGTCCGGATTCTTCCTGCCGACGAGGAGGGTGGCGGGGCGCTGACTCCACAACTGCTCCTCGGTGATCTTCTCGCTGTAGAAGGCGCTGAACCCCACATCCACCACGAAATCGGCCGGAACGCCCGGATCGTAGACAAAACGGTAGTCCAGATCCTCGAATGCATACCGCGCGCGATGCGCCATCTCGGTAAACTGGTACCAGCGTTCGATCTCGCTGCGCATGATCTCGTCGGTGATGCTCTTCCCCTGGTCGTCATGCACATCGTAATTGACGCGGAACGAGCGCGCGTTGGGCAGCATCAGCCCCTCGGTCTTGTTGATGCGCACCTGGTAAGGGGAACAACCCGCAATGACGAGCAGGGCGGCGGTGGCGAGCGTGGCGAGCGGGGCGAGCGGCAGCGTCTTCATAATGGCAATCCTGGCTGGGTGAACGAATCAGTTGTGATGCCCGCGTCCCCACCGCTCGTGGCGGCGACGTGTGCCGTCGGGCGACGGGCGTTCGAGCGCGACGGTGGTGTTCGCCGTCAGGCCGCTGGTAATCTGGACGAACTCGCTGTTCTGAATCCCGACGCACACGGTGCGCTTGTCAAAATTCGTCTGCTGGTCAACAAACACATAGAACGACTGCGCCATCGGCGCCGCCTCGATGTCCTGGCAGAACACGGCGGCGAGCGGCAGGGCGAGCGTGTTTGTCGCGCTCTGAAGCGGGATGCGCAGGTTGGCCATCATGCCGGGCTTGAGCGTGTGGCCTGACGCGGAGAGCAGCACCCGCACCTCGAAGCCCTGGATGGCAGGCGTGGCATCCGCCGCCCGGCGCGTGGCGGACGCCTGCTGATCCGTCCCCGCCGCCGGGGCAATGTGCTCGATTGATCCGGTGAACACGATGCCGGGCAGGCTGTCCACCGAGATGAGGACGCTCATGTTCGTGCGCAGAGAGCTGACGTCAATCTCGTTGACACGGCTGCGCACTTCGAGCGTGTCAAGCTCCGCAACCTGCATGATCTCGGTGCCCGAGGACACGGAGCTGGCGCCGATGACCACCTCCCCCACCTCGATCGCACGGTTCAACACCGTGCCGCGCAACGGGGAGGCGATGATCGACTTCTTCAGATTGTCGTCCACGGTCGCAATCTGCGAGTCAATCTTGGCAACCGAGTTCTTGCGGAGATCAAGCTGGATGCGCATGCGGTCGTAGACGTCGGCGGACACGAGTTTCTGCTCGAACAACTCACTGTTCCGTTTGAAATCGAGGTCGGCGTTCTCAAGATTGAGCATTGCCTCACGCCGCTCGAGTTCGAGCTCGCGCCGCCTGTTGAGCAGGTCCTTCCGGTCAAGCTCGATAAGGATGAACCCGGCGGTGACCACATCGCCGTCATTTGCGTACAGGGCGTCCACGCGTCCGTTGACCTCGGACTTGATGATGACCTTGTTCCTTGGCTGGATGACGCCTGTCTCCTCGATCTGCGCGATGATGGTGACGTTCGTCGCGCTCATGACGGGAATCTCGTAACTCTCGGTGTTGGCAAGCTGAATCCAGCGGACAAACGCATAGACGCCGCCTGCGGCCGCGGCGAGAATCAGCACTATCGTCACAACTTTCTTCATGGCTCTCGGCTCATCGCGCGGCAACAAGCAGGCGGACGGACGCGGCGCCCGCGCGGCGAAGGACGCGGGCGCATTCGCCAGCCGTGGCCGCTGTGGTTAGCACATCGTCGATCAATACGATGCAGGCATTCTGTATCTGTGACGCATCGCGCACGGCAAATGCGCCTTTGATGTTGTCCGCCCGGTCCGCCGCGTTGAGCCGCACCTGCGGCGTCGTCCGGCGCACCCTGCGGAACG
The DNA here is from genome assembly GCA_012514975.1 of bacterium. GTDB lineage: Bacteria > Auribacterota > UBA3054 > UBA3054 > JAAYZF01 > JAAYZF01. Next base: position 2,715 of record JAAYZF010000376.1, read on the forward strand.
CGCCCTGTGGCATGACGGGAACATCCGCCACCACGCTGATCTGCTCGGCAAGGAGCCTGGCCTGGTTGAACCCGCGCCAGCGCTCCCGCGTCCAGTGCAGCGGAATGGGCGCCAGCCAGTCCGCGCCCGAGAAGACGCCAAGGGCCGCGCCATGCTCCGCCACCCTCGTTCCGAGCGGCGCGGCGAGAAACGCACGCCGGCCGTACTTCAACTGGTGGATCAGCGTACGCAGCCCGTCGCGGTACTCGCCGAAGGCGGCAATGCGGTCGAGCGGCCCGTGGGGATGCATGCGGCACGCGCCGCACAGGGCGTCCTTTGCATCCCGTGTACGTATCGGGCGCGCGCAGCGCGGGCATCGGGGAGGCCTGATCGCCGGCAGCGCCCTGGCGCACACGGCGCACACGGCATGCTCGCCCGCGTCGAGCGCGGCGCCGCACAGGGCGCAGCGCGGCGGATACGCGAGATCCGCCAGCCCCGTCAGCAGGCTGCGCAGCAACGCAGTCACCGCGCGTTACTCTTCCTCGGATTCATCCTTCTCGTATTGCGGCGCCAGCTTGACGTCGAACGTGTACTCCTTGACGGGCGACGCCAGCACGGCGTTCTTCTCCACGCGGTCCGCCAGCTCGGCCGAAGGGGAGTCGGGGAGGATGATCTCGACGTATTTTATCGAGCTGTTGGGAATGTAGTAGATTTTGTTCAGCCGCGAGAGCGGGTGCTCCTCATACGTGCCACGCACGTTGTCGTACACTTCCTGGAAATGCCTGCCGCTGATCTTGATGCCGATCGACGAGATGGCGGTGACCGTGCCGCGGAAGATATCGACGGGCATTTCACGGAAATGACGGCGAAGCACAACTTTCACACGTTCCCCGAGAAACATCTGACCTCCTGTTGCCATACTGCATGTCCTTGTTCTGTGGTGAGCGAATCTCTGCTGCTATGGCAGGGCCGACTGCACGCGGATAATACCGCGCGCGCGCCCTGTCTGTTCATCAATGTCAATCACCGCGCCGCACAGCCGCACATCGTGTTCAGCCACCTCGAACCGCTGCGGCAGGCACGTGACGAAGTGCGCTATCACCGCGTCCTTGCCACGGCCGATCACCGATGCATACGGGCCCGTCATGCCCAGGTCGGTGATGTACGCCGTTCCGCTCGGCAGCACGCGCTCGTCCGCGGTCTGGACGTGCGTGTGCGTCCCGCACACGGCGGTTACGCGCCCGTCGAGAAACCAGCCCATGGCCACCTTCTCGCTTGTCGCCTCGGCGTGCATGTCCACTATGCACACCGCCGCCGTGCCCGCGAGCGCCTCGAGCGCCTTCTCCGCCGCGGCAAACGGGCAGTCCACCGGCTTCATGAACGTCCTGCCCAGCAGGTTGACCACAGCCACCGGGACGCCCTGCGCGGTCGGAACCACCGTCCAGCCATGCCCCGGCGCGCCTGGCGGATAGTTGAGCGGGCGCACCACGCGCGCATCGCCAATTATCGCGCCGTAGCCCTTGTTCTGGAACACGTGATCGCCGGCCGTGGCGACGTTGACTCCCGCGGCGAAGAGCTCGTCAAGGGTTTCCTTGGTGATGCCTTTGCCGCCCGCGCTGTTCTCCACGTTGGCGATGAAAAAATCTATGCCGTGCTCCTCGCGCAACGCGGGGAACAAGGCGGCAACGGCCTTCCGGCCCGCCTTGCCAACGACGTCTCCAATCATCAGGACGCGCACTAGTGTACCAAAAAGGCGGGGCTTCCGGTTAATGCAGCGCCATGCCCGCGCCATGAACATCCGGCCCCGGTCCGTTCACCTACCGCGCGAATTCGACCACCCGCTTCTCACGCACCACCGTCACCTTGATCTGGCCGGGGAACTGGACTTCATCGGAAATGCGCTTTGCAATCGACCGCGCAACGGACAGCGTCTGGTTGTCGTCAATATGGTCCGCATCGACAAGGACGCGGATTTCGCGGCCCGCCTGGATGGCAAACGCGTTCTGGATGCCTTCGAAGCTTCCGGCGATCTTCTCGAGCTGCTCGATGCGCTTGAGGTAGAGGTCGAACGCTTCGCTGCGCGCGCCCGGCCGCGCGGCCGAAATGGCGTCCGCGGCGCAGGTGAGAACAGCGAGGCGCGTCTGCGGCTCGACGTCGTCATGGTGCGCCGCGATGGCGTTCACGACATCATCGCCTTCCTGGTACCGCTTGGCGATCTCCGAGCCGATCATGGCATGCGAGCCCTCGACCTCATGGTCAAGCGCCTTGCCAATGTCATGCAGCAACCCGATGCGCTTGCCGCGCGCGATGTCCTCATGCAGCTCGCCCGTCAGCGCCGCCATGATCCGCGCAACCTCGACCGAATGACTCAGGAGGTTCTGGCCGTAGCTCGTGCGGAATTTCAGCCGGCCGATGAGTTTCACGAGCTCGGGGTGCAGGCCGGTCACGCCAAGATCATGCGCAGCCTTTGTGCCCGTTTCCTCGATCTCGCGGTCCAGCTCGCGGCGCACCTTGCCGAGCACCTCCTCGATCCGCGTCGGATGGATGCGCCCATCGGCGATGAGGCGCTCGAGCGTGCGCCGTGCGACTTCGCGGCGCACGGGGTCAAATCCCGAGATGACGACCGCGTTGGGCGTGTCGTCAATGAGAATCTCGACGCCCGTCTCCTGCTCGAGCGCGCGGATGTTTCTGCCTTCGCGGCCGATGATCCGCCCTTTGATGTCATCGCTTGGAAGCGAGACGGAGCAGACCGTTGTCTCGGCCACATGCTCGGACGCACAGCGGTGAATTGCCTGCGTGATGATGTCCCGGGCAATCTTGTCAGCATCCTCCCGGGCTTCCTGCTCCTTTTTGCGGACAAGGCTGGCGGCATCGTACTCGACCTCGCGCTCGAGCTTCTCGAACAGCTTCTTCGTCGCCTCCTCGCGGCTGAAGCCCGCGATGCGCTGAAGGGCTTCCTCCTCCTGGCGAACGAGCGTTTTCACCTTCTCGCGCTCCTGGTCGAGGTGCTCTCGCTCGGCGGCGAGCTTGTTGCGGTCCTCGTTGAGCTGCTGCTCCTTTTTCTCAGCCATGTCGACGCGCCGGTCGATGTTCTCCTTTTTCTGGAGGAGCCATTTTTCCTCCTTGAGAAGCTCCTGGCGGCGTTCCTTCGTTGTCTCCTCGAATTCGACGCGGAGGCGGTGCAGCTCGTCCTTCTTCTCTATCTCCGCATCGCGCATGACGCGCTGGGCGTCCTTCTTCGCGTCGCTGATGATCTCGTCGGCCATTTTCTGCGCCGCGCCGATGTGACGCCTGCTGTACAGCATCCATGTCACGATGCCGAGCGCATACGTGCACGCGCACACGATTCCCGCGATGATCCAAACCACACTTCCCATACACACTCTCCTTGAATCTATGTTAACGTCTGTCAGACGGGTTCGCAGCCACAATCCACTCGTCGGGTGTGACCACTGACTCAACCGGCCAGTCCCACGGGGCGGCCGGAATGATTTCAACAAGCTGGCACGAATAGGCCAGGCCGACGGAGTTCCGTCGCGCCTGCGCCCCGCGCAATGCACGGTCATAGTACCCGGCCCCGTGGCCAAGCCGCGTCCCGCACCGGTCATATCCCACGCCCGGTATGAGCCACAACACAGGCTCGTCGCCAGGCATGGGCCTCCATCGCTGCGCCGCCGGCGCCGGCTCGAGGATGCCGAACGGGCCCTCTGTAAGGTCGCTTCCCCGCGCAAGGCCTGTCACGGCGTGCCACTCGATGTCGCGCCTCTCGATGCGCGGCAGGACAAGCTTCTTGCCCTCGCGCAGCGCCGCCTGCAGCAGAGGCCACGTGTCCACCTCCTCCGGTAGCGAGGCGTACGCGACGATCGTTCGAGCGGTGCGCCACCGGGCGCTGTCGCGGATCCGGCGGACGATTGCCGCGTTCTGCTCAGCCCGCTGTTCCGCGGGTAGCGCGCGGCGGCGCGCCAGCAGATTCTGCCGCAGCGGCCCTTTGCCGCCGCCAATTGGCAAGCCGTTCTGCAATCTTTGCCTCCCAGCCCTGATCGCTTGGTTCATAGTACCGGCGCTGCTCGGGCAGATGATCCTGCGGGACGAAATGCCCGGCAAAGTCATGGGCGTACTGGTAGCCCTCGCCGTGCCCGAGCTTCTTTGCGCTCTTGTAATGCGCGTCGCGCAGATGCTTCGGCACTTCGAGCGTCCGGTTGGTCCGCACGTCCTCCTGCGCTTTGCATAGGGCCGCATACGCCGCGTTGCTCTTCGGCGCGCACGCAAGGTAGACCGTGACATGCCCGAGATTGATCTGCGCCTCGGGCAGCCCGATACGCTCGACCGCCTGGAACGCCGCGAGCGCCTGGGGCAGCGCCAGAGGATCTGCGCATCCCACATCCTCGCTTGCAAAGATCACCATCCGCCGCGCAACGAACCGAGGGTCCTCGCCCGCTTCGAGCATCTTGGCCAGCCAGTACAGCGCCGCGTCAGGGTCGCTCCCGCGAAGCGACTTGATGTACGCGGAGATCGTGTCATAGTGCGCGTCGCCCGCGCGGTCGTACAGGATGTTCTTCTTCTGCAGCGAGGCTTCCGCATCAGCAAGGCCGATATGCCTTCTGCCCGTCGCGGGGTCTGCGGGCGCGGATTCGACGGCAAGTTCGAGCGCCGAGAGCGCAATGCGCGCGTCCCCGTCGCATCCCACCGCCAGCGCATCCAGCGCCTCGGGCGAGATGTCCGGGCAATACGACGCAAGGCCGCGGTCTGCATCTGCGGCGGCCCGTTCGAGCAGGGCGCGGACGTCCTCCTTCTTCAGCAGCTCGAACTGGAAAATCCGCGAGCGCGACACCAACGCCGCGTTAAGCGCAAAGAACGGATTCTCCGTCGTCGCGCCGATCAGCACCACCGTCCCGTTCTCGACATGCGGCAGCAGCACGTCCTGCTGCGCACGGTTGAACCGGTGGATTTCGTCCAGAAAGAGTATCGCGCCGCGTGCGCCCTGCCGCTGTTTCGCCGCGGAGAACCGCACGACGTCGCGCACATCCTTGACCGTGGCGGCAACGGCGCTCAGCCGGCAGAACGCGCGGTTCGTCATCGCCGCGATCACCTCGGCAACACTCGTCTTGCCCGTGCCGGGAGGCCCGTAAAACACAACCGACGTCAGCGTGTCTGAACGGATCGCGCGCTCAAGCAACGCGCCCGGCGCGAGCAGGTGGCGCTGGCCGGCGACCTCCTCAAGCGTGCGCGGCCGCATGCGGAACGCGAGCGGGCCGTGCGCGAAAGGAAGCGCAACAGTCCCCTCGCCGGGCAGCGGTTCGTCGCCCGACAGGAAGAAGTCTGAATGCTCTGCCTGCTGTTCTGCTGGTACCATGGCGGATGAGTGGCTTAGCGCCGCACAATGCTCACGTGTGCCGCACGAAACGCATCACCGCTGACAGGAAGAAAGGAGGGAAGGAGTAAAAGGCCCCGCATGTGCCGTCTGCCAGGCGTATTTGAGCCCGATAGGCAAGTGGGTGCAGTGCGACGGCTTGACGCCTTCCCGCGCAAGGCGGGCATGGCGCGCCCCGTCGTCACGAAGCTCCCTAACATTAACGTGTTGGTCCAAAATCAGCCTTGGCATAACGAACACCGCAGGGCTCTACAGATCATTGCTCTCACACTGTCGCTTCCCGCGTGTAACTCCAGTCAACGATGATCCATCGCGTCTGTATGGGCAAGACATTCTGCCGGCAGGCGGCCCTGCTCTCCTTCCGGGCGTTCAACCACGGAGCGCAGATGCCTTAACCCCTGTATCCATATTATAGTATAAACAGGCAGCAAAAGCAACCCGGCGGAAGTCAGTGCAACGCCCGCGCATACAGCACGAAAACCGCGTTCCTGCTTGTCTTCCACGGGTGGTGGAAGAGGATGGCGGAACACACTATATAATGTATTCCACACCGCCGCACAGCCTCTCCCAATCCGCTTACACCGGCAGCACGGCCGCCTCCTTCCCTTCCTCCTCCTGACGCTGCTCGGCTTTCTCCTCGAGCACGCCGTACTCGATCACTTTCCCGCGCTTGTATTGCAGCAGAAAATACATGTACATCACGATCGCCACCGCGCCGAAGATGATCTGGAACAGGTAGATCGACGTGTAGTCGTACCTGGTCGAGTCCGCTCGGTTCACCTCGTAGAAAAACACCGAGTAATACTTGACGAACCAGCCGCACATGTTCATGAACAACGCGGCCAGCACGCTGCTGATCAACCCGAACCCCGAGGCAAGGGTGCCCATCAGGTTGCTCGGAATCAAGTCGAACAGCAATGCGCCGTACGTGACGAAAATCGCCGTCGAGAAAAACGAGCCGATAAGCCCGTTGCCAAAAATGAACATCAGTGACGGCACGCCGCCGGGCGCAAGCAGCTTGATGTAAAGCCAGTACCATGTCACCCATGCAACGCTTCCAAACACGCCGAACTGGAACATGCGGGTCCGCGGTATCTTGTCAGAGAACCACCCGAGCAGCGGTGTGAAGACGAACAACGTGATCAGCATGCTCGGCACGCCGACGCGCGCCATGTCGCCCTTCGTGTACCCGAACACGTCCGTCATGACCAGCGGGCCGAATTGCGATGTTCCCGCGGCAACCACGGTGGGCACGGAGTAGTAAAGATACACGAGATACCATCGCTTGTCGCCAAAGACATCCTTCAGAAAACTCAGCGGCCGGAACGGCTGGCCGATCAACGGGCTGTCCACCGGCGTCTCGCGTACGAAGAACATGTACAGCGCCGCGTTCGCCAGCACCGCCATGGCGGACACGAGGTACAGTGTGTACTCGCCCGTCCAGTAGAGGTGCCCAAGTCCGTATCCTGAAAGATCGAAGTCGTATTTCGCATCGAAGTTCGCGAAGAGCACGACACTGAAGAACATGCCGGCAATGCCGTTCATGATCTGCCGGATCGACACCGCGCGGCCACGCTGCGGCTGCGGGATCACCTCGAAATACAACGCCTCGGTGCATGTGCCGACATCTATCGTCACCTGAAACACCAGGTTGACCGCGGCGAGAAGCCAGATGTTGGGCAGAAACGGGATGAGCAGCATCAGAAATGCAGTGGACAGTGCCGAGCTGATCAGGAACGGCCGGCGGCGCCCCCACCGCGTCCATACACGGTCGCTCATGTAGTTGCACGGCGCGCCCACCACCACGTTCGATATCAGATTGATGCTCGTGAGCAACGCGATCATCGACGGGTCGCTGATGAACTTCTTCAGCGTGTACGTGATCGCCTGGCTGTTCACACCCCCGGCAATCGTGCCGAACGCCCATGGAAGCGTCATTATTACCACCCAGCTCCATGGTACCCGCGGTTTGTGTGTGACGATCATTGTCTCCGCCGTTGTTGACTGCGATACACTGCTGCAGGGTAAGACTGCGTATGCCGCCCGGCCACATCACGATCCGAATACCCGCGCGGTTCGTCAATTGTAGCAAGAACCCCGCCCAAACGCCAACTGGAGATGACATGCGGCCTTCTGCTCCCGCACATGCTGCACCAATCTGCTCGAGTTCGCCTCGGCTGTGCGTACGAGAAGGTGAATGATCACGAGGACAAGTGTATCGCGCAGAGGCGCAGAGGCGCAGAAAACGGACTGGCCTCTATGGACGGCGACACGGAAAAGGGTCCGATTAAAGGACGTATACGCCAACATCTCGCGGCTTGGTGCCCGTGGTCTGGCATCCCCCAACGCCGTGTCATGGGGGATTTGGAGTACCCGCTTTGGCGGGGCCGTTCATGCGGCAGCGGACGGCCCGGATGATTGCGCATGCGGCTCTTCCAGAGTCCACCCCGTTGCGCATCTCCCCGCTACACACCTTTCGTAATGGTTGGTCATGGTCACGCAGGCATGCATATCGACGCCGAAAAGCGCCGCGCTGGTGCCCCGCACGCTAAGAAAGCGCTGACACTCCTCGTCGTCCACGAACACATCCTCACGGTTGTTGCAGCAGTTGGTGACGTGGTACCACAGTCCTGCATCCTGGAAGCGACGCGGTCGTGCCATGACTATGCTGTACCAAAACCGCCCGTAATAGTCCATATTCAAGTCCTGACCCCAACCACTTCCAACCTCTTCAAGACATCTTGCGCTGGGAATTCTTGCCATGGAGGAAGCAGTACCTGCAGGCCAGCTGACAGTCCTCGGTGACTATCAGTGCAATTGTCTTAGCGTTCCCTTCCTCCCACGATGGGACTCGCGTGCCGAACGAACCTAAGCCCGTCCTCGAATGACCA
>JAAYZF010000034.1 GCA_012514975.1 bacterium
CCCTGCGGTTGAGCCTGTGCCGCCGCAGGCGCGTGCCACGTGTACCGGGCGAACTCGCCCGTGCCGGACACGCGCCAGGAAACGATGTCGTCCTCGATCTTCCTGAGCAGCTTCGACCGGGCCTTGCCGGCATAGGCCACGCCGCCCTTGGCCACCCAGATCGAGCACCAGTCCTTGCCTTCCATGACAATCGAGAGCGGAATGCCTCCCGTATCTCCACTGTCGATCGAGAACGTCTTCCCGTTGTTCTCCTTGTAGATGTCTGCATACTTCGAGATCAGGTTCTGCTCCGCGGGCGGCTTGAGCAGGTAGTCGACCTTGAGGCCTTTGGCATCCCAGTCGAGCGAAAGAGAGCCGCACGGCTTCGTGCTCCCGGGGATGATCTCGTCAAACGATGCGGATCCTTTCCCGTTCTTGAGCTTAAGCTTCGCGTCCTCGGAGAGCGTGTGTTCCGTGCTGGTGTTGCCCGCGTTGAGCTGCACGAACGTGTCCTTGTCCAGCGCGATGCCGGCCATGTCCGCCTGAAGCCTGGCCTTGACGCCCGCGCGGTTCTTGCGGATGAGCGACAGGCCTGAGATGTTGCCCTTGTAGGATGAACGCACGGAAGCCGTGCCGGAATCCGCATCCCGTACGAGGAAGTGGGCGACCACATCGATGTTCGTGGCGGCGCTCGCTGCCGCACGCCGCACCATGGTGCTCTGCGAGCTGGCATCCAGCAGTTCGCCCTCTTCCGAGCACGTCCATTTGTAGAAGATGCTGTCCGGCGGGACGTCGATGGCCTCGACCGTTGCGTAGCTGCCGGTCCCCAGATCCCCGGCCTCGGTCACAATGACGGCGCCTGCATTGTCAGGATAGACGCGTGTCGAGAGCGTGCAGATCTCTTCCGCGCGTGCGTGGCCTGCACAGAGAAGCGAGAGCGCCAGAAGAATGGCCGACACAAACTGCCCTGCACCGCACGCCGCGAAACGGGCGCACGATACCACCACTGATTTGGTTGTCATAGCTGAATCATCCTTGCACTGTTCCGCCCCATGAAGGCAGGGCATGTTGGGGTCGACTACAGGTACAGTATACCATTACAGGCACGATACCGCAAATTCCCGGAGAAGGAACGCGGCAGCGGGTTTCGCGGCAGCCCCGCCGCACGGATGGCATGGCGAATTCACTCGATTTCGAGTGACACGAGCTGGAAGTGCCTTCCCGCGCTCAACCGCAGGGCTGTGCCGCCGCAGGATGCACAGTGCGGCGGATGGGGGTCGCTGACCGGCCTGCCCACGTGGCCGCAGGCTTCGCACGTCCATTGCGCGGGCTCCTCGTCGATCTGCAGCGTCGCGCCCGCGGCGATGGTGCCCTCGACGCAGACGTCGAAACAGAACCGCAGGGCATCCGGTACGACACCGCTCAGCTCGCCGCATTTGACGCGGATCGCGGTGACACGCCCGGCCTTCTCCTTCTGCGCAAGCTCGAGCACGCGCTCAATCAGCGTTGTCATCAAGGCAAGTTCGTGCACAGTCGTTCACCTCCACTCCAAAATACGCGGGCAGTTCGGCAAACACGCCGGGCGTGGCCGCAAGGCACGCGCGTTGGAACGGCGCGCGGCCCCGCCACATGCATGCCGTGCCGCCCGCTTCCTCGATGAGCAGCGTCCCCGCCGCCAGGTCCCAGATATAGACACGCGGCTCGTAATACCCGTCCATGCGGCCGCTGGCGACGAACGCAAGGTCGAGCGCGGCGGAACCGGTGACGCGCACTTTGCGCGCAGCGGCGGCGAGGCGGGCAAACGCGCCGGGCGTCATCGTGTCCGTGCTGAAGGCGGCGATGCCGACGGCGATCATCGCTTCACTGACGCGCGCTGTTTCCGCGACGCGAATCGCTGCCCCGTTGCATGAAGCGCCGCTGCCGCGGACGGCCGTGTAGAGTTCATCGCGCAGCGGGTCGTAGATGACGCCCACCTGCACGATGCCTTCCCACGCCCAGGCGATCGACGTTGAGAAATGCGGGTTGCCGTGCGCGAAGTTGACGGTGCCATCGAGCGGGTCGACGATCCAGACGCCGGGCCGGGCCGTATTTTCTCCGCCGCTTTCCTCGGCGACGATGCCGTCGTCAGGATGACGCTGGCGGATGAGCGACGTGATCGCCTGTTCCGCGCGGACGTCGGCTTCGAGCTTTACATCATGGGCGTCAGTGCGCAGGACGGCGCAGTCGCCGCGCGTCCGGATTGTCCGCAGAATGCCGCCTGCCTCGCGCGCGGCAAGGACGGCGGTCTCAAGAGCGGCGGAGCGGGCTTCTGGTGGGCAGGCGGGCACGGGAGGATTCATGATTTATGACTTGATGACTTGATGACTTGATGACTGCAGATTTCAGATTGCTGATTGAACACCTCACTGTTCCACCATTCCACCATTCCATCCATGCCTTCGGCGTGGCAAGCATTCCATCATTCCATCCCTTCTCCGCTATTTTCCCGTGAAAAGCGTGTGGCCCCATTCCTTGAGCATGTCATCAACCTTGGCGACCGGGAATCCGAGGACGTTGTAGTAGCAGCCGTCGATGCGGTCGATGATGAGGCCGCCGGCTTCCTGGATGGCATACGCGCCCGCCTTGTCGAGCGGGTTGACCAGCGAGAAGTACCTGGCGATTTCAGCGTCGGTGAGGGCGCGCATTGAGACGCGTGTGCGCACATAGTCGACGAGCCACTGGCCTCGCGCGACATC
>JAAYZF010000377.1 GCA_012514975.1 bacterium
ATCACGCACCAGCGGTTCTGGAAGCGCGGCCGGCGCGTCACGCTCGAGATCGTACGTGCCGCCGGCGGCCACCCGGCCCGCGTTGTTGACGATCAGCAGCAGGTTGAGACGCAGCGTCTTGTACGTATCGCTGACGAGATTGGCCACGGTGTAGCCCTCGTTTCCGTCCTCGACGAACGCGTACGTGTCGTCCCATTGCGCCCAGTCGAGTGTGGTGCGCACGAGGCCCTCCCGCGCCATGTCAAGCGAGGTGCGGACACGTGCGAGCGTGCTGTCCACGCTCTGCCGTTCCCAGAGCCTGGACTTGCTGAGCAGGATGGCGGAGGTGCTGAGATGCAGGATCGTGACAAGGACAAACAGGGTGCCGCCAACGATGAGCAGGAGTTTCTTTCGCAGTGTCATGGCACGCGGGACTGCGGGGTGAACGCGCAACGGTTCTCAATGATATCATACGCAGCGCGCGGTGTCAACCGCGCTGTTGCACCCTTTTGGAAACGACATGATTCCCCGCCCTTTGCGGGGCGGGGCTCATCGACGATGCCGTCTCGCCGGCTCTTCGTGCCTCGCCGTTGACGCCCGCGCGCAGCTTTGGTACACTAGAGCCGGGTGAACGATATTCAACGGTTCCACAGGTAACGTACGTATGCCGATCTATTCCTATCACTGCAAGGACTGCGGCTCGGAGAACGAGCTGCTGGTGGCCCGCGTGGCGGACCGCGACAGACAAGCCTGCCCCGCATGCGGGAGCATGAAGATGACGCGCCTGCTCGCCGCGTTCTCCGTCGGCGCGTCCTCGCGCGAGCCGCAGTGCGCAGGCACATGCCCGTCTGCCCAGCGTGCCGGCGGATGCCCGTCGCGCGGCGCCTGCGCGCGGCGCTAGCCTCCAGCCCAGGTATTTCATGCAAGATGCGCTCAACGCCCTCCAGCAATCTCTCGCGCAGCATGTGGGCGGCAACCTGCTTGTCGGCGCCTCCGTCGCCTTTATCGGCGGCGTGCTGACCAGCCTTACGCCGTGCGTCTATCCTCTCCTGCCCATCGTCGTCGGCGTCGCCGGCGCGCGGCAGGAGCAGACGCGCTGGCGAGCGTTCCTGCGCGTGTTCGTGTACGTGACGGGCCTTGCCCTCGTCTACACGGCGCTCGGCGTCCTCGCCGCGTCGCTCGGCATCGTGTTCGGCCGCTGGCTGAGCAGCCCGCTTCTCTACTTTGGCGTGGGGTTCGTGTTCCTGCTGATGGGTCTGAGCCTCTTTGACGTCTTTCAGATCAGCATCGGCGGGAAATGGGCGCTGTGGCGCCCCTCGACGTCCGGCTGGATGCGCTGGACGGGCACGCTGCTCCTCGGCGCCGTCAGCGGGACGGTTGCCGCGCCGTGCGGCGCGCCCGTGCTGTTCGCCGTGCTCGCCGTCGCGGCACGGACGCACAACGTCGTCCACGGCGCTGTGCTCCTGATGGCATATTCCTACGGGATCGGCTTGCTGCTCCTCCTCGTCGGCACGTTCGCCGGCGTGGCGCTCTCGCTGCCCAAGGCAGGCGCATGGATGGAGTGGATCAAGAAGGCGATGGGGTTCCTCTTCCTGCTCATCGCCTGCTACTTCATGTATCAGGCCGGCTATCAGACCGGCTATCACGCGGCAACCGCTACCGCGGGGATGTAATCACATGAAGACACCGCTGAAGACATTCGTCCGGCTGGCCGTCGTCGCCGTTGTTCTTGTCCTCGCGCTCGTGATCGCGACAGCAGGCATGCTCATGTCCGAACGCGCGGTCAAGGCAGTGCTCCTTCCACGCGTGTCGGACGCTGCCGGCATCGACATCAGGGTCGACGGCTGGCGTTTCACGCCGTGGGCGTCGCTGGCCGTCCGCGGGCTCTCCGTCGGCACGCCGGGCGGGGGCGCCACGGGGGTGTTCGTCCGCGCCGCATCGGCGTCCATCGCGTACACGCTGTCGTCCCTCTTCAGCGGCCACCCCGTTCTCCATTCCATCGAGCTTGACGAGCCGGAGCTGGACATGACGAAGTTCCCCGCGGCCGCGCCGGCTGAACGCGGCACGAAGGCGCCGGGGCCCGCGAGGCCCGGCGAGCCGCGCGGCAGGAAACGCTCCGGCGCATTCCCTCTCACCCTCGAGAAGCTCGTCATCCGCAACGGCTCCGTGCGCATCCAGGACACGCCGGACGCCTCATGCGCGTTGACGGCAGTCAACGTCGCCGCCACGGACATCGCCCCGATGCGCAACGCGTCCGCGCTGCTCACCGGTGTGCTCGCCGTCCGTATGTCGTCGAATGTCGTGATCGACGCGCTGCCCTTCGCCCTCCAGGCCCAGGCTGACTTTGCCGAAAGCATCCAGCCGGGCGTGTTCACCACGACACTTCTCATTTCGAACGTCGCGGGCCGCGCGGAAGCGCTCGACCTGGACACGTTTGTCGCCGGCATGCGCCTCGAAGCGCGCAAGGCGCCCGGCGGCGTCATCAACGTCAGCCGCGGCACCACGAGCATCGACTGGGACGGCGCGCGCGTCGCAGAGCTGTCCGCCACAGGCATCGTCGACATGATCGAGAGCAGGATCGCCGGCGCCACGCTCGTCCATGTGGCACGGAGCCGCCTGTGGCAGGGATTCGTTCCGCCGGATGCCGGCGTCGACATCAGGGAAACCTCGGCGGACATGGCGCTTCAGGCGAATGTCTCCTTCGTCCGCTCGACTGCCGCATGCGCGGGCAATGCCACGGTCAGGCGCGTCGGTTTCACTGTCGACGGGACGCGCGCCGCCCAGCCGATCGATGCGGAGACGTCGTTTGCGTTCGACACGGACTGGAAGGCGAAGCTGTTTGATCTCCCCGCGTTCGCCCTGCAGCTCGTGCAAAGCGGCAAGCCAGTCGTTCAGGCGCGCACCGAGAAGCCCATCCGCCTCGCCTGGGACAGCCAGCGCGGCCCGGGCGCCACGGGCGACCACGCCACGCTCAGCGTCCTTGTCAGCAATCTCGACCTCAAGCAGTTCAACGGCGTGCTCCATGCCAGCGGCGCACGGATTGGCCAGGGCGCCTTCTCGGCCGGCATGCTGTGCGATGTTGCCGATGCCGGCAGGCGCATCTCCCTCACCGGCCGCTGGGCGCTCGACGGTCTCGATGCGCAGCACGGTGCGATGCGCTGGCGCGGGCTCGGCGTCGCATCACAGTTCCTCGGCAGCATCGATTCGTTCTCCGTGTTCGATGTCTCCCGCTGCACGCTGAAGTTCACCCTTGATGACCTGCCCAAGGGCGAGATCGCCGCGGCAGGCATGTACGACGCGGCAGCGGGCAGCAACCGCCTCGCCATCGCCGTCGCCAACCTCTCGGGCGATCTGCTGGCGCCCGCACTCGACCCCGGGAACAGGAATCCGAACCTGAAGAGCCTGGTCTTCACGCTGCAATCCCTCGCGGAGAAGCAGGCCGGCAGACGCATGCCGCAGCAGATCGCGGCAAAGCTCGCCGTCAACAACACGGCACGCGAGGCCGCCGGCCAGCTCCGCTCGCTCTCGGTCGATCTCTATGCCCTGTGCACGCCCGACGACATCACACTCCGGAAATGCAATCTTGCCGTCCTTCCCGGCCGCCGCGAAAACGCGCTTGATCTGACGGGCACAGTGTTCATTCCGCCGACCAATGCGCTCAGCGTGGTGACACTCGCTTCCCCGTTCTTCGATGCGACGCCGCTGATGGACACGTTCATGCCCGGGGAACCGGCGCCACGCCCCACACCGGCGGGAAAACCGGCGCCCGCGCCGCGGCCGCCCGAAGCGGCCCGCCAGCCAGGGGAGAAAGCCGGGGCCGAGCCGCCGCCCGTCTCTGCCACAGGGCGCAATCTCCTCCTGCAAGTCCGGCTGGACGACGTCGTGGCACGGGACGTCGAGATGAATCCGGCGCACCTCGACATCCTTTTCACGAACAACGTCCTCTCCGCCGCCACGCGCGAAATGGTCGTCAACGGCGGCACGGTCCACCTTGACGTGCAGGCCAATCTGGGCGTGACGGGCTACGCATACACCGTTGCGACAAGCATCACCAACGTGCCCGCACGGCCGCTCATCAACAGCTTCGCCCCCTCGCGGCGCGACAGACTGGACGCGACAGTCAATGTCACCGCCGCCGCGAAGGGCCTCGGGGTAACCAAGCCGAACCTGAAGAGGAATCTTGCGGCGACGGCGGATATCCTCCTGCTCAACGGCCGGTTCAACGACGTGCCCATCCTCAACCGGCTCGCCACGCTCGTCAATTACGACGAGCTCCGCTCGCTGCCCTTCAAGTCAGGCGTCGTCAAAGCCCATGCGCGCAACGGCGTCGCCACGATCGACACGTGCGAGTACCGGGGCGACAACATCCGCGCCGGCGCGGCGGGCACGGTGGATTTCGACGAGAATCTTGACCTGACGGTGCACCTGTCGCTGAGCGCCAAGGCCGTCACCGCGATCCTCTCGAACAACTTGTACCGAGTGCCCGTCATGAGCAGCACGGCCGGCGCGTTTATCGACCTGCCCATGCCGATCGGCATCGGCGGCACCATTTCCGACCCGCTGCCGAAGGTGCAGGGAAAGGAGATCACGGTTGCGCTCATCAAGAGCCTGGGCGCGAACCTCTCCGAAACGGTCGGCGCGGTGATGGAAGCGCTCGACAGCAACAAGAAAATCCGCGGGACGGTTGGGAAGGGTGTCGAGCAGGGCGTGAAGTTCCTCGAAGGCGTGCTCAACCCCGGCGCACCGAAGAAACAGGAATAACCACCAGGTTCGCACACCGCCCGTGATCGAGATCCCTCCTGTGCCGACAACCGGGAACGAACCGGCCTGCATCGTCGGATTCGACATTCCCGGCAATCTCATTGACGGCCGGAATGTCAGCCTCGATGAACTGCGCGAGCTGGCGGTCACGGCGGGCATCGACCCCCTCGAGATCATCCGCACCAGGCAGGCCGCCGTCCATCCCGCCTTCTTCGTCGGCGCCGGCAAGGTGGACGAGATTGCCGCCGCATGCGGCGCGCATGACATTCATCTTGTGCTCTTCGACCACGATCTCACACCGCGGCAGACGCGCAATCTCGAAGAGCGGCTTCAGGCCAAGGTGCTCGACCGTACGGGCATCATCCTCCAGATCTTCGCGCAGCGTGCCCGGTCGCGCGAAGGCCAGTTGCAGGTTGAGCTTGCCCAGTATGAATACCTCCTGCCGCGGCTGACCAACCTGTGGTCGCACCTCTCGCGCCAGTATGGCGGCGCGGGCACCCGCGGCCCGGGCGAGAAACAGCTCGAAGTCGACCGCCGCCGCGTCCAGGCGCGCATAGACCACCTCGAAGCCGCGCTCGACGCCGTCCGCCGCCAGCGCGCCACGCAGCGCAAGCAGCGCCAAAAATCAGACATACCCGTCATCGCCATCGTCGGCTACACCAATTCGGGCAAGTCCACCTTCATGCGCGCGCTGACCAAGGCCGACGTGCTCATCGAGGACAAGCTGTTCGCCACGCTCGATCCCACCACGCGCCGCTACCGGCTCCCGTCGGGCGAATGCTTCATCTTCATCGATACCGTCGGCTTCATCCGGAACCTCCCGCACATGCTCGTCGAGTCCTTCAAGGCAACGCTCGAGGAAGTGCACGAAGCAGACATTCTCCTTCACCTTGCCGATGGCGCCGCGCCGGATCTTGGCGAGAGGATCGAGGCGGTGCACTGCGTGCTCCGCGAGCTTGACGCGGACGAGAAGCCGCAGGTGCTGGCACTGAACAAGATCGATCTGCTTTCGCACCAGGCAAAGCGCGCACTCGCGGCCCGTTACGAGGATGCCGCGCTCATCTCCGCCCGGTTCAAGTACGGGTTCGCCGCCCTGCTCGAACGGCTCCAGGAACGCATCCCCGCCACGCGGCGCCGCACCAGCCTCCGCATCCCCGCCCACAAATCCCTTCTCCTCAGCCAGCTCTACCAGCAGGGCAAAGTGCTCTCCGCCCGCTATGAGCAGGACGCCGTCATTGTCGAAGCCTTCGTCCCCGCGTCACTCGAGTCGCAGGTGCGCCGCTATCGCCGAAGGACAGTCTCGCAATGAAAAGCATCAACCGGCGCCAGAACATCGCGTTCTCAAGGAAGGAACGGAAACACGGGCCGCCGCCCGCGCAGCAGACGCAGGACAGGCCGTTGCCGCGCAGGCGGCGCAGGAAGCCGTGGCAGACGAACCAGGGAGGCGGCACGTGAAGCCCATTGGTCAATGGTCAATGGTCTCAGAATCCCAGCGCCACGCCGGCCATCCGCACGAGGAACGCCGCGACCCACGCGACAACCGTCGTGTACGCCGCCATGAACGCCGTCCACTTCCATCCGTACTCCTTGAGGAATATGGCGATGACGCCCAGGCACGGCACGTAGAGCAGCACAAACACCATCAGCGTGTACGCCACGAGCGGCCGGTTCCTGAACACGGGGTCTTCACGCAGCGTGTTCTGCAACGCGTGCGAGCCGCCCTCGCCGTCGCCGACGTCGTAGACGACCGCAAGCGTTGACACGACCGCTTCCTTCGCCATGAAACCCGTCACGAGCGCCACACTCACCTTCCAGTCAAACCCGAGCGGCCGCAGCAACGGCTCGATCGCCTTGCCCACCGTGCCCGCGTAGCTGTGCTCGAACCGAGTCTCATGCTCAACGCCGCCCGGCGGCGCGGGATGCGTGCACAGGTACCACATGACGATCGATGCGGCGAGGAGGACCGTGCCTGCTTTCTTCAGGTACGACCACGCCCGCGTCCACACCAGCATCAACACGCTGCGCAGCGTCGGCAGCCGGTACGGGGGCAGCTCGAGCAGCAATGGCGACCGGTCGCTGCCGAAGAACAGCAGGCCCAGCAGATTCGCCATCGCCACGGCGACCAGGATGCCCAGCAGGTACAGCGACATCAACACCGGCGCCTGCCAGTGCGGCGCGAAGAACGCGCCGATGAAGAGCGCATAGACCGGCAGCCGCGCGCCGCACGACATGAACGGGATGATCAGCGATGTGATCAGCCTGTCCCGCTTCGTCTCGAGTGTGCGCGTCGCCATGATCGCCGGCACATTGCAGCCGAAGCCGAGGAGCATCGGGATGAACGACTTGCCGTGCAGGCCCAGCCGGTGCATGATCCCGTCCATCACAAACGCCGCGCGCGCCATGTAGCCGCTGTCCTCGAGAAACCCGATTGCCAGGAAGAGCAGCAGGATGTTCGGCAGGAAGACGACCACGCCGCCCACGCCGCCGATCACCCCGTCGACAAGCAGCGAGCGCAGCGCCCCAGTGGGAAGGACGGCCGTCGCCGAGGCGCCCAGCCAGGCGAAGACCTGCTCGAGCAGCGCGATGAGCGGGTTGCCCAGCGCGAAGACCAGCTCGAACGTTCCCGCCATGCACAGCCCGAAGAACACCAGGCCCAGCACGGGCCGCGTCAGAACGTCGTCGAGGCGCGCGGTAAGATCGAATCTCTCGCGCGCGTCCTGCGTCACGCATGTGCGTGCAACGCCGTGGGCAAAGCCGTACCAGCGGGCAATGAAGAGGTCCTCCACCGGCTCGCGCGCATGGCGCTCGATGTCCCGGCGGAGTGCGGCGGCGCGCGCCTGCAGCGCGGCGTCCTCCTCGTCGGTCTTGCACACGACGCGGCCGGCGAGCAGCATGGCCGCGCGCATGTGCGGCGACGCGGGCTCACGGGGATTGAGGTGCGCGGCAAGCGCCGCGATGGCCGGCTCGATCTCCGGGCCGTAGTCAACCGTGCACGCCCCTGCGCGCGGCTCGAACCCGAGCTGCGCGATCCATGCAAGCAACTGCCCCGTTCCCTTGTTCCGCCGCGCAATGATCGGCACGACGGGCACATCGAGCAACTGGGCAAGCTGGACATCGTCGATGCGCAGTCCCTGCTCCTCGGCCTCATCCATCATGTTGAGCGCGACGACCATCGGCACGCGCTGCTCGATCAGTTGCGCCGTCAGGAAGAGGTGCCGTTCGAGATTTGTCGCGTCAACGATGTTCACCAGGACGTCGGGCGGCGTGGTGCGCAGGAAGCGCTCGACGACCTCCTCCTCGACCGAGTACGCGCTCAGCGAATAGGTGCCCGGAAGGTCGATGACTTCGTAGCGCACGCCGTCATAGGTGAAATCGCCGCTTTTCTGCTCGACGGTGACGCCGGGCCAGTTGCCGACGTGCTGGTGCGCGCCCGTCAGGTTGTTGAACACGCTTGTCTTGCCGCAGTTGGGATTGCCGGCAAGTGCGATGCGTATGGTTTTTCGTGGCGTTGCCATCGGGGAATGCGCGCCGCGCGTGGTCGAGGCTCGGCGCTACAGGTCGCTCGTGGGTTCGACGTGCATGCAGGTGGCAAGCCCGCGGCCGATTGCGACGCGCGACTTGCCCGCCTTGATCATCACCGGGCCGCGGCCTGCGTTCTGCAACACGCGGATTTCCGTTCCGACGTGCACGCCCATCGCCGACAACCGCGCCCGCCGCCCGCCGCCGCCGGCAATCCGCCGCAACAGGCCCGTGCCGCCCCGGTGCATGAGCGGCAGCGGCACGGTGTTGTCCCGCTCGATATCGTCGGCGCCGATATGGTCCATGAAATCACGCAGGCGGTTGAACGTGTCCGCCGCGAGCGCATGCTCCACTTTGCAGGCGTCACCGTCGGCGACGTCAGGCGGTACGTTCAGCACTTTGGTAAGGAACTCACGGACGGTGGTGTGGCGGGTCTCGACGTGCTCCGCCGCCGTGCGGCCCGCACGCGTCAGATGGATCATGTCGCGGGGCGCCTGCGTCACCAGGCCTCCGTCCTTCAGCCGCGCCACCATCTGCGACGCGCTTGCCGGCTTGACGCCGAGCGCGCGGGCAAGGTCGGTCAGCGAGGCGCCGTCGCCCCCGCCGCGTTCGAGCCGCAGGAGCGCTTCGAGATAATCTTGCTGTGCGCTGCTCAGTTCTTCCATGGCACGCAGGCCTGATTTAGGCATCCCTAGAAGTATACCGCAACGACAACCGCCTTGTCAAGTCGCCGTTCGTGAGCGGTTCACTGCCCTCGCGCTGTGCACAGAATGCCGTGCAGCGTCACGCCGTCCCCAGGAAATACCCCCGCAATATCCCCTGCGCCTCCGCGCCGCTCGTCACGTGCACGATCCTGCGCCGGAAATCCGACGCGCCCGGCAATCCGCGTGAATAGCAGCACGCGATGCGCCGTATGTGCAGGCAGGCCATCTTTTCTCCGTACAGTCTCTCGAGATACCCGTAGTGCCGCCATGCCAGTTCATACCGTTCGGCGGGGGGGAGCGGCGGTGGCGGCGCCCCGGTGCGCAGATACGTCGTCACCTCGCGGAAAATCCATGGCGCCCCCATGGCCGCGCGGCCGATCATCACGCCCGCGCATCCGGTCTGCTCGAACATTGCCGCGGCCGACGGCCCGTCAATGATGTCTCCATTCCCGATCACCGGCACGGCAACCGCTTCCGTCACGGCCCGGATCACCGGCCAGTCGGCTTTGCCTGCATAGCCTTGCGCGCGCGTGCGGGCATGCACGGCCACGGCCACGGCGCCCGCGTCAACCATCCTTTTCGCGAATTCGGGCGCGTTGCGCGATGCGTCATCCCATCCCGCGCGGATTTTCACCGTGATCGGGATGCTTACCGCCTTCACGCACGCGGCGACAATCCTGGCCGCAAGCCCGGGCTCGGTCATCAGCACCGCGCCGCCGCCAGTCTTCACCACCTTCGACACCGGGCAGCCCATGTTGATGTCGACCAGATCAGCGCCGTACTCTTCGAGCAACGACGCGCTCGCGGCCATCATCTCGACGTCCGAGCCGAATATCTGCATCCCCAGCGGATGCTCGTCCGGCGTCGTGGCCACGAGTTGCAGCGTCTTCACGCCCGCATGCAACAGCGCATGGCAACTGATCAGCTCGGTGTACGCCAGCCCCGCGCCGCCCAGCTCGCGCACGATCCGCCGGTACGCAAGGTCGGTGTATCCCGCCATCGGCGCCACAACGATGTTCGGCTTGATCGTCAGCGGCCCGATGCGCAAGGGGCGGGCGAAGGATGTACGGCGTTCATCGTTCATCGTTCATCGTTCATCGTTCATCGTGCT
The DNA here is from genome assembly GCA_012514975.1 of bacterium. GTDB lineage: Bacteria > Auribacterota > UBA3054 > UBA3054 > JAAYZF01 > JAAYZF01. The sequence goes on from JAAYZF010000377.1 coordinate 10,075, forward strand.
CGTACTCGTGCTCGTGCTCGTACTCGTCCTCGTCCTCGGCTGTCAGTCGCAGGCAGTTGATAGTTGATAGTCAATGGTCGATAACCGTTCAGCAGTCACTGAATACTGAATGCTGACCACTGGACGCACTCCCAGCCCCCTCGATGCCTCTGTGCCTCGGTGCCTCGGTGGTGAAGGAGCCTTTGAGAGGGGTGCACTTTGACTAGCCAAGGCATAGCCTCGGCCACTTTGACTCACAGACTCACTTCCAGCCGGGCCGCAGTTTCGCCTGCATCTCCCATGCATCGTACAGCACAAGCGCGGTCATCGCCTCGATCACGGGGATGATCCGCGGCACAATGCACGGGTCGTGCCGGCCTTCGACAACCACTTCGCGGTTCTCACCGCTGATGCCGATTGTCTGCTGCGGCTTTTCAATTGATGAGGTCGGTTTGACGGCGATGCGGATGATGATTTCGTTGCCGTTGGATATGCCGCCCGTGATACCGCCGGCGTTGTTGGTGACGAACGCGCCGTCTTTCATGGCGTCGTTGTTCTCGCTGCCGCGCAGTTGTGCGGCGGCAAAGCCCCGGCCGATCTCGAACCCTTTGGTCGCGCCGATCGAGAGGATCGCATGCGCCAGCCGCGCGTCAAGCTTGTCAAACACCGGGTCGCCCAGCCCCGCGGGCACGCCGGTGACACGCAGCTCGATGATGCCGCCCACCGAGTCCTTGTCATTGCGCGCGGCAAGGATCGCGGCTTCCATCTTCTTCGCCGCAGCCATGTCGGGACAGCGCACGGGATTGTTCTCGATCACTGCACAATCGATGGTTTCAGCACGGATGCCCGCAATCTCGAGCGCATAGGCCGTGATCGTCACGCCGCGCTGCTCGAGGATTTTGCGCGCGACGGCGCCGGCTGCGACACGGCCCGCCGTTTCGCGCCCGGACGACCGGCCGCCGCCGCGATGATCGCGGATGCCGTATTTCCTCCAGAACGTGAAATCGGCATGGCCCGGACGGAACACTTCGCGGATGCCTTCGTACGCCGACGGCCGCTGGTCTTCGCTCATCAGCACCAGGCAGACGGGCGCGCCCGTCGTCCTGCCCTCGAAGATGCCTGACAGGATGCGCACCTGGTCGCGTTCCTTGCGCGGCGTGCTCACGGCGCTCTGGCCCGGCCGCCGCCGGTCAAGCTCCTTCTGGATGTCCCCGGCGGAAATCTCGATGCCCGGCGGCACGCCGTCAAGCACGCAGCCGATTGCCGGTCCGTGGCTCTCGCCGAACGTCGTGACGCGGATCACGTCGCCGAATGTGTTCGGCGAACGCGATCTTATCGAGAGTTCGAGCGCGATGCCGTCGACAATCTCCTGCGCGGCCTGCGCGGGCGTCTTGCCCGCCGTGTCAATCTCCACGTCCGCAAACCGCCTCATCACTTCGAGGTTCCTGTTCACATAGCCGCTGAACTCGCGCCGGGGATCGCTGCTCGAGAGGTAGGCGGGAATGCCGCCGCGCGAGACGCGTTCCCACAGCTCGCCGGCCGGCGCGGAGAGCACGGCGACAAGCGCGTCGCGCCGCAGAAGGGTGCGGGACTCGATGTTGACGAACGTCGACCCGCCAGTGGCGATCACGCACCAGTCGCGCGACGCGACCTCGGCCACCGCCGCGCGCTCAAGCGCGCGGAATGCGACGCTGCCTTCGGTTGCGGAAATCTCGCGGCATGACAGCCGTTTGCCGGTGCGCGCCTCGTACTGCGCGCTCACCACGCCGTCGGTCTCGATGAACGGCAGCCCAAGCCGCTCGCTCACCAGTCTGCCGACCGTTGTTTTGCCCGTGCCTTTCGGCCCTGTGACAATGATCTTCATACCGCTTCTCCTTGCTACTGAAGTATAGCCGAAACCGCCCCTTCGCGCAAGTGTGGCAAAGTGGCCGAGGCTGCGTCCTGAACGGTTGACCGTGCCGATTCCACCTGCTATAATGTCTCATGAATGCAGTTTCCTCCTTGCTTTCATGATCCGGACCCGTTCTCTCGATCTTCTGCGTGCGTGCGCCTGGGTGTTCCTGTGCGCAGCGAACGCACTCCCCGCCGTCATCATCAGCGAGCTGTCCGCCGCGGCGTCTGAGCGGCTTCTCGAATGGTCTGACGACGGCGTTCCCTCTCTCGGCGCCGGCATTCCGTGGAGAAGCGCTTCGTTCGATGACAACGCCTGGCTGGGCGGCACGGGCGCGTTCGGCTTCGGCTACGCCGGGCTCGGCACGGATCTCGGCTCGAGGATGAGGAACATCGCGCCGTCGCTGTACACGCGCCGCCTGTTTGCCGTTTCGCCTGCCGTGGCTTCATCGACGAACCATCTTGTTCTCTCCATCGAGTTTGACGATGCGTTTGTCGCCTTCCTGAACGGCCGGGAGGTCGCCCGGCAGAACCTCGGCTGCTCGAATGCGTTCGTCTGCTTCGACCAGCCCGCGTACAACGCCGTCACCACGAGGATGCAGCGCACGTTTCCTCTGCCTGCCGCTCTAGGGCTGCTCGTGCCTGGCACAAATGTACTTGCCATCCAGGCATGCACGCGCCTGCTGACCGATGCGAAGTTCATGCTTTCGGCGGACCTTGCCATCCCGGGCGCGACGCCTGCAACGCTCGTCAGCCACGACGAGCAATGGAAGTACTTCATCGGCAGATACGAGCCTTCAGGCGGCGTCGTTGACCCGCGCTGGCAGGGCGCGCCGGCGGGCGCGGCGTACGACACGGATTTCCTCGACTGGCTCGAGCTGCACAACACCGGCCCGACAGCCGTGTGCCTCCGCGGCTGGGCTCTGAGCGATGATCCCGCCGTCGAGAACAAGTGGCTCTTTCCCGACACGGTGCTCACGGCCGGCCAGTACTTGATCGTCTACTGCTCCGGGCTTGATCTTACGGGCGCGTACCTTCATACGAATTTCAAACTGAGCGCCGACGGGGAGTTTCTCTCATTGTTCGACAACAGCACTCCACGCATGCGGGTGCATGGGTTTGCTCCTGCGTTTCCCGCGCAGTCGCCGTTCCACACCTATGCATTCGACACCGGCCATGCGACCCACCGTTACTTCAGCCACGCCACACCCGGCGCGCCGAATGCCGCGCCAGCGGTTCTTGATGCCATCGCGCCCGCGCCCGTGTTCGACACTGTGCACGGAATCCATGCCACGGCTGTCACCGTCAGCATCTCGACCACGCTCGCCGGCGGCGAAATCAGGTACACGACGAACGGAACGGAGCCGACTGCATGCAGCGGGCAGGCGTACACAGCCCCGCTGGCGATCACGTCGAATACCGTGGTGCGCGCCGCGGTGTTCAAGTCCGGGTGCATTCGCTCGCCGGTGGTCACGCGGACGTATCTCATCGGTGTGCCCGCGGGGCTGCGTGCCATTCCCTCGCTGTCGCTTGCGGGCGACGAGCAACGCACATTCTTCGAACCGTACGGCGTCATGGCGATCGCGGGCGGGTACTACACAAACAGCTCCTGGAAAGCGTCGGACATCAACGATTACAACAATCCATCGGGGCACGGGCGTCCGTTCGAGCGCCCCGTCTCGTTCGAGCTCCTCTATCCCGACGGAGCAACAGGCGTCGCCATCGAGTGCGGCCTCCGCGTACACGGGCACCAGCGCGAGCAGTTCATCAGGACGAACGACTGGACGATCAACCAGTTCTGCAAATTCCCGCTGCGCACCGACTTCCGCCAGGCGTACGGCAGCGACCGCCTGCGCTTCGCCTTGTTCCCCGGATGCCGCATGGCGTCGTTCCGCACCTTCATCCTTCGCGCAGGCAGCAATGACGCGCGCAATCCCTTCATCAAGGACGAACTCTCGCGCCGCCTGTTCATTGACTGCGGCCAGGTCGGCAGCTACGGCATGCTTGCCCATCTCTACATCAACGGCGCGTGGAAAGGCTACTACAACATCTGCGAGCGCGCGGACGAGAGTTTCATGCAGTCGTGGTACGACAGTACGAACGCCTGGGACGTGCACAATTCCGAAACGATGGATTCCGGCGACATGGTCGCCTGGAACGCCATGTACAATTTCATCCGCACCAACAACATGGCGGCCATTGACAGGTATCTCCACGCGGCCTCAATGCTGGAGATCACCAACTTCGTCGAGTACCTCCTCGTCAACATCTATACCGCGAACGGCAACTGGCCAAGCCATAACTGGATCGCCGCGCGTGAACGCATCCCTGGCGCCCGGTTCCACTTTCATGTCTGGGACGCCGAATCAACGTTCAGCGTCAGCCGCACGAACTACGACACCTTTGCCGGCGTCCTCGCCGCGCAGCCGTATGCCATCCCCGTCATCTACCGCTCGCTGAGCAACAGCCCCGAGTTCCGCCTCCTGTTCGCCGATCGCATCCAGAAGCAGTTTTTCGGCACAGGCGCCTTCACTGACGAAAACGTGAGCAACCGCTTTGTCTCCCTGCGCGCCGGGATGACCGACGCGGTATGGCATGTCTACCATCAGGCGTTCGACAGCAGCATACTGAACGCATGGATACCAAAGCGGCGTGGATGGCTGTTCCAGCATTTCACCTCCGCGGGCGTCTGGTTTGCGACGTGCGCCCCCGTGTTCAGCATGGCTGGCGGCGTTGTTTCGAACGCCATGCAGATCACGATTACCAACGTCAACGCCTCGGGCACCATCTATTACACAACCGACGGCGCCGATCCGCGTGCAATGGGCGGCGGCATTGCCGGCATGGCCTACACGGGGCCGCTGACCATGGAAGAGCCGTCGACTGTCAAAGCCCGTGTGCTCGCGGGCAGTGAATGGAGCCCTCTGGCCGAGGCGGCGTGTACAGTACAGAGCAGCCCTTCCGTGGTCGTCACGGAGATCATGTATGATCCGCCTGGCGGCCGCGAATACGAGTTCATCGAGGTGAGGAACGTGGGCAGCGCTCCGCGGGATGTGTCCACCATGTCATTCGTCACGGGCGTCACGTTTTCCTTCGCGGCGGGCGGCCTCGCGCCCCTGGCGACAGGCGCATTCGCTGTGGTGGTGGGAAACGTTGCCGCGTTCGCCTCGCGCTATGCAACGAATGCGATCACCATCGCGGGCGAGTACCAGGGCGCGCTGGCGAACGAAGGGGAGGAGATCGTTCTGCGGGGGCCTGGCGGGGCCTCATTGTCGTTCTTCTACGACGGCGCATGGTTCAGCAATTGCGCCGGCAACGGCGCGTCCCTGGTGATCAACAGTCCGTATGGCAGACCAGAGGACTGGAGTCAGAGGACGAACTGGCATCCAAGCGCTGCGCGGTACGGCACGCCCGGCTATGACGACGTGATCCCCGAGCCCGCGGCAGCAGCCTTCCTCGCGCTTTTCGCCTGCGCTCGCGTCTCCGGCAGGCGCGTCCCGGCCTGACGTGCTTTTTCCCGCGGCTCCCCGGGCGCATGAGGCGCGTAGCCGGGGTTCTTCTCCGCGGGCATGAGCGCGTTCGTGCTCTTCATCCACGCGAGGAGGTCATCGAGCAGCTCGTCGCGTTTCGCGGGATTCGTGTTCGCGAGGTTGTTCCGTTCGCCGATGTCGTCCCGGAGATTGTAGAGCTCGACGGCGTTGTTCGTCGCAATGGTGTCGCGTCCGCCGTCAAGCTGCCATTCCTCGTGGTAGAGCAACAGCTTCCAGTCACCCTTGCGGATGACGCTTACCGGGCGCGTGCGGAACACGGGATCGCGCCCGCGGATCACCGGGTTGTTGAGATAGCCGGGGAAGTGCCAGAAGATGGCCTGGCGTTTCAGCCCGTCCGTACCTTTGAGCAGGGGCACAATGCTCTCGCCGTCGAGCACCGCGCCCTTTGGCACGGTGCCGCCCGCGGCAGCGAGGAAGGTAGGGAAGAGGTCCTGGTTGATCACCGGAACGTCGCACGTCGTGCCCGGCTTCACCACGCCCGGCCAGCGCACGATGAACGGCTCGCGGATGCCGCCTTCGTAATAGCCCCCCTTGTTGCCGCGCAACGGTTCCTGCGACGATTTCTGCGTGCCGCCGTTGTCGCTGGTGAACACGAGGAGCGTGTTGTCCTCGAGGCCCAGCTCCTTCAGTTTCCCCACAAGCATGCCCACGCTTGCATCCAGGTCGTATGTGCACGCCGCGTACGCGGGATCGCCGTGTTGCGCGCCCGGTTTTTTCTCTTTGAACTTCGCAAGCGATTCAGGCCTGTGCTCGATCGGCGTATGAATGGCGTAATGCGCGAGGTAGCAGAAGAACGGACGATCATTATTCTGCTCGATGAATTCGCAGGCTTTGCGCGTCAGCGAGATGACGCCCTTCGGGTCGGCCGAAACGCCCTTCCCGCCCGTCGCCGTCTTGTCAGCCTTTCCGTCGCCGAAGGTAAATGAGACGTCGAAGCCCTGCTGAACCGGCTCGGCGCCGTCGGGGCCGCCGAGGTGCCACTTGCCGAAATGGCCTGTCACGTATCCCGCCGCCTTCAGCGCGTCCGCCATGGTGACCATGTCGTTGCTCAGTCCGCTCTTGTTCGGCACGGGGATCATGCGCATGAGGTTCTTCGGCCCGCGGTCGGTGCTTCCGACCGCATAGACATGATGTCGCGGGGTGTACGCGCCTGAGAGCAGGCACGCGCGGCTCGGCACGCAGTTCCCCGCCGCGGCATAGCTGGCGGAAAAGACCATGCCTTCGCGCGCCAGACGGTCGATGCAGGGCGTCTCGATGAAATCGCTTCCCTGGTAGCCCACATCCTTCCACCCGAGGTCGTCGGCGAAGATGAGCACGATGTTCGGTTTTCTCCGCGTGGTGGCCAGGGCCGCGGCAGGCAGCCAGCGCGCCAGTGCCGCGCCGCCGGCGAAGAGCCCTGCGGCGCGGAACAGGGTGCGGCGGGTCATCGTTGCCTCGTGCCCGGGTGCGTTCGCGGAGGAACGGTGCAGGCGTGTCTGTGCGTTCTTTCCCATAATGCAGTGCCTCCATCAGTTTGCCCGGCGTGCGTGTGGCCGGCGGGATAGTGTATGCTCTTGCGAGCCGCGGGAGAAGTTCAACCATGTTGCAGTGGCTTGAGAAGTGGCGCCGGCGCCGGGCATCCACCGTCTCTCAGTAGTATCCCTGCGGCCGCCACGTCAGCGAGTAGTATTCCTCATCCAGCGCATCGAGCGCGGCCATCTGCGCGTCGCTCAACGAGAAGCCGAACACCGCGCAGTTCTCCTTGATGCGTGACGGATGGGATGATTTCGGCAGCGCGACAATCCCGTGCTGCAACACCAAGCGGATCATCACCTGCGCGGGCGTCACGCCGCATTCGCCGGCGATGCGCGCGAGCGTCGGATCGCCCATCCGCTGCGCCCGCGCGAGCGGCGAATAGGCTTCAACCACGATGCCCTTGCCGGCGCAGTAATCAACCAGCTCCCGGCGGCGGCAGAACACATGCACTTCGATCTGGTTGACCGCGGGGATGACGCTCGTATGCGGGAGCAGTGCCTTCTCGAACCGCTGCACGGTGATGTTGCTTACGCCGATCGAGCGGCACTTGCCTTCGGCCCTGAACTGCTGCAGCATTTCCCATGCGGGCGCCAGCGTCACGTCGGACAACGGCCAATGGATCAGGTAGAGATCAACATAGTCGGCGCGCAGCAGCCTGAGGCTGTTCTCAAGTCCCTTGCGCAGGCCTTGCGGGCTCTGGTCAGGCGGGGTCTTCGTGGTGATGAAGATCTTCTCGCGCGGAACGCCGCTTGCGGCAACCGCCTTGCCCACTGAAGCCTCGTTGCCGTAGATGTGAGCCGTGTCGATGTGCCGGTAGCCGGCCTCGAGTGCCGCGCGCACGGCGTTCTCGCATTCGGACCCTTCGCGTACCTGGAACACGCCGAAGCCAAGAACCGGGATGCGATTGCCGTCATTGAGCGCGAGCGTGCTGTCGGGCGATAGAAGCTGCGTGAAAGCGCTCATCGTGATTCCCCTGTATGGTTAGTGCCGCGGTGTACTGCTCAGGGAAAGGATAGCAGACTCACGTCTCGCTGTCAAGCAGCAGGGTGTGCGGAGCACCGGTTCCTGTGGATACGCCGGTGCCGGCGTTGCTGCATGAGCCGGCGTCAGGTGCTCGCGCGCAAGCATCAGGTGGCCCTCCGCATACCGCACGCCCAGTTCGCGCAGCGATCGCGCGGAGAAGTACATCCGTCCGCCATCATCGGCAAGTCCTTCAGAGCTCACCAATGCGCAGTGCGGGCATTCACGCGCCATCGCCGCCATTGCGTCGTTCACGTCGCCGCGATGCGGGTAGCATTTCGGATCAAGGTACGTTCCCAGTTCCCCCATCACCACCGGCAGCGCATCACCGCCCAGCGCGGTGCGCAGGCCATTGATCATCGATCGCACCCGTTCCTCGTACACTGCGGCGTTGGACGCCACCGCGGCATCGCCTTCGCCGTGATGCCAGAGAACGCCGCGTAGAAGCCCGCCCTGCATGGCTGACGCAGCCGTCGTCAACGTCCGTATGAACAGGTCGCCGCCCTGTGCCCACCGCCACATGCCCGAGCCGCCGACCGCGCACGGCACGAGGCCCACACGCCTGCCCGGCTGCTCCTCGATGAGGCGCAGGGCGAAGCTCATGCCAAGGCCGATGCCGGCGCGGGGTGTCGAGTCGAACAACGGCTCGCGCGCAGTGTGCCACGCGCCGTACCTGAAGACCATGATGTCCGGATGTTCGATCGGCGCGACGTCCTGCACGCGGCCGAGGCCGAGCATGTTGGCCTGGCCCATCAGGAGGAATATCTCCAGTTCACTGGCACTCATAGGTCACCTCGTGTGTGGCGGCGTTGATCCGCCCGTTCGGTTACAACAAAAAACGGCCCGCTGGAGGCAGCGGGCCGTTTTTGTACAGTGCTTGTTCTATGCAGCAACAATCACCCGCCACCGGAATCCGTGGAGGTAAAGTACCAGCTAAAGTAGAAGCCGGTAAGGACTGTTGCCGTCATCGTACTCATCGTCATATTCTCTCGCCAGCGCATTTCGCGCCATCGGCATATGATAGCATTAAACATGCCGCAAAGCAACCGGCGGCGCATCAACGGTGAGCATGCATGCGCAGACGTATTCAGCTCCAGCGCGTTGCGCCGGGCTTAGTCCAGTCGCGCCGTTGGCGCTTGATCGCCGCGAGCACTGCCAGCGCGCCGAGCATGAAGACGGCAGGCTCGGGAACAACCACCGCGCCCACGCGATCAGCCTCGTACATCACCACGCCCGTCAAGCCGGGTGCGTACTCGATGCCGTTGAGCCCGTTGACGGCAGTGCTGGTGCAGGTGAGGAACCAGTTCGTCGTGCCGGGCTCTGTGCTGGTGAGAAACTTGACGTTGACGTTGGTTAGATCGACCGCCTCGTCCATGTTGATGAGCTCGAGCTGGTCCTTGTCCTCGATCTGTAGTGTGACGGGCGTGCCTGGCATGCCGATGCGTGTGACGCCTCCCAGCTCGTTGATCGTCAGCGTGCCGGCGCTGAACCCGGGGGAGATGGTGCCGGTGAAGTAGTTCGTGCCGTTCGCGGCGCTGTTGATCTTGACGAACTCGCCCGTGCCGCTGACGTCGCCACGGAAGTCCACGAAACCATTGTACCTGGTGGCGTTGGTTGCGTTGCCGAACACGACCAACGAGGAATAGAGATACGTGTACTTGCCCACGTATCCGTCGAGGCGCGAGCCCGGTTCCATGCGTATCTCAGAGCCGAACCGCGTGACGCCGCCGACCGTCAGGGTCGCGCCATTGCGGATAACGACCGTGGCGTTGGTGAATATGTGCGCGCTGTTCTGCGCAATAACAAAGTTACCGGCTGACTGCTCGATGTAGACCGTGCCGGTGTAGTCGGGGCTGGCAGGACTTCTCGTCTCGAGCATGCCGCCGCCGCGCGGAACGTAGAAGTGAAGGCCGCCGGCGCCGTACAACGTGGATTGCAGCACGAATATCTTGTTGGTGGTGACGCGTATGTCCGTGTCGCTGAGCGGCTCCATCGCCGCGGAGACTGCACTTCCCCATGAATACGCCGTGTAGCTGTCGGCTTGAATCTGCGCATTGCCGGACAGGCTTTCCATGTACAGCCTGCCGCCGGCAGCGCTGATATTGGGATACATGTTGCTCGGCGTCACACCGGCAAACCGCACGACGCTCACCGTCACCGCGACGTTGAGCTGGACCCTGCGCTCTCCCGTTCCATTGCCTATGTACCCGTTGGTGATGATGGCAACATCGCCCACTGCCCTGGGAAAGTCGCCCACGTCCCATAGCGTGGGAACGTTCCAACTCGTGTTGAAGGAGCTCGGCTGGGCGACATACTCGGCCGAGTAAAGAGTGCATGCCAAGAGGCATGCGATGCCCGCGGAAACCAGCCTGAGTGTCATAGTATCCTCCTGTGCTCGGTTGAACATATGGAATCTCCGGATACTATACAGTATACCACGCACGGGGCGGTTTGTCAACTTTAATATATTATTATATAGCTAGTTATACTTGCTGCGAAGGGATGGTGCACTGGCGCCTCCCCGGCTCACGCGATCCGCCCGAAACAGAATCCCAGCTCCGCGTAGCCGCGTTGCGCCTCGGCAAGCGAGCGGCGGAGCATGCCGATGTCCGCGCCGCAGTTGAGGAACGTCGCGCCAAGGTCAAGCAGTTGCTTCGCATGCCCGAGGTCGAACGCAAGCGTGCCGAAGTGCTTTCCAGCCGCACGGGTGTCCTTTGCGATCTGCCTGGCCGCCTGCATGATGCTGGGGTCCCTGAACAATCCTATCTTTCCGGACAGGTTCGAGTAATCGCACGGGCCGAAGAAGATCATGTCAACGCCATCGACCTCGGCGATTGCCCGTGCATGCGGCAGGGCGTTCGGCGATTCGATCTGGATGGCGATCCATGTCTGCCTGTTCGCCTCGGGCACGTACTCGGTTGCCGGGTGTTCGCCATAGGTGTTGTCTGCATTGCCGCTGTCGAACCCGCGTTCGCCGAGGGGCGGAAACTTCGCCCAGCGGACGACTTCGCGCGCTTCCTCGACGCTCTCGCACCGCGGGTAGAGAATGCCATGCGCGCCCGCCTCGAGCAGGCGGCCCATGCGCATGAACTCGCCCTTGGCCGGCCGGGCCATGACGTCCGCGCCGGCAAGGCGGGCCGCGCGGCACAGGTGTGCCAGTGTTTCAGTCGACCGTTCGCCGTGCTCGAGATCGATCCAGATGCAATCGAACCCCATGGTCGCGATCACTTCGGTTGCGCGTGCATCGACGAGATGGTTGAGGACGCACAGGACAGGCTTGCCTTGCGCCCATCGTGCTTTGACGCGGCTTGGATTCATGGTGATGACCCGTGGTTGTTGGTGCACGTCTCATTGCAGACGCAGGCATTATTCCAGATTGCGTCCGCGGTGTCAAGCGGCGGGGGTCAGAATGGTATGCTTGACCTTAATGGGAGAGAATGCTACAGTTGCAGGAACAAACGAACGCCGCCGTTCCATGCGGCCGGAATCCCAAGGCAGCCAACGATGATCACAAAACACCTGATAAGCCGTGATGACAGCATCTACCAAGCCTGGCCCGATGTCACGCTGACCCCGTCGGGCAAGCTGGTCTGCGTGTTCTCCGAATGCACGCACCATGCCGACCGGTCGTACACACGCATCGTCCTGACAGACTCGACAGACCGCGGGCGGACGTGGACGCCGAAACGCCCGCTGAGCGAACCGACGCACGGACGATCGTTCTGGAACTGCGCGCGGATCAGCACCATGCGCGACGGCCGGCTGGTCGTGGTAGTGGACAAGTCGTGCGCGCAAGAGGACGCCGCCGCGCCCCGCCAGCAGCGCAACTATCTCTTCTTCAGCGATGACGAGGGCATGACGTGGGCCCGGCCCGTCGAGACGCCCGCCCAGGGCATTGTCCCCGACAAGCTGCTCGAGCTGGCGACCGGCCGCTGGATTCTCGCCTGTCAATACAAGGACGGGGGGCTTGGCTGCCTGGTCCAGCGCCTCTGGTATTCCGACGACCGTGGCGGAACGTGGCAAGGACCCGTCATCGTCGCCAGGGAGAAGGGGTTGAACCTCTGTGAAGTCTCGATCCTTCCCGTGGATGGCAAGCTGGTGGCGTTCCATCGCGAGAACTCGGGCATGGGTTGGGACTGCTACAAGACCATCTCCACCGACAACGGCGAGACATGGGGCGGGGTCATTCCGTTCCCGCTGCCCGGATGCCATCGCCCCGTTGCGGGAATGCTGCACGACGGGCGCATCCTCATCACGCACCGGTTCATGCAGGGCGGCAAAGGCTGGGTCGGCTGGTGGACGCAGAACTTCTTTGCCGCGCTGACTGACAGGGAATCAGCCCTCGCCACATCGCGCAACGAAGCGCACACGCGCATCCTGCCCGTCGACTTCGACCGGTCGCCGGTAAGCGACACGGGCTACTCCGGCTGGGTCCAGTTCGAGGATGGCGAG
>JAAYZF010000378.1 GCA_012514975.1 bacterium
ACGCCCACCGGCGTCCAGTTGCGGGTCTCACCTGACCCGTGTCGCGGGTTGCGCGCGCGGGCCTCGCGATACAGTTGGTGGCGCGCCGCACGGATCGTCGCGTCTTCACCCGCATCGCGCTAAGCGGGGCTGACATAGCGGACGCCGCTGTGATGGTACTCGTGGTTGTTGTACCAGTGCACTGAAACGGGCCGCCCAGCAACGCGCGGCGTGCAGATCTATAAAGCCCCGGCTCAGGAATTCCGGCCGGCATTTGGCGGTTCGAAACAATGTTTTGCGAAGGCGTTGCCGTCGCTCACGCGAGGTCGCGAATACGACGGCCTCACGCCAATCCAGTCGTTTCCAATCTGTAGATGAGTCTGAATCTGTTAGCTCGGAGCCGGTGTTGATGTGTGCAGCCGCCGGCCGGTGGGTAGGCGGTGGGCAACGCGTGAGCGTTGTCCACGGGCTATCCACGGGGAACGCGTAAGCGTTCAGGCGGGAACCCGGCGTCAGCCGGGCTGTGCACATCTGCACGGGCTCTTGGGCTCGAGTCAAGCGGCGGTTCGGGCGAGCCGTCGGTTGATGGATTGAAACAATGCCGACCGTGCCTTTTGCAGCTGGTCGGCGGCCTCATTGTCGCTCATGACCCGCGCCTGGACTTGCAGGGCTTGCAGGGTCGTCTCGGGGCGCAGATTGTGACAGGCCGGGCTCATGCTGGCGAGCTTTTCGAGCGGCGTTTGCACGAGGTGTTGGGAGTACCGCTTGACGACCTTGCCTTTGGCGTCGGTGCGCTCCTCGGCGAACAGGCACGGGCGGTGCAGATTCAGGTACGGGTTCAGGTAGTCGCGGCAGAAGGCGTTCACGGGTGCGGCGAAGCGCTGCGGGATGTGGCTGTAGCCCAGGAACTTGCGCACGACCGCGCCATTCTTGGTCTCGGCCAAGGCGTTGTCGTTGGAGCGCCGGGGCCGCGACTTGGTCAGTTCAGCGTTCAGTTTGTCGAGCAGCCGGGCGACACGGTGATTGATGTACTCGCTGCCGTTGTCGGCATGCACGCCCAGGATCGTGAACGGAAAGGCGGCGAGCAGTTCGGCGAGCACGGGCAGCAGGTAGGCTTCGGAGATCTTCTCGCAGCTCGCGACCACTTCCCATTGCGTGACGCAGTCGACGGCGTTGATGTGATACACGCCCTTGGCGCCGTCCTGATCGCCTTGGTGCACGCTGTCGATCCGGATGTAGCCCGCGCGGCCCTCGGGGCGCGGTGCGCGACGCACGCCGATCGAGATCGCCTTGCCGGCACGGGTGCCTTGCCAGTTCACCCGGACGGCCTGATAGCGCGGTGTGGCGCGCAGGTTGTACAGGTGGCCACCGAGATCGCCGCCAGCCGCTCGTAACGGGCATCGCCATAGAGCTCCCAGGCGCGCTGGAACAGTCGTTTGGCCGCCAGCCCGCTCGGCGTGTCATGCAGCGCGTCGGTGTGGGCCATCAGCAGCACATCGGCCTCGGTATAGCGCCGGTAAAAACCGGCCACCGGCGCGCCGCGCTGGCCCAGCGGGGCATGGGCCACGAACCGGCCGATGAGGCGCACCAGATGTTGGCGCGAATAACCGCTCGTGTGCTGCAGGTAGCGCACCGCCACGCCCTTGTCGCGGTGCGATAAACCGGCATAGCCGAACCGGCCAAGCACCCGCCGAACGTGCGCTTGTCGTTCGGACTCGCCGCCCGCCACGCGAGGCGAGACTCCGGCCGTGCCCGCCAGGAACTGCTCCAAACCCTCGATGCCGTCGAGGCGCTCTTCTTGCATGTCGATCACCATGATCCCGATGATCGACGGCACACGCCGCTACCCGCTCCAGACTCATCTCATGTTGGAAACACGAGACCCCGTCCAGACTCATCTCATGTTGGAAAAGACTAA
>JAAYZF010000379.1 GCA_012514975.1 bacterium
AGGCGCTCGGCGCGCCAAAGCCGGCCCTCGTGCACATCCCCACGGATCTCCTCGGCGCCATCGCGCCCGACCGCGCGGGCATCTGCGTCAACAATTTCCAGTTCGACAACATATTCGACAATACGGCCGCGGCGACCGATCTCGGCTTCTCGTACACCATCCCGTTCCTCGACGGCGCGCGGCGGACGTGCCAGTGGCTCGATGCGCGCGGGAAGATCGAACCGTGGGAAACCGATCCCTCCTACGACCGTATCATCGACGAGTGGGAACGCCTGTGCGGGGAAATGAAGGAACGGCTCGCAAAAGGAGGCGCAGCATGAGCGGCCCCAAAATCCGTTTGATCACCCGCGGCGACGATTCCGGCAGCGCGCGGTCGGCCAATGTCGCGATCAGGGACTGCGTTGAGAAGGGCACGTTCCTCGTCGTCGGCCATCCGGGCTACATTGCGGATGACATGAAGCAGCTCGGCATCGGCAGGAACGAGGACGTCGCCGTCAGCAGGAACTGGCAGCGCCTGATGTTCATGGACGAGCGCATCATCTCGTACTGCGCGGCGCGCGGCATCGAGGCGATTCGCGCAACGGAAATCGATTAACGATCCTGGAGAAAACGATGGCATCATACTGGAAGGGGCCGGTCAAGGCCACGCCTGATTACCGCAACATCCTCAAGGTCCTGCGCCGCGAGAAACCGTCGCGGCCCACGCTGTTCGAGTTCTTCCTCAACGGCACGATCAACAAGCTTATTGCCGGCCCCGAGGCAGCCGCGCGCGTCGATGCGGGCGAGATCGACTGGATGGGCCTTGCCGTCCTCGCGTATCGGAACGCAGGATACGATTATGCGAATGTGCAGGGATCGGCGTTCACTTTCCCGCGCGAGGAACGCCACCGCGAGAAATCCATCTCGCTCAACGAAGCCCCGGTCATCACCGACCGCGCGAGCTTAAACAAGTATCCGTGGCCCGATCCCGATGTGGCGGATTACACGCGTCTCGACACGTATGCGAAGCTCCTTGCGGACGGGATGAAGCTGATCGTCTGGGGCCCGGGCGGCGTGCTCGAGAATGTCATCTCGCTTACCGGCTACGACAATCTGTGCTTCATGCTGATCGACGATCCCGCGCTCGTCCAGGAGCTGTTCGACGCCGTCGGCTCGCGCTTCGTCCGCTATTACCAGCGTTGCATCAGCCCTCCCGCCGTCTGCGCCATGATCAGCAATGACGACTGGGGCTTCAAGTCGCAGACCATGATCTCGCCCGCCGACATGCGGAAGTACGTGTTCCCCTGGCACACGCGCATCGTCGACGTGGGCCACAAGGCGGGCAAGCCGGTCATCCTTCATTCGTGCGGCAACCTGAAGGAGGTGATGGACGACATCATCGACGACATGAAATACGATGCCAAGCATTCGTACGAGGACACCATCCAGCCCGTCGAGCAGGCGTACGAGCAGTACGGCAGACGCATCGCGATCCTCGGCGGCATCGACGTCGATTTCGTCTGCCGGTCGACGCCCGACCAGGTGTACACGCGCAGCAAGGAGGTGATTGCGCGGACAGGCTGCCGCGGCTATGCGCTTGGCACGGGCAACAGCGTGCCCGAGTACGTGCCGCAGGAAAACTACTTCGCCATGATCGCCGCGGCGAACGAGGGGAAGTAGCCGGCACGGAGGAGATGATGAAGCCATTGTCCCTGCACCCTGACAATCCGCATTACTTCATGTTCCGCGGGGAACCCGCCGTGCTCATCACGTCCGGCGAGCATTACGGCGCCGTGCTGAACCGCGCGTTCGACTTCATTCCGTATCTCGACGCGCTCGCGCACTCCGGATTCAACCTGACGCGCGTCTTCAGCGGCGTCTACCGCGAGCTTCCAGGCAGCCATGGCATCATGGACAACACGCTGGCGCCTGCCACGGGGGATTTCCTGTGCCCGTGGGCCTCACGCACACACGGCGGAGCCGAAATGTTCGACCTCTCGAAATGGGACCCGGCCTATTTCAGCCGGCTCAAGGATTTCGTCCGCGCGGCAGGCGAACGGGGCATTGTTGTCGAGGTCGTCCTGTTCTGTTTCTGGTACAACGATGAGCTCTGGCAGGCAAGCCCGATGCATCCGCGCAACAACGGCGGCGCAACGGAGGACGTCCCGCGCAACAAGGTCTATTCGCTCGACACCCCACGGCTGCTCAAGGTGCAGGAAGCCGTCACGCGCGCGATCGTCAAGGAGCTGGGCGGGTTCGACAATGTCTACTTCGAGATAAGCAACGAGAACTACTCGAACCATGACGGCACCGCGTACCTCGACTGGTCGAACCACATTGCAGACGTCATCACTGACGCGGAGCGCTCACTGCCGGACAGGCATCTGATCGCGTTCAATGCGCAGAACCGTTTCATGCGCGTGAAGGACCTCCATCCGGCGGTCTCGATCATCAATTTCCATTATGCGGAACCCGCGGCGGTGCACCTGAACTATCATCTGGACCGCGTGGTTGCGGATGACGAGACGGGCTTCAAGGGCCAGACCTGCGCGCCCTACCGCCGCGAAGCGTGGGAATTCATGCTCTGCGGCGGCGGAGCGGTCAGCCATCTCGACTATTCGTTCACGGCGGAGCATCCCGACGGAACGCATGTGGTCAGGAATGAAACACCCGGATATGGCGGGCCGGAATGGCGCGCGCAGCTCGCCGTGCTCAAGCGTTTCATCGAATCGTTCGAGTTCGTCAAGCTCGCGCCGCATCCCGAAGTTGCGGAAGCAGGCAAACGGGACGGCATGACCACCTGGTGCCTCGCGGAGCACGGGAAGCAGTACGCGTTGTACTGCTGGGGCGGCGGAATGCGTTCGACCCTCCATCTCGGCCTCGCGCCCGGCGCGTACACGCTGGAGATGATCAACCCGTCGACCGGCAGCGTCATGCGCCGCGAGGAGTTCGACCATGCGTGCGGGCTCAAGCGTGTCGACACGCCGATCTACACGGAAGACTTGGCCGTGCGGATCAAGAGCAGGTGAGGAAGGAGGAAGTACGAAGTACGAAGGACGAAGTACGAAGGACGAAGGACGAAGGACGATGGACGATGGACGAAGGACGATGGACGAAGGACGATGGACGATGAATCCCCCAAGACGCATCTGGGGGAAACGATGAACGATGAACGAACGAGGGACGCAAGCATTTGTCCGCGCTCCATGGCGAGCTGGCGGCTCCGTAGGAGCCCGACATTTGTAGAACAGACGCATACCAGATTCACCCCGCCCTGTAGGGGCGGTACACTAACATGGCGAACACGTATACGCAGATCTATATCCAGGAGCTTCATCAACGAGAAACGCTGGGTGCCAGGCCGCTTCTCGTGGCAGGAGGGGTATGGTGCCTTCTCCTATTCACGGTCGCAGCTGGACGCGGTCATCAATTACATAGCACGACAGCGTGACCATCATGCGAAGAGATCATTCAAAGACGAGCAATGAGGCAACAATGGAGATACCCACCCCGTGGGGGTGGCATGTGAACGCCGCGCCGAAGACTGCCAAAAACCGGAAATGTACGATGAAGAGACTCACAAGAAGACCCGTTCTCTTTCCCTCCCGCGACGCCACGGTGTTCGCCACCGAATCGTCAAGACCATTCGGTTCTTTCGTCACGCTGTCGAAACGCTGCGTCTCGCACGGCGTTCTGAACGGCATAAGAATCCCCAAACTCAAACGCTGGCTCGCCCTGTTCCGCCAGGATTATTACTGGATGCGGCCGCAATGGGGCGCCCTCGAGAAGGATGTGCCCAAGGAAACCCAGTTCCTCCTGTGGGAACGCACCGATGGCCTCTGCGGCATCCTCCTCCCGCTCGTTTCCGGCGACATCCGCGCAACGATCTCGGGCGCCGGGAACGGCCTCTCGCTCGTCTTCGACGGCGCGGTGCGTTCGACAAAGATCGAGGACGCCGTGCTTGCGTTCTCAGGAATGAAGCGCGACCCGTTCGAGCTGGTGGACGACGCGATGTGTGCTGTCTCTTCGTTCCTCAGGACATTCAAACCGGCATCCGAGAAGGCCACACCGGACTTCAGCCTCTTCCTCGGCTGGTGTACGTGGGATGCATTCCGCCAGGATGTCGACGCGCGGAAAGTCCTCGCCGGGCTGCGCTCGTTCAAGAAAGGCGGCGTGCAGCTTGGGTTCATGATCCTTGACGACGGCTGGCTCGATACCGCGGCTGACCGTCTCAACAGCTTCAATGCCGACGGGAGGAAATTCCCGAAAGGCCTCGCACCGCTCATCGCACGCGCAAAAGCCGGGTTCGGCATCCGGATTTTTGGCGTCTGGCACGCGTTTCAGGGCTACTGGGCCGGGCTCAATCCCAAAGGAGAACTTGCGGAACGCTATCGTCTCATACACAATCGCGGCAAAATCCGCCCATGGATGGGCGCGAAGGACAAGCCCCTTGACGAATACCTGATCGACCCGGAAGACATCGGCCGCTTCTACCACGAGTTCTACAGGCTCCTGCGGCAACAGGGCGTTGACATGGTCAAGGTCGATGGCCAGTCCGCACTCGAAGTGTTCACCCATGGCAGGCTCGGCCGCGTCGGCACCATGCGCACCTACCAGGAA
Source organism: bacterium (assembly GCA_012514975.1). Classification (GTDB taxonomy): domain Bacteria; phylum Auribacterota; class UBA3054; order UBA3054; family JAAYZF01; genus JAAYZF01. Next base: position 4,600 of record JAAYZF010000379.1, read on the forward strand.
GCGCTGCAAGGCGCGGCCCTCATGCGGTTTGGCCAGAACCTGATCCACTGCATGAGCAACGGGTCGGATGTCGTCTATCACATGGACGGCTCAGTCGGCTGGCGCAACTCGAACGACTACATGGTTCGAGCCGATGACGCGAGTCAGTGCACGCATATCGTGACGAACGCGTTCAACAACGTCTGGACGTCCACATTCGCCCTGCCGGACTGGGACATGTTCCAGACGCACGGCCCGATGCCCGAGTACCACGCCGCCGCGCGCGCCATCAGCGGCGGGCCCGTGTACGTCTGCGACGAGCCGGGCAGGCAGAACTTCGGCATCCTGCGCAAACTCGTCGCGCATGGGATCATTGCAGCGAAGGCCACCGGGCCCGCCAGGCCGGCGCGGGACTGTCTGTTCGAGGATTTCTGGCATGCGCGCCGTCTGCTGAAAATCGCGAACTGGCGCGTTCTGGGCCTTTTCCATGTCCGCGCCGGTGGCGCGCGCATGAGCACCACGTTCAGGCCTGACGACGCCGGCCTGGACGATGAAGGCGTCTATGCCGCATACCATCACAACGCGCGCCTTCTGCGCGTTCTCAGGCACAATGAGCGCTCACGCCTCACACTCGAAGCGAAGCAGTTCGAAATTGTGACGTTCGCCAGAATCGAGAACGGCGTCGCCGCGCTCGGCCTGATCGACAAGTACGTTGGCATCGAGGCAGCCGACACGCCGCATGCCACGCCGGACGGCGCCGGAGTGGCCTGCTTCGTCCGCGGGTGCGGCACAGCCGGGTTCTACTGCCGGACAAAGCCGAAGCGCGTGTCGGTCGACGGCGCGGCGGCGCGTGCACGATACGACAAGGCCAGCGGCCTTCTGCAGGTTGCGATACCTGACGGCTGGGGCGCCGAAGTGGAGCTTCGCTTCTGATTAATGACACGAACGACGCCGCCGAACACCCGCGGCAGTCCATAACGTCCATACCGTCCACAACGCCCACAAAGGAGAAGGAGACCCATGATCCGCATCGGTGTGATCGGCGCCGGGCCCAACGGCACCGGCAATGCGAAGAGACTTGCAGAAGACGCGAAGCGCTGCCGCATCAGCGCGGTTGCAGACCCGAATCCCGAGGCCGCAAAGGCGTTCGCCGATGCGTTCGGCGCGCGCGCATTCGGCGATTTCACTGCATTCCTCGATGAGGTTGACGCAGTGGTCATCTCGAGCCCGAACTTCCTCCATGCCGCTCAGGCGGTCGCATGCGCCAAGGCGGGAAAGCATCTGTTCATCGAGAAGCCGATGGCCCTTTCAATTGCCGATGCGGAACGGATCGCATCAGCAATTGACGATAACAACGTCAAATCATTTGTGGGGTTCTCCGTGCGGTTCGACCCCGCGATATGGAAGATGGGCGAGCTGTTCCGCGCCGGCGCTGTCGGCACGGCCGTCACGCTCTGGTCGCGCCGCATGTCGTTCTCGGGCGGCGCGGCGAGGAAGAGCTGGCGCAATGAATACGACAAGAGCGGCGGCCTGGTCACCGAGCTCCTCGCGCATGAGATCGACTGGATCATCAATCTTGCCGGCATGCCAAAGGCGGTGTTCTGCCGCAAGGCCAGCCGCGTGCACAACGACCCGCGCGACAACGAACATCTCTGGCTGACGATGTGCTTCGACGGCGAAACGACCGGGACGATCGAGGGCAGCGCGATGTCCGTCGTGCCCGATTACTACCGCGGCGTCGTGGGCACGAACGGCGGTATGTGCACGGCCGACTGGGGCAGGAAACTCATGCTCTACACCGCCAAGGACAAGCATGAAGAAGTCGCGCCGCTCGAAGGCTTCAACAAGCATGCGCACTTCCTCGACGTGCTCGAGGGAAGGACTGCATCGTGCGCGGATGCCCGCTGCGGCCTGAATGTGGTGCGCGTGTCCGAGAAGGCGATCGAGAGCGCGGTGAGTGGAACGGTGGTAACTCTTTGAAACAAAAGGGCGAAGCGCAGCGTCGCCTGTACACAGCGGCGGCATGGCCCCCGCACTCCAAAGGAGAACAGCATGAACGTGGCGATCAATCCGTGCACATGGTCCGGGTACGCGAAATTCCGCGGCGAGCAGTTCGACTGGAAGCAGTTCATCCGCGATGCGGCGGCGACAGGCTATGCCGGCGTCGAGTTCGGCGGGCAGCCGATGCCGCCGAATGAAGCGCGCCGGTTTGTCGAGGACCAGGGGCTGGCCATCTGCGCCTATGGCCTCAACGTGTTCTACGACCCGAAGTGGAAGGGGGCGAAGAACTACCGCACCGGCATCGAGTACGCGGCGGAGCTCGGGGTAAGGACGCTGATGACGTGCGGTGGTTTCATGGGCAACAACCGGCGCAACACCTACGCGTTTGACTATGACAAATTCGCCGAGAACCTCGGCGGCGCCATGGCATACGCGAAGAAGCACGGCTGCGAGATCTCGTTCCACAACCACCGCGGCTGCATCGTCGAAACCATCGCGGAAACAAGGGAAATGCTCAAACGCCTGCCCGATCTCAAGCTCTGCATCGACATCGCGCATCTCGAATCATCAGGCGAGGACACCATCAAGTTCATCCGCGCGTTCAGGAAGCAGATCACGCATACGCACATCAAGGACTACTCGTGGAAAAAGGACACCTTCATCGAGCTCGGCAGGGGCGATGGGAAACTCGATGTCGCCCTGGCGGTGCGCGAGCTGGCGAAGAACGGGTACGACGGCTGGCTCTGCGTCGAGCTTGACAAGAAATGGGAAGGCAGGAATCCGATCGCACCAGTGCCGAGCGCCAGGATGTGCAGAACCTATCTCAGAAAGGCCGGGTATTGAATGTCCCGGGATCCTTGCGCGGATCCAGGAGTGAATGCAATGACACCCATCGAGAACTACAACCGCGTGCTCCGCAGGAACCGCCCGGCGTACGTGCCCGTCGATGGCATCTCGGTCGGCGCAGCGTACCATGGCGCATGGCCCGGGCAGTCGCGCCCCGCGCCGGGCGTGTTGGAATGGAGGGACGAGTGGAATGTGGGGTGGAAGGATGCTGACGGCGAGGTGTTCCCCGTACTGCCGTCCGTCCCCTCGTGCGAGGATGTCGGCCTGATCATTCCTCCCGACCCGCGCCGCGCCGGGCGATTCGACGAAATACGGGCGATTGCCGCAAGGCTTGACCGCGGTACGCGTGTGCTTTCGCTTGGCCACCCGTATTTCCTCTATGAAAAGGCGATCAACATCTTCGGCCCCGAGGAATTCCTCGTCTCGCTCATCGGCGCGCCGGACAAGGCGAACAGGCTGCTTGACACGATCATCGGGTTCGAGCTGGGCATCGCGGACGAATACGTGAAGTTCAAGCCCGAGCACGTGAACCTGAGCGACGATTACGGCCACCAGGACCGCCTGGCCATGTCGCCCGCGCACTGGAGGGAGTACATCAAGCCGCGGATAAAGCGCGTCATCGATTTCTATCGCGCACGGCTCGGCCCGGGCACGGTCGTCAGCTTCCACAGTTGCGGCCATGTCATGCCCATCCTCGAAGACTTCGCCGAACTTGGCGTCGACATCCTTCATCCCGTCCAGTCGCGGGCGAACGACATGAAGGAGCTGCGGCGCATCACGAGCGGAACAATCACCCTTGCGGGCGGCATAGACGGCCAGCAGGTGCTGCCGCATGGCACGCCGGGCGATGTGCGCCGCGAGGTGTTCGAGAAGCTCGACCTGCTCTGGGAGGGCGGCGGATATCTTCCCATGCCCGAGAAGACGCTTGGCGTTCCACAGGAGAATATCGACGCGATGAACCAGGCCATCCGCGACTGGAGCGCGCGTAACGTTGGTATGGTACCGGAGGAGACTTGATGACGATCCCTGTTATGCCGAATCCGCAGAAAGTTACCGTCCGCAAAGGCGTGTACGCCGGCGGGCTGAGTTCACTCCGGGTGTCGCCTGACGCGCTCAAGGAGGAATGCGTTGCGCACAAGATGCGTGCGCTGGGCGCGACGGCGGTTGAGGACCGCGCCCTGCCTCCGCACTCGCTGTG
>JAAYZF010000380.1 GCA_012514975.1 bacterium
ATCTTCCTCGACTATGTGTCCCGGTTCCCCGAAGCACTTGGTCGCCTGGTGACCTGGGTCAACGAAGGCAAGATCGTGTACGTGGAGCACATCGCGGACGGTCTGGACCAGGCGCCGCAGGCACTCCAGGGGTTGTTCGAGGGCCGGAACCTGGGCAAACAGCTCGTACAGGTCTCGCATGACATCCCGGCGCCACTCGCAAGTTGACGCCAGGTGTCGTTCATCCACCGGTCTGGGAAGGTGAGCATTGAAGAAGGGCCCTCTGCAACTGAGGGCCCTTCGGGTCATCCTTCGATGACAGAGATCTTCAACGGCGCGATGTTGTGGTTGAACCGGAAGCGGTTCTGCGGGTCGTACCGCCGCTTCATGTCCTGCCGCCACAGGTATTCCGTTTCGCCGAACGCCGCGCGCGTGCGTTCCTCGCCGACATCCCCGTCACCAAGGAAGTTCAGCAGCACGCGATCCGACACATGCGGCGCGAGCGCGTGGCGAAGCCCGGTGATCGCGCCTTCGATCGCCATGCCGGCCTCCGGCGCGAAGGGGATGCCGAGCGCGAAGAGCGACAGCCCGCCGACCTCTGGCAGTGACCGGTAATCCCGCATCTCGACCATCAGCAGCGGCGTCTCCGCGCCCGGCCCAACTTGCTCCAGAACCGCGTCGATCGTTGCCACATCGAGATCGCGCAGGATCATCGTCCCGCTCATCGCCGGCATCGGGGCTTTCGGGTCCATGCTGATCGCGTCAATCGCGGTGAATGGCATGGTCGCGAAGGTGTCGAACAATGGCGTGCCGAGCGAGCGCATCTCCGCAATCGCTGCCTCGCCGCGCTCGAGGTTCCCGACCGCGCACGCCCGGACAAAGACCACCGCTTGCCCCTGCAGAGGCTCCGGCACGAACGGCACCGGCGGGAAACGCATGATACCGATGCTGGCCGTGATGTCCTCGGGCTGTGCTGCGCTCCAGGCGTTGAACGCCGTGAAGACGCGGGAGGCGTCCGCGAGTGGGTACATCACCGACCCGCCGTAGACGGTCTCCACCGGCACCAGCCCGAACTCCAGCTCGGTCACGATGCCGTAGTTGCCGCTTCCACCTTTCAGCGCCCGGAAGAGGGCCGGCTCGGATTCTTCCGTCACGTGGAGTAGCTCACCCTTCGCGGTGACGATATCCGCCGCGAGGATCATGTCCGCGGCCCGACCGTATTTCCGCGCCAGCCAGCCGTGACCGCCACCCAGCGTGTACCCGACCACGCCGACATCGGTCGTCGATCCCGCGAGCGGCGCCAGCCCATGCTCATGCGCCAGGGGCACGACCGATTCCCACTTCACGCCTGCTTCCGCACGCGCCCGCCGCGCCTGCGGGAAGATCGTCACGCCCTGCATCCGGGACGTATTGACCAGCATCCCGCCCACGCATGGCGTCGGCTGTCCGTGCCCGGTGCCCTGCACCGCGATCGGGAGATCGTGTGCGTTCGCGAAGCGCACGGCGAGGATGATATCGTCTGTAGTCTCCGCCATCACCACAATTGCCGGCTCGTGCCGGATCAGCACCGACCAGCAGGCAGACGCGTCGGCATAGCCGTCGTCGCCAGGGGTCAGGGCAACGCCCTGCAGCGCCGTGCGAAGCGCATCAAGCGCGAATGGATCGAACGGGGCCCCGGTAAACGACGAACGGACGGAAGGTATCGTGGCCACGGGCGTCGTGCTCCTGTGCCGCGAGGTGCGGCGGTTGTATTGTGTATTCGCCGGACAATGCCAGCTTGACAGTTGTGGTCCCTGTATTTCCCAGCGTACATGACGTCGACGCTTCGCAACAGGTTCCCGTGACTCGAAAATGCCGGCTGATCCCTCCCGTGCCCCATGGAGGCACGCTTCGTGAGAGTGATGAGTCATGGAAAAACTGGCGATTGCCTCACGACAGG
>JAAYZF010000381.1 GCA_012514975.1 bacterium
CGCCGGAGCGGCGATCAGGCAGACAGCGAGCACTGCGTACACTACATGGTGCATGTGACCTCCTTCAACGTTGGTTAGCAAGGTCGTCCCGTGCCAGCAGACACGGGTGACACGGCTTGCACACGGTGTGCGAGCCGTGCGTGGATATGCATTTGACGAGCCGACCGTGCAGGTTATTCACCGCCGGCCGAGCCATATGCGGATACAGGTGTTCGAGCGCGGCACGTCTGTTGCGTAACGGCCCGGAGCGCGCACGTGCCGCGAGCACTCACGGCGCCTGCCAGAGGTTCGAACCTTCGGCATCCATGAAGTGCATGCTGTAGCCGCCGCCTGCGGGCATGCCGATGGTGAAGCGATTCCGGTTCTTCTCGTCCTTCAGCATCAGTGCGCCGCCGCCCTGGTCAGTGAACGCGGTCAGGAACCGTGTTGCACCCGTGTTGTCGCGCACCTGGAGCGATGCGCCGGCGCCGCTTTCCTGCAATGCGCACAGGACGCGCGGGTTTCCGTTCGCGTCGCACAGGTTCATTTCCCAATATGACGGCTTGCCGGGCGCGGCGGGCCCGGTGCACCCGATGAACGCACGCGCGCGGTTCTGCTCGTCCCGCAGGGCGATCCTTGGGCCCGCGTCCGTCACTTTCATCACGATGCGCGTCCGGCCCTGATCGTCAACAATGTTCAGCTCGCGCAGAGTCATGCTCTGCGGGCTGCCCTCCTGCGCGGGCTTTGTCGTCACTGCCGCGATGACGCCGAGCGCGATGACCAGGCACACTGCCAGGACAATGGTTGTAGCCTTCATGGTGTTGCCTCCTTTGCCGATGACCGGCATGGGTGAGTGTCGACGGGGAAATCCTCGTAGTATGACACCATTCCGGATCAAGATCGAAAGAGGCGGCGCGTCCTGTGCGCCGCCCCTGGCACACATCTCTATTTCCGGCGAAGCATGAGCAACAGTCCCGCCGCGAAGAGTGCGTACACAGGCTCGGGGATCGGCGCGTCCACTTCGATGTGCTGGAGGCCGGGCACGGTCTCGTAGTTCACATTGCTCGCAACGCCGAAGCCTGCCGCATTGCCGTTGATGCCGGGCAGGGACTGGTTGGCGACGTTCGTGTTCGCATGGTTGTAGATGATCGCCTGGAGTTTGACCTTGTCGCCGATGACGAGGCCGCCATCGTTCAGCGTCGCGTAGTCGAGATACGTTTCGAGGCCCGTGGCTGCGTCCGCCGCGGCGGCGGTGTTGAGGTCATTGAACGCGACGACGTCGCCTGCCGTGCCGAACCGGTCATTGACGATGCGTTGGAACGGGGCGAATATGCTCATCCACTCGGTCTTCGTGCCCCAGTACCATTCGTTGGATATCTGGTCGATGTGGTAGACGTCCACCCAGCAATCGCCCGGGGTGTTGATCGAGAGGAGCAGCGCCTTGTCGGGCGTGAAGCCGGCGTCGAACGTCATGCCTTCGAGGTTCTGGAGCTTTGCCGGCGAACCCGCGGTGACGAGCGGCATCACGTTGCTGCCCGCGGCATAGTCGGAGTCGATGAACACGCCGAGCACGTTTTCACCGATGCCGGTGGCGAGGTTGCCGCAGATGCCGATGTAGAGCTTCTCGCCGATGCTGCGGGCATAGAGGCGTTTGAGCTCGTTGCCGGAGCCGGGAACGGTGGCGACGCCCCAGTTGCTCGCGGTGTCCTGGAGCACGTTGGTCGCGCCGGCGAAGGTGTTGGTGATATCCAGACCGTCAACGGCGGTGGCGGCGTAGAGATGCGTGTTGCCTGTGTCGAGGTTGGTCGACAGAGCGCCGCTGTCAGACACCTGGACGGTGGCGGCGTAGTCGGCATCGGTGACAGCGGCGGGATAGACGTAGGTGAAGTTCTGGGCGGCGGTGGTAACGCCGTTGCCAAGGTCCCAGAGGAACGAGTACGGCGGCGTGCCGCCGGCGGCGCTGGCAGTCAGCTCGATTTCCGAGCTGCCCGAGAACGCGAGGCCCTTGTTCTTGCTCGCCGTGGCGAAGAGGTAGACATTGGTATCGGAGGTCGGGATGATGACGGAGATGTACTGAAGGCCGGGGACGAGGTCGGCGTGATGGGCGCTCGAGACGCCGGAGGCCCAGTTCGAGTTGCCGCCCGAGGGGGCGAGGGTCTGGTTGGGCGCCCAGTCGCCGCCGAGATTGGCGCTGATGGCCATGAGGTTGACGGTGGGCGATGAATTAAGGAGGTCGGTATAGGGGATGGCGAACTCGATGCCCGTGTCAGCCGTGTTCGTCATGTCGAGGGGCCAGGGCCCGGGGATGAAGGCGCCGAAGGAGCGGCCGTTGGTGGCGAGCGCGGCGCCGGCGCCGGTAAGGTCGGTCATCAGCCCCTGATATTCAGTCTGATTGCCCACGATGCTCTCGAGATGCGGATAGCCTTCGCTGCCCGCCGAGGCGCCGCCATTGACGCCGAGCGACACCGCGCGGTCAGGCGTGAAGCCGGGGTCGAAGCTCATGCCGTTCATGTTCTTCGTGCGTTCGCACGCGGTGATGCCCGACAGGACGTTCGATCCCGTGGCCGGATTGCCGTCGATGAACAGGACGAGGCAGCGTCCGTCGGTGTTGGCAAGGTAGCACGGCACGCCGACGAGCAGATGGGTGCCGTTGGTCATGGCGTACATCGCCATGATCTCGGACCCTGCGCCCCAGTCCGACGCGACATTCTGGTACGTCACCCACGATGCGTTGGCGAAGTCGCCCGTGATATTCTTGCCGTCAATGGTGATTGCAGCGGCTGAGAGGGTGAGGCATGCCGCGAGGCAGAGGAGACTGATGGTTTTCATAACACCCCCGGGTGTTGTGCATTAGGGAAGAATGGTGATGCTGACATTCGTACACCATACTACCATTTACCGCGGGAAAAAGCAAGGCGGGGAGGCGAGGAACCTTTGTATCGTAACGTTATCACCAGCACCCGCGTGTGAAACGTCCCATGGACTCGTGCATCGTGATCCGGCACATCGAGCATATGGCCGCCGGACGCCCACGCCGCGATGCGCCGCGGCACGAGGCGGTGCGGGACCGCGGTTACATCTCGCCCGATGCGCGCCTGGCGTGTTCCAACAGCATGCGCCCGAACTGCTCGACCTTCCCATCGGGGATGGTGAGCTTGGTGCCACCGAGGCACAAGCAGCCAATGACCGCGCCGTCGGCATTGCGGACGGGCGCGGCGAGGCGCCGCACGAGCGGCATCACCGACTGGTCGTCATAGGCAAACGAATGGGCGCGAAAGAACTGCATGCGGGCTTTCTGTGCGGCGAGGAATTTTTTTCTGCTTTCCATGACGGTGCGGGCGCGCTCTTTGCCGGCGTCGTCGAGGGCATCGTAGAATATCCAGCCCCAGGGCATGTAGGAGAGGTTGTTGGTGATGGAGCCGACGTCGCTCATGGGGATCGAGGATTCATTGATCACCTTGGCCACCCCTATCATGTACTCGCCGTTCCAGAAGACGGAGAACGCGGTGTTCGCGGTCTCGCGCTCGATCTCGACGAGATGCGGGCGGGAGACGGTGCGGAATCGGTCGAGCTGCGGCGTGCCGTGCGACGCGAGCGTACCTGCGCGCGGGCCGGCCATGTAGAGCCCCGAGGCAGGATCTTTCACGAGGTAGCCGCGCGTGCAGAGGACGTTGATGAGCCGCACCGTGCCCGCGCTGGCGAGGTTGAGCGCACGTTTGATCTGCGTGAACGATACTGGATGCTCTGCGTGAATGACGAGCTCCAGGATGGTGAGCCCACGCTCCAAGGCTGGTACATGGTCGTTTCTCATGGCGCAATTATACCAGATTCGATGAAAAGCAGCAAAATGCGCCTGTTGCTTGACTCAGACGCGGAGTTTTGCTTTAATGCTAGTGGCAATTGTGTTAACGGCATGACGTTGGCGCGCCACACCACCCGCGCGCGCCACGGCGCACACCACCAACGAAGCCCGCCTGTCCGCGCCGGATGCCAGGACATGGCCGCGCCTGCACGGCGGCCTGACACGCATAACGCGATCGAGAGGAGGCAGACCATTGCCTGTACCGAACAGCCATTGCAGCGTACCCGTGTTGCTGCTGTACGATCTTGACCCATCGTGGACGCGGGAGGAGAAAGACGAGATAGACGCCCTGTCAGCGCAACTGGGCGACGCGATTGCCGCCGCGGGCCACCCGACGGACCTGGTGCCGGTCGAGGATGAGAACATAGCGGCGGTGCTCGAAGGCTACGATGCGATGGAGCACGTGGTGTTCAACTGGTGTGAGAGCGTGCCGGGCGTGCCGCACAGCGAGCAGGCGGTTGCCGAGACGCTCGAATCGCTTGGCTTCGCCTATACGGGCACGCCGCCCGCGGCGATCGAGCTGGCCGAGGACAAGCGGCGGATGAAGCAGTTGTGTGATCGCGCCGGCATACCGACACCGGAATGGCGCGTGTACGACCGGGCGGATGCCGAGGGATGGACCCGGTTTCCCGCGATCGTGAAGGCGGCAAACGAGCACTGCAGCGAGGGCATCACGCGCGAGTCGGTCGTCACGTCGGCGCAGGAACTCGAAGAGCGCATCGCGATCGTGCTGGACACATGCCGCCAGCCGGCGCTGGTGGAGGACTTCATCGACGGGCGCGAGTTCCATGTGTGGCTCTGGGGCAACGGCCATATCAGCATGCTGCCGCCCGTCGAGATGGACTTCTCCGGTTTCAATGACATCCACGACCGCCTGTGCTCGTACGACGCGAAGTTCGTCCCCGGGTCGGCGCACTACGAGGGGATCGAGATCATCGCCCCGTCCCTTCTCGACGGCGGTTCACTGGCGGAACTGGAGCGTGTCTGCCGCGCCGCATACACAGCCGTCGGGTGCCGCGACTACGGGCGCATCGACGTGCGTGCACGCGACGGTGTGTTTCATGTGCTTGACGTGAATCCGAACGCGGATATCAGCCCCGATGCCAGCCTGGCCTGGGCCGCGGAATGCGCGGGCTACACGTATGGCGAGGCGGGAAGCCGCATCGTCAAGCTCGCCGCGTTGCGCCATCCCGTCTGGTGCGATGATGCGGGATTGCACAGTGCGCTTGCGGCGGGCGACCCGTGTGCGGGCAGGACATAGCACACCGGGCCTGGCGGTCCGCGGGCATGACCAATGGCAGGGAGGATGCCATGAAAACCGCAGCCCGTTCCCTCGCGGTCGCCGCTACGCTCTTCACCTTCTCGATCCTTGCCGGCGTAAAGATCAACGGCGCCGGCCCTGTCTACCCCACCATCCAGGCTGCCGTCAACGCCGCCGTCGACGGCGACAAACTGCATGTCTCGACCGGCCGCTATGCCGAGGCGGTTGCCATCTACAACAAGAGCATCTGCGTCGAGGGCAATTACAGCGCGGCGGACTACACGACGCGCCTGGCCTACGCATCAACAATCGTGGACGGCTCGGGCACCGGCGCGTCGGCGATCTCGATCACCAACGGCAGCGTCTGCCTCTGGTTCCTGAAAGTGACGGGCGGCACGACGCCGGGCGGCGGCGTGAAGGTGCGCTACGCCACCGCCACGGCCGAGTACTGCATCGTATATGGCAACAATGCCGGCGCTGCCTCATCGGGCGGCGGGGTGTTCGTCTCGGCAGGGTCGCTCCTGTTGAACCAGTGCACCATCACCAACAACACGGCGATGAACGGCGGAGGCCTTGCAGCCAGCCTCGGCGGCACGCTGACGGTGCGGAACTGCACGGTGCGCCGCAACAGGGCGCTGGCCGAGGGCGGCGCGCTGTACGTGCTGCCGGGCGCAAGAGCCGAGCTCGAGTACCCGAACACTGACGTGCGGCACAACTACGCGCAAAGCGGCGGCGGCGCCAGCGTGAGCGGCGGTGAACTTGTCGTGCGGCACAGCGCGGGCATCTTCGCCAACAGCGCGTGGTCGCGCGGCGGCGGCATCTACGCGCATAGCGGCGCGGACGTCCTTCTCGACAACTGCACGGTGGGCTACGAAGACTGGGGCATGAACTGGGTGAGCAACGGCTGCGGCGGCGGGCTCTACGCCGATGACGCCGTGGTGCGCATGACCAATGCCGACGTCAGATCGAATTTCGCCTTCCACGACGGAGGCGGCGCCTACGTGACGAACGCGACGCTCGACCTGGTCTATGGCGTGTCGTTCGGCTCGTACGGCGACGGAGGCACGAACGTCGCGCGGCGCAACGGCGGCGGCGTCTGCGCCGTTGACTCGGCGGTGTCGATGCGGAATTCGTATTTCGAGCAGTGCATCGCGCACGGCTCGGGCGGGGGGATCCACGCCGTCAATTCGCGCATCGAGTGCCGGAGCAGCATTCTGGGCCGTGCGTACGGCGGAACGCCCCGGGGCAACACGGCGTTCGTCGACGGCGGCGCGCTGTATGCCGCGGGGACCACGGTGGCGCTGAACGACACAAGGGTCGACCTTAACACCGCGGACGATGACGGCGGCGGATTCTACCTGCTTGACGGCAGCGGGCTGTACGCGACCAACGCCCAGTTCACGCGCAACGCGGCGGGCAGCGGCGAGGGGCATCGCGGCGGCGCGATCTGCGCGTTCGGCTCGGACGTGTCAGTTGCGCTCGATGACTGCCAGGTGGTGAGCAACACCGCGGGCGACGAGGGCGGCGCGGTCTACTGGTCGGTGAACAGCCCGTTCGACGCGCGCGCGAGGACGGTGTTCGAATACAACAGGGCCAACGACCACGGCGGCGCCATCTACGCGCTGGCCGGCCGCGTGCGCTGCACGGACAGCGGCCTGCGATACAATGTGGCGAATGATGACGATGGCGTGCTCGGCGATGGCGGCGCGATGTACTTGACAGGGGGCGCCGAGGGCGAGATAGCCGCGCGCTCGGTTTCCCTGCTCGTGCGCAGCAACCGGGCGCTCAACGGCGGCGCATGCAGCGTGACGAACGGCGCGAGCCTGGTCGTCACGTCAGCGCCGTCGGTGACGGCGACGGTGTACGACAATGAAGCGGCCGGATCAGGCGGCGCGTTCCTCGTGGCGGGCGCCGGTTCGGCGCTGGTGTTGCACAATGTTGCCGTCGGCGGCCCGCCGCCGTTGTTCAACGGCAATGTCGCGCATGGAACAGAGGGCGGGGGCGGGGGCATTGCCGCGCTCGACGGCGCGAGGCTCACGGCGCGCAACTGCTCGGTCTACGGCAACCGCGCGGCAGGACGCGGCGGCGGGATATGTGCCAGCCATGCCACGGTGCAGATCTTCTCTGATGGGAACACCATCGGCAACGTGCGTCCGGCCGGGCGGCTGATGCTCAACGTCGCCACGAATCTTCCGTACGGCTATGGCGGCGGTGTGTACGCCGAGGAGTCGTCGCTTGGGCTGTGGCGCATGTGCGTGCTGAGCAACCTGGCGGCGCGCGGCGGAGGCATTCACAGCGACATCCGCACGGAGCTGTGGCTGGTGAACGCCATTGTCGCCGCGAACCGCGATTACGGCCATGGCGCAGGGCTGCGATGCTACAACTCGACGAATTACGTGTATCACTGCACCATCGCGCACAACATCAGCAACGCCATCATCACCGGCGGCGTGTTTCCCGCGGTGGCGGTCGTCGACAGCATTGTCTGGGGCCACCCGGGCATCGCGGTCAGCGCCAACGCCGCCATCGAGCACTCCGACGTGCAGGGCGGATACGCGGGCGCGGGCAACATCAGCGCCGATCCCCTCTTCTTCGATGCCGCGGCATACGACTACGGCATTGGCGACGGGTCGCCGTGCATTGACACGGGCGTGTATGCGGGCATCGAGACGGACTGTCTCGGGGTATCGCGGCCGCAGCTCTCGACGTACGACATGGGCGCGTATGAATACGTGCCCGAGCCGCAGGCGGCATGGTTGCTCGCATGCCTCGTGTTCACCGCCGTCTGCGGCAGAGCAGGCAGGCGGCGAGCGCCGCCATGACGGCCGATGCCTCCGGCACGACGGCCTGGTACGCGTTGCGCAGGTTGGGCAGCGGGCCGATTGTGCCCGAGGGCGGCACGGTCTGCGCGACGCCGGTGGCGACAAGGTTTGACCGCATGAGCAGCGGCGGCAGGTACACGCCGAATTTCGCGCGGGCATAGCTTTGCACCGAGCCGGCCGCGCCGGCCGCGAGGGCGCTCGCGCTTGACGTGCCCGAGTAGGCGCGTGTGTACTGGTTTGACGGATGCGTGCCCGCGAGGTCGCCATAGCCGAGTGTCGCGACGGACCAATCACCCCATCCCTGCATGTCCACGCGGCTGCCGTAACTTGAGAAGCTGCAGCGCGCGCGGTTGGTGGCCGTACCCGCGCCGACCATGAGGGCGCGCGAGTCGCGGTAGCTCCGCTGGAACAGCGAGGACCACACGGCGCCGTCAAGGCTGGCGCTGCCATTGCCCGCGGGCTCGATGACGATGCGGTCGAGCGCGGTTGCCTGGATGATCGCCGCATAGAACAGCGCCCAGTACTCGACCGGGCAGTACGCGCCGTTCGCATAGGCCTGCTGTTCGAGAAGGATGACGTCTCCCGGCGTGGTGTTGCTGATCGCGTAGCTCACGGCGTCGTGGAGCTTCCACACGGCGGATGCATCGAGGGCTGAGATGACCTTCGTATCCGCGCGGTAGAGAATGCCCCGCATGCCGAATGAATTGCTTAGCGCCGCGCTTACACCGAGCGCGCCGGTGCCGTGGTTGAGGCTTGTGCCGAAAAGATTCGACCTGAAGCCGAAGAGCAGCGCGGCCGGGAGCTTCTGCAAGTCCTCGTGCGGCAGGTACCAGTCGTACTCGATGTCGATCAGCCGCACCTGTGCTCCGTCGCCGCCCGGCTGCGTCCATGCATAGTAGACGTCGTACCCGTTGGAGACGGCGGGGTGGAGATAGGTCTGGTGCCCGGTCAAATCCGCGGTGGGCGGCGCCTCGGGCGCCGGGTGCATGTAGACGATTTCGCACACGGGATTGGCGTGGATGAGCGGAAGGAGCGCGAGGGCGATGGGATAGTCGTGGACATCGAGGAGGAAGAAAAGGTTCAGGTCCGGCAGCGGTTCAGCGGTCATCAACTCCGCCTCGGCGCGTTCGGCGTCGAGCTCGGCCGCGGGGCGGGAGAAGGCGCGTTGCGCGCTGTTCACGCCGTTGCTCGCGAGCAGCGCGTTGAGCTGCATGACAAACGGCAGCCAGACCGGCTCGACGGTATCGAAGAGCAGCGGAGGCGCCACGGAGAGGATGACGCCGCTGCCGTTGACGAACTTGAGCGCGAGCCATCCGCTGTACTCGGGGGGTGCGGGAAGGCTGTTGGTGTAGACGTGATAGTCCTCGTGAAATCCTGGATAGAGCTCGGCGCGGGCCGGCGTGGCGAGGAGCGCGGCAAGGCAAAGGGCAAGCGGCATGCCGGCGCGGTGATCATGAACCGTCATCACACACCTCCTTGCGTTGAGGTTGCTGCGCAACACTGCACTAGTATAGCACAGCCGCATGCCGGCGTCAAACCAGACGGTTGACACGATGCGCGTCAAATGGTATACATAGTATTAAGGAGTATGGAGCAGGTGCCGAACCCTGACGGCACACGTCTCGCCGATGGCCGCGCTGCCATCAGAACCGCAAAGCAATGCACGCCCGGGCCGCGCATACGCGCCGGCCAGGACGCCAAGGATGCCGGGAATGAGGCGCCAGGCACGCCGCGTTGAATGCAGGGTGGCCAGTCACAGTCATACATGGATCGTGGATGTCTCGTTTCGTTGAGATGATTCGCCGCGTTGTTGAGCGCCCGGGGCGGCGCCGCGGCACACGCCGCGCGGGGCTGGGCGGCGAACAGCCGTTGCGCGCCGAGCTGTTCAGCATCGCCCAGTTGCGCGACCATGCGGCCCGGCTCGCCGGATGGCACCGCATCGATCCCTCACGGCAGCGCGACCCGTTGCTGCCGCGGCTGGACGAGAACAGGCGCGTGCTGCTCGAGACGTACGATGTCGTCTCCACCGCGGCCAAGGAGCACCGGTCGATCACCCCGGCCGGCGAATGGCTGGTGGACAATTATTACCTGATCGAGGAGCAGATTCGCACGACGCAGCGGCATCTGCCCAGGAGTTACAGCCGCGAGCTTCCCCACCTTGCACGGGGCCCCCTGGCCGGCTATCCGCGCGTCTATGACATTGCGCAGGAGCTGATTTCCCATCTGGACGGACGGGTGGACGCCGAGAGCCTGAGCGTGTTTGTCGAGGCATACCAGGTGTCGACGCCGCTGACACTCGGAGAGCTCTGGGCCATCCCGATCATGCTCCGGCTGGCGCTGATCGAGAATCTGCGCCGCGTGGCGACACGCATCGCGGCGGGCAGGGCTGATTTCGACGCGGCGAACGCATGGGCCGATGAGATCGTCCTGACGGCCGAGAAGGATCCCAAGAACGTCATCCTTGTGCTCGCCGACATGGCGCGGGCCAACCCGCCGTCATCAAGCGCGTTCATCGCCGAGTTCACCCGCAGGCTGCAAGGGCAGGGCGCCTCGCTCGTGTTTGTGATCACGTGGATCGAGCAGCGGCTTTCCGAGCTGGGCAGGACGATCGAACAGCTCGTCCAGGAGGAGGCGCAGCGGCAGGCGGGCGACCATGTGTCGATCAGCAACACCATCGGCAGCCTCAGGTTCCTCGACGGGATGGACTGGCGCGAGTTTGTCGAAACGGTGAGCGTGGTCGAGCAGACGCTGCGCGATGATCCCGCGGATGTCTACTCGGACATGGATTTCGGGACGCGGGACGCATACCGCCACGTGGTCGAACGGCTTGCGCGCCGGAGCGGCATTGCCGAGCAGGAGGTGGCCGGCGCAGCGATCACCATGGCGCGCGAGGCAGCAGGGCGGGAGACCGGGGACGGTCGCGCGGGGCACGTCGGCTACTACCTCGTTGACGACGGGCTGCCGCTGCTGCGCCGGAGGCTGCGCGTGCCGTTGACGCCGGGCGCCGCGTGCGCGGCCGTGTGCCGGCGCTGGCCGCTGCTGATCTATCTCTCATTCATCGCGCTGCTGACGTGCGGCGCGACCGGAGCGCTTGTGGCGTACGCGCTGCGTCATGGCACGCCGGTGTGGCTGGCGGCGGTGGCGGGGGCGCTGCTGTTCATCTGCGCGAGCCAGGTGGCGGTGGCCGTGGTGAACTGGCTGGTGACGCTGACAGTCACGCCGCAGCCGCTTCCACGGCTTGACTTTCTTGGCGGGGTGCCGCCTGACGCGTGCACGCTCGTCGCCGTCCCCTGCCTGCTTACGAGCGAGCAGGACATCAATACGCTCGCCGAGGCGCTCGAGGTGCGCTACCTGGCGAACCGGGACGATCATGTGTACTTTGCCCTTGCAACCGATTTCACGGATGCGCCCGAGGAGAGGATGCCGGACGACGAGCGCCTTGTGCAGGCGGCAGAGGCGCGGATCGAGGCGCTCAATGCCGCGTACCCTCGCGAGCAGGGCACCTCATTCTTTCTGTTCCATCGCGCGCGGCGGTGGAACAGCCGGGAAAGGGTGTGGATGGGGTACGAACGCAAGCGCGGCAAGCTGGCCGAGCTCAACGCGCTCCTGCGCGGACGCGGGCGCGGGAGCTTCACGCACATCGTCGGCGACACCACGATGCTGCCCCGCGTCCGCTACGTCATCACGCTCGATGCCGACACGCGGCTGCCGCGGGACGCCGCGCGCATGCTGGCGGGCACAATGGCCCATCCGCTCAACCGCCCCGAGTACGACGGGCAGCGCGAGCGCGTCGTCAGGGGCTACGGCGTCCTCCAGCCGCGCGTCGGCATAAGCATGCCAGGCGGGAGGCGCTCCCTGTTTGTCCGCCTGTTCGCGGGCGAGCCGGGGATCGACCCCTACACGCGCGCCGTCTCCGACGTGTACCAGGACTTGTTTCACGAGGGGTCGTTCATCGGGAAGGGCATCTACGACGTCGATGCGTTCGAGCGGGCGACGGCCGGGCGTTTCCCTGACAACCTGATCCTGAGCCATGATCTGATCGAGGGCAGCCACGCGCGCGCGGCCCTCGTCTCCGATGTGCTGCTGATCGAGGAATACCCGGCGCGCTACACCGCCGACACGAGCAGGCGGCACCGCTGGATGCGCGGTGACTGGCAGATCGCCGCGTGGCTCCTGCCGCGTGTGCCCGGCGCGGACGGCCGGTGGCGCCGCAATCCGCTGACGCTGCTGTCCCAGTGGAAGATACTGGACAACATGCGCCGCAGCCTTGTGCCGCCCGGGCTGTTCGCGCTGCTCGTCCTCTCGGTGTCGTTCCTTGAGCCGGCGTGGCTCTGGGCGGGCGCCGGGGCGCTCATGGTGTTCATGCCGTCGGTGCTGACGTGCCTGCAGCAGGCGCTGAGCGCCAGGCGGGACATCCCGCTCGGGCTGCACGCCCGGAGCGCGTTCCGCGCGTTCGCCCGTTCGCTCGGCGAGGGGATGTTCATGCTGGTCTGCCTGCCGTATGAGGCGTACCTCAGCGCCGACGCCATCGCGCGGACGCTGGTGCGCATGTGCATCGTGCACAGGGGGCTGCTCGAGTGGACGACATCGAGCGAGGCGGTGCGCAACGCGTGCAGCACGCTCGCCGGGTTCTACCGCTGCATGTGGTGCGCGCCGGTTGCGGCGTGTGTGGCGCTCCCGCCGGCGCTGTGCCTGCATCCCAACGTTGCCGCCGTGGCACTCCCCCTGCTGGGCATGTGGCTCGTATCGCCTGCGCTGGCGTGGTGGATCAGCAGGCCGCTGCGTCCGCCCGCCCCGCGGCTGTCCGCGCGGCAGGACCGCTTCCTCCGCGCCGTCTCACGGCGCACATGGCGGTTCTTCGAGACGTTTGTCGGCCCGGACGATCACTGGCTGCCGCCGGACAATTTCCAGGAGGAGCCGGTCTCCGCCGTCGCACACCGGACGTCGCCGACAAACATCGGCCTGGCGCTCCTCGCCAACCTCGGCGCATGGGACCTCGGCTACATCTCCACCAGCCGGCTGCTCGAGCGCACGGCGAACACGTTTGCCACCATGGCCGGGCTCGAGCGCTTCCGCGGGCATTTCTACAACTGGTATGACACGCACACGCTGCACGCGCTCACGCCGTTGTATGTGTCGACCGTTGACAGCGGCAACCTTGCCGGCCACCTGCTCACGCTTCAATCAGGCCTCGAAGCGCTCGGGCGGCAGCCCGTGATCAACGCGCACGCCTGCCGGGGCCTGGCAGACACGCTGTGTGTCTTTCTCGACACGCTCAAGGGGCATGCGCCGGACGGCGCGGCAGCCGCCTCGATCGATATTCCCGATGCGCTCGTCGAAGAGTGCGCCGCGCTGTGCGACGAGTTCGCGCACCCGCCGCATTCACTCAGCGCCTGGCACGCGCTGCTCGGCCGCTGCGCCGGCGTGGCCGGTCGCCTTGTGCACGCTGCGGGCGCGGACGTCCATTCCGACGCGTCGTGGTGGGCCCGGGCATTCGAGCGGCATTGCAGTGAGTTCAGCGACGAACTCGCCGCGCTTGCCCCCTGGGCGCCCCTGGTTGCCGGCCCGGCGCCCGGGCTGCCGCCGGGCGCAGCGGAACTCATGGCGGAGCTGGACCGGGCGCCGGTGCTCAACGACGTGGCAGCCATGGGGGACAATGCGGCGCCGAGGCTCGCCGCGCTGCTCGGCGCCCTGGTCATCGCCGATGCCCCGCCGGGCGGCCAGCCGGCGCAGCCGCAGGACGCGGCGGCGCATCTTGCCCGCGTGCACGCCGCGGTGCTCGAGGGCGCTGCGCGTGCGGCGGATCTGACGGCGCAGTGCCGCGACTTGGCGGCGCAGTGCATGCAGTACGCCGATGCGGAATATGGTTTCCTGTACGACCCGGTGCGGCGGCTGTTGTCCATCGGGTACAATGCGCGCGAGCACCGGCTGGACGCGAGCTACTACGACCTGCTTGCGTCCGAGGCGCGTCTGTGCAGTTTCGTGGCGATCGCGCAGGGCAAGCTGCCGCAGGAGCACTGGTTCTCGCTCGGGCGCTCGATCATACGGTCGCACGGCCGGCCGTTGCTGCTTGCGTGGGACGGCTCGATGTTCGAGTACCTGATGCCGCAACTGGTGATGCCGTCGTTCGAGGGATCGCTGCTTGACGAGACGTGCAAGGCTGCCGTCGAGCGCCACATTGCCTACGGCAGGCAGCAGGGCGTTCCGTGGGGCATCTCCGAGTCGGGGTACAACGCGGTAAACATCAATCTGAACTACGAGTACCGCTCGTTTGGCGTGCCGGGCCTGGGGTTCCGGCGCGGGCTGGCAGCCGACGTGGTCGTCGCGCCCTATGCGACGGCGATGGCGCTCGTGGTCGCTCCTGGCGCGGCATCGGACAATCTGGAGCGGCTGGCTGGAGGGCGTCTTCTCGGGCGCTACGGTTTCTACGAGGCGGTGGACTACACGCCGTCACGCATGGCGTCCGGCCAGGCAAGCGCGGTGGTGCGCTCGTACATGGCGCACCACCAGGGGATGAGCCTGCTGGGGCTGGTGAGCGTGCTGGCCGGGCGGCCGATGCAACGGCGCTTCTCCGCCCAGCCGGCGTTCCGGGCGACGGAGCTTCTGCTCGAGGAACGCATACCGCGCGTCGCGCCGGTGCGGCCGCACGTGGTGGAAACGGGGCCGGGCGTGGCGCTTGAGGGGCGCGAAACGCATATGCGCACCATCGCCAACCCGGCCACGCCGGTGCCCGAGGTGCACCTGCTGTCCAATGGGCGGTACAGCGTCATGATCACCAACGCCGGAGGCGGGTACAGCAGATGGAAGGACCTGGCCGTCTCGCGCTGGCGTGAAGACACGACGCGGGACGCCATGGGCTCGTTCTGCTAACTCCGAGACGTCGGGAGCAGGCGCGTGTGGTCCGCCACACACCAGCCGACGCTCAAGCGCGCGCGGAGCTACGAGACGATCTTCTCGCAGGCGCGCGCCGAATTCCGCCGGCGCGACCGCGACCTGGTGACGCACACGCAGGTGGCCGTCTCGCCCGAGGACGACATCGAGCTGCGCCGCATCACACTCATGAACATCGACCGCGCGCCGCGCACGATCGAGCTGACGAGCTATGCGGAGATCGTCCTTGCGCCGCCGGCTGCCGAGGCGACGCATCCGATGTTCAGCGGCCTGTTTGTCGAGACGGAGATCGTGCGCGAGCTGCAGGCCATCCTCTGCCACCGGCGCGCGCGGTCGCACAAGGAGCAGCATCCATGGCTCGTCCACCTGATGCGCGTGCACGGCTCTCCGCGCCGCCCGCTGCCCGTCGTGGGCGACGCATCATACGAGACGGACCGCGCGGCGTTCATCGGCCGCGGCCGCTCGGCGGTCGCGCCCGCGGCAATGGCCGGCGCCGGCCCCCTCTCCAACACGGACGGGCCGGTGCTTGACCCGGTCGCCGCGATCCGCACCACGGTGGTCATCGAGCCTGATGACACCGTCACGATCGATCTGACGACGGGCATCGGCGAGACGCGCGATGCCGCCCTCCTGCTCGCACGCAAGTACCACGACCGCTACCTGGCCGACCGCGTGTTCGACATGGCGTGGACGCACAGCCAGGTGATCCTCAGGCAGTTGAACGCCAGCGAGGCGGAGGCGCAGCTCTACGGCCGCCTGGCCGGCGCCGTCATCTACGCGCACTCCCTCCGCCGCGCCACCGCGGGCATCCTTGCCAAGAACCGCCGCAGCCAGTCAGACCTGTGGGCCCACGGCATCTCGGGCGACCTGCCCATCGTGCTCCTGCGCGTGAGCGACACCGCACGCATCGAGATCGTGCGCCAGGTCGTGCAGGCGCATGCCTACTGGCGGCTGAAAGGGCTCAGCACCGATCTTGTGATCTGGAACGAGGACCGCTCGGGCTACCGCCAGCTCCTCCAGGACAGCATCATGGGCATCATCTCCGCGGGAACCGAGGCCCATCTGCTCGACCAGCATGGCGGCATCTTCGTGCGGCGCGAGGAACAGGTGTCCGAGGAGGACCGGATCATGTTCCAGTCGTTCGCCCGGGTCGTGCTGTCGGATTCAGCCGGGACACTCGAAGACCAGGTCAGCCGCCGCGGCAGGCCCGAGCTGGGCATTCCGCAACTGGCGCCCGAGCGCGCGCGGCGGGCGGTGGCGCCGCCCGCGCCGGCGAAGCGCGACCTGGTGCTGTTCAACGGGTACGGCGGGTTCACGCGCGACGGGCGCGAGTACGTCGTGCTGCTCGCGCCGGGCGTGCTGCCTCCCGCGCCATGGTGCAACGTCATCGCCAACGCACGGCTCGGCACGGTCGTCACGGAAAGCGGCGGCGCCTACACCTGGCACGGAAACGCCCACGAGTTCAGGCTCACGCCCTGGCACAACGATCCCGTCACGGACGCCAGTGGAGAGGCGCTCTATGTCCGCGACGAGGAGACCGGCGCCCTCTGGTCCCCCACGCCGCTTCCCGTCTGCGGCGCAGGCCAGTACGTCAGCCGCCACGGGTTCGGCTACAGCGTGTTCGAGCACACGGAAGACGGCATCGAGACTGAACTGTGGGTCTACGTCGCCGCGGATGCGCCGGTGAAATTCTCCGTGCTCAGACTCAGGAACACCTCCGGCCGCCCCCGCAGGCTTACGGTGACCGGGTACGTCGAGTGGGTGCTCGGCGAGCTGCAGGCGAAGTCGCGCATGCATGTGGTCACGGAGCTCGACCCGAAGACGGGCGCGTTGATGGCGCGGAACAGCTACGGCAAGGAGTTCGCCGGCCACGTGGCGTTCTTCGCCGTCAGCCAGACGGCGCAATCGGTTACGGCGGACCGCGAGGAGTTTCTTGGCCGCAATCATTCGTCAAGCCATCCCGCAGGCCTTGGCCGCACGCATTTCTCCGGGCGGACTGGGCCGGCGCTTGACCCGTGCGCGGCGATCCAGGCGGGATGCGATCTTGGGGAGAACGACGAGACGGAGATCGCCTTCGTGCTCGGCGCGGGCAGCTCTCTCGACGAAGCGCGCGCGCTCGTCCAGCAGCACCGCAGCGCCAGCGCCGCGCGCCGCGCGCTCGAAGCTGTCTGGGCATCGTGGAACCGCACGCTTGGCGCCGTCTTCGTCGAGACGCCCGAGCCCGCGGTCAACTTCCTCGCCAATGGCTGGCTCCCCTACCAGACGCTCTCCTGCCGCCTCTGGGCCCGCAGCGGCTACTGCCAGTCGGGCGGCGCATACGGATTCCGCGACCAGTTGCAGGACGCCATGGCGCTCGTCCACGCCGCGCCCGGCGTGCTCCGCGAACACCTGCTGCGCTGCGCCGCGCACCAATTCGTCCAGGGCGACGTGCAACACTGGTGGCATCCGCCCGCGGACCGCGGTGTGCGTTCGCACTGCTCAGACGACTATCTCTGGCTCCCGCTGGCAACATGCCGCTACGTCGCCTGCACGGGCGACACGGGCGTGCTTGATGAACGCGTTCCCTTCCTCGAAGGCCGCCCGGTCAACCCGGAAGAGGAGGCATACTATGATCTGCCCATCCGCTCCGAGCAGTCCGCAACGCTTTATGAGCACTGCACGCGCGCGCTCATGCACGGCCTCGCACGCGGCAGCCATGGCCTCCCCCTCATCGGCACGGGCGACTGGAATGACGGGATGAACCTTGTGGGCGAGCGCGGCCAGGGCGAAAGCGTCTGGCTCGCGTTCTTCCTCTTCCACGTGCTCACTGAATTCTCGGCCCTCGCGCGGCGGCATGATGATGATGCCTTTGCCGGGCGATGCGACGCCGAGGCAAAACGCCTGCGCGATGCAGTCGAGGAGGCGGGCTGGGACGGCAAATGGTATCTGCGCGCGTTCTTCGACTCGGGTGCGCCCCTGGGCTCGGCCTCAGGCGCCGAGTGCCGGATCGACTCGCTACCGCAGAGCTGGGCCGTCATCTCCGGCGCCGGCTCGCCTGAACGCGCGCGCATGGCGCTCGAACAGGCACGCAGGGAGCTTGTGCGGCGCGATGCCTCGCTCATCCAACTGCTCGACCCTCCATTCGACAAATGCGAGAACGACCCGGGATACATCAAAGGCTACCCGCCCGGCGTGCGCGAAAACGGCGGGCAGTATACCCATGCCGCGGCCTGGCTCGTCATGGCCCATGCCCTCCTCGGCGATGCGCGGAACGCATGGGACCTGCTCGGGGTGATCAACCCGGTCAACCATGGCTCGTCGCCCGAGCAGATCGGCACGTACCGCGTCGAGCCCTACGTCGTCGCCGCCGATGTCTATGCCTGTCCGCCGCACACCGGCCGCGGCGGCTGGACGTGGTACACCGGCGCCGCCGGATGGCTCTATCGCACCATCATCGAGTCGCTCCTCGGTCTGCGCCGCGAAGGCACTGTGCTGCGCATTGTGCCGTGCATACCGCCCGACTGGCCGCCCTACAAGATTCATTACCGCTACCGCGACACGGTCTATCATCTCATCATCACTCCCGGCGGTGAGTGCCGCACCGTCGCGCGCCTCACGGTCGACGGCGTGGACCAGGAAGACAAGGCAGTGCATCTGGCCGATGACCGGGTGGACCACAATGTGTCGGTCGAGCTCGCCTGACGCCGCGCGTCCGGCCCGCACGCCGCGCCGGGGCCGGATGCCATGCGGTGCCTGCGGTAATTCCCGCATTCTGCTATAATGGGTACCGCATGGAAGGGCGTACGAAACATGCCGTCGTGCTGCTGAGCGGCGGGCTCGATTCCGCGACAGCGCTGGCGATCGCCCGCGCGGACGGGTTTGCCTGCCACGCGCTCACGGTCGGCTACGGCCAGCGCCATGCGGCTGAAATCGCGCAGGCGGCGCTCGTTGCCGCCGCGCTCGGCGCCGTCGAGCACAAAACCGTGGCGCTCGATCTCCGCTGGATCGGCGGCTCGGCCCTGACCGCCGACATCCCCGTGCCGAAGGGCGGGGTGGTCGCAGGCGCGATTCCCGTCACCTACGTGCCGGCGCGCAACACGATCCTCCTTTCCCTTGCGCTTGCCTGGGCCGAGGTGCTCGGCACGCGCGACCTGTTCATCGGCGTCACCGCGGTCGACTACAGCGGGTACCCGGACTGCCGCCCCGCGTTCATCGAGGCGTTCGAGCGACTGGCGAACACGGCGACCCGCGCGGGCGTCACGGGCAGCCCGTTCGCCGTTCATGCGCCGCTGATCAGCATGAACAAGGCGCAGATCATCAGGAAAGGCATCGAGCTGGGCGTTGATTACGCCGCAACCACAAGCTGCTACGACCCCGATGCCGCCGGCCGCGCATGCGGCCTGTGCGACGCCTGCAGGCTCCGCCGCAAAGGCTTCACCGATGCCGGCGTGGCCGACCCGACGCGGTATCAACACGCGTAATCCGCCCGGCGCCCCGCGGCGCCGCGCCAGCGCAGGACATTCTGTGAGAATTGACGAGCTGTTCACCTCCATCCAGGGCGAGGGCATGTGGCTCGGCACGCCGTCCGTCTTCGTGCGCACCGCGGGCTGCAACCTCGACTGCCATTGGTGTGATACACCGCGCGCCAAGACCGCGGCCATGGCCCGCGAGATGACCGTGAGTGAACTCGCCGCCGCCGTCGCGCGCACGGGCCTCGAACACGTGGTGATCACCGGAGGCGAGCCGACGCTCTACCCGTCCGAGCTCATCGACCTGTGCGCCCTCCTGCGCAGCGCGCGCCATGTGACGACGCTCGAGACAAACGCCACCGCGTTCGTCCCATGCGATGCCGACCTGCATTCGCTCAGCCCCAAACTCCATTCAGCCCACCTCGCCCCCCGCGCCGCCTGGCATGACGAGGTGATCGCACGCTACGCCGCGGCAGGGCGCGAGTGGCAGCTCAAGATCGTGGTCGGCACGCGGAATGACGCAACACAGGCGCTCAACCGCCTCGATGCGCTCAACCTGTCGCGCTCCCGCGTGTTCCTGATGCCGCAGGCGCGCACCCGTGAGAAACACGCGCAGATCGCCGACTGGCTCGTGCCGCTGTGCTGCAAGGAGGGCTGCCGGTTCGGCGCGCGCCTCCAAACGCTCTTGTGGAACAATGCGCCCGGGAGGTAGGGGACGGCGGTGACCGGTATTCAGTATTCAGTGTTCAGTGTTCAGTATTGAGTGTTCAAACATCATTAATGAGTAATCGGCGTGTGGTGAATGGCTGCCTGTTGTGTGACCATTGACCATTGACCATTGACCATTGACCCCCGGAACGGCATTGCGGGGAAACGATGAACGATGAACGATGAATCCCCCAAGACGCATCTGGGGGAAACGATGAACCATGGACTATGAACCATGAACCATAAGGTATGATGGCCAAAGCGAAGACACACTACATCTGCCAGTCGTGCGGCCACATTTCAATGAAATGGGCGGGCCAGTGCCCGGCGTGCCAGAGCTGGAATACCCTTGCCGCCGAAGCCGTGCCCGACCGGCAGGCGAAGCGGCCGCCCCATGCTGAGGCATCCGCGGTGCGTCTGACGGAGATCGCGCCGATGGCGAACGAGCGGCGCATGTCGAAGATCGGCGAATTCGACCGTATCACGGGCGGCGGTCTCGTACCCGGGCAGGTGGTGCTTGTTGGCGGCGATCCGGGGATCGGCAAGTCGACGATCCTGTTGCAGGCCGCGCAGGCGCTTGCGGCGCCGGATGCCCCGGTGCTCTACGTCAGCGGCGAGGAATCAGCCGCGCAGACGCGGCTGCGCGCGCAGCGGCTTGGCGTGACGAATCCCGACATTCTCGTGCTCGCCGACACGAACCTCGCGTCCATCCTCGACGAGGCGGGCGCGCGCCACCCGGCCATCATGGTCATCGATTCGATCCAGGTGATGTTTGACGAGGAGATACCGAGCGCGCCGGGGAGCGTCACCCAGGTGCGCGAGTGCGCCGCCGAGCTCGTCCGCCTCGCCAAGACAACCGGCATGATCGTCATGCTCGTCGGCCACGTCACCAAGGCAGGCGCCATCGCGGGCCCGCGCGTGGTCGAGCACCTGGTCGACACGGTGTTGTATTTCGAGGGAGACCGGCACAACGTCTACCGGATTCTCCGCGCGGTGAAGAACCGGTTCGGCTCGACGGACGAGATCGGCGTGTTCGAGATGACGGGCCACGGGCTGATCGAGGTGCCCAACCCGTCGGCGATCTTCCTGGCGCAGCGGCAGACGCAGAAGAGCGGCTCGGCGGTCGGCTCGGCGCTCGAAGGCACGCGCCCCCTGCTGCTCGAAGTGCAGGCGCTCGTCTCCACCACGCCGTTCGGCATGCCCGTGCGCCGTTCGATCGGCTTTGACGCCAACCGGCTGACGATGCTGCTCGCCGTGCTCGAGAAGCGCGCGGGCCTGCGGCTCAACACGCAGGACGTGTTCGTCAACCTTGCCGGCGGCGTGCGCGTGACGGAGCCGGGGCTTGATCTGACCTGCATCGCCGCGATCGCCTCGTCGTTCTACGACCGCGCGGTCGCCGACGGCACGGTGACCATCGGCGAAGTCGGCCTCGGCGGCGAAATCCGCGCGGTCAGCCAGATCGAGCGGCGCGTCATGGAAGCCAAACGGCTCGGGTTCGCCAAATGCGTCATCCCCGCGCACAACCTCAAGACGTTCCGCGAAAAAGGCGCCGCGCATATCGTCTGGCAGGGCGTCGAGCTCATCGGCTGCAAGGACGTCGCCGCGGCGCTCCAGCACGCCGTCGATGTTCACCCCGCGCATGAAAACGGGAGGAATGCATGAGGGATATCGCCGCACAAGACATCTCCGCCGCCGTGGCCGCCGCGCTTGTCGGCGCGTGTGTCGACCTGCCCGCCGACGTCGAGTCGGCCATCAGGGACCTTCGCGCGCGCGAACCCGATGCGCTCGCCCAGGATACGCTCGACACGATCCTGCGCAACGCCGACATCGCCCGCGCGCGGCATCTCCCGCTGTGCCAGGACACCGGCGTCGCCACCGCGTTCGTCGAGCTGGGCGCCGAGGTGCACATCACCGGCGGGCTGCTTCCCGACGCCGTCAATGAGGGCATCAGGCGCGGCTCGCGCGACGGCTTCCTGCGCAGATCGATCGTTGCCGATCCGCTTCAGCGCGTCAACACGAACGACAATGCGCCCGGGACGCTCTATGTGCTGCCCGTGCCGGGGGAGGAGCTGCGCATCAGCATCGCACCGAAGGGCGCGGGATGCGAAAACATGAGCCGCAGCGCCATGCTCAAACCCGGCGACGGGGCCGGGGGGATCGAGCGTTTCGTCGTCGACACCGTGAAACTGGCCAATGGCAATCCGTGCCCGCCCATCGTTGCCGGCGTGGGCATTGGCGGCGATTTCGCCATGTGCGCCGTGCTCGCAAAGAAGGCGCTGCTGCGCACCGTCGGCGAGCGGCATCCCGAGCCGTTGTACGCCGGGCTCGAACGCACCCTCCTCGCCGCGCTCAACGCCTCCGGCGTCGGCCCCATGGGCTTCGGCGGCCACGCGACAGCCATCGACGTCTTCATCGAAAAGGCGCCGTGCCATATCGCCAGCCTGCCGGTGGCCGTGTGCATCAACTGCCATGCCGCACGGCATAAGACCATTGTGTTATAGGACCTATAGGACCCATAGGACCTATGGGACGCATGACGGAGCGCCATGAACAAGAGAACAAAGCCCCTCTCCCTCGACGCCCTGTTCGCCTTCGCCGACACCGTCGAAGTCCTCGACCGCCTGCCGCGCGCCGGCTACGTCATGCGCGGCGTGTCGCAGCCGCAGAGCGTCGCCTCGCACAACTGGGGCGTGTGCCTCTGGACGCTGCTGCTCGCCGAGCGCATGCCTGAGAGAGGCTCGCTGGACATGCGCAAGGCGCTTACCATGGCCACGCTTCACGAGGTCGGCGAAGCGCGCCTCATGGACATACCCCACCCGACGCGCCTTGTGCTCGGGGCGCAGGTGGTGTCGGACGCGGAACGGAAGATCGTGAGGAGCATCCTGCGGGACATGCCGGCGGCATGGCTCGCCGCATGGGAGGAATTCGAGGATGCGAAGACGCTCGAAGCGCGCATGGTGAAGGCGGCCGACAAGCTCGAGCTGATGCACCGCATCCTGATGTACGAGAAATTCCACAACGGCAGGCTCGATGAATTCTGGACGTGGGAGAAGAACTTCAGGTGGGAAGGCATTCCCGCGGCCCGCGCGCTCTTCAACGCGATGAAACGCCGGCATCGCGCCAATGGCAGAAAGCGCACGTCCACGTCAATGCCTCGTTCACGGAGCCTCTGAGACCGCGCCGCGCGGTCTCAGTGCTGCATGCTGTCGACGGCCCGATGGCCGTTGATCCACACCGCGTTGTTCGTGAAGTCGAACAGCGTGCCCTGGTAGATCCCTATCTTCTTGCCCGAGACAAAGAGGTTGCTCACGACCGCGCCCTGCGCCTTGAGCTTCGTGATGCGGCCGAAATAACTGGCATACTGCCAGTCGCCGCCCGTTTCCTGCACCCCGCTGATGAACTGCGAATCGCGCATCAGCCCCGCGCACCCGACACGCGCAATGTTGCCCGGGTACGCGCCGACCGGATCGAGCGCCTCAAGCCAGTCGGACCATTCAGCCGGCGCGGCAACGGTGAATGCGCCGTTGGTGACCGTCACCACGACCGTCACGGCGCCCGTCAGCGGAACGGCATCCTCGTCGGACGCGTCGAACGTCCAGGTGAACACTCCGGTGTTCGTGCCCGCGGGCGTCCAAGAGAACTGGTTTGACGCCGCCGTCACGCCCGCGTACGTCGCGTTCGAGTAGACTGCCGCGGCGGGAAGCGTGGAAGGCCGGGTGAACGTGAGCGTCGTGTTGGTCTCATCGGTGGCGATGACATGGAACGACAGCGCGGCGCCCGCGGCCCACGTGAACACGTTCGTGGCAAGCGACGTGGTCACCACCGGCGCCTTGTTCGTCGTGACGATCACCGTCACCTTCCTGCTGTCCGAGAGGCCGTAGTTGTCCGCGGCGATGAACGTGATGTTCGAGTGGATGCCGGCGGGCAGGGATGTTGACCAGACGAAGTAGGATCGCGGCGTGATGTTGGTGAAGACGAGGCCGAGCGTGTTGTTCTC
>JAAYZF010000382.1 GCA_012514975.1 bacterium
ACGTTCGGCAGGGCCGCCGGCTGCATCATCAGCGCCGGGAACAGGAAGTGCATGTACGTCCCGCCCGGATTCGCGCATGGATTCTGCGTGCTGAGCGACGTCGCCGAGTTCCATTACAAGTGCACCGCGCTCTATGCCCCGGCCCACGAGCGCGGCATCCTGTGGAACGATCCGGCGCTCGGCATTGCCTGGCCGGTCGATCAGCGGGCGGCGATTCTTTCAGAGAAGGACCTGGGCAATCCACCCCTCGCCACAGCCGAGATCAACTACACCTACGCTCGTCAGTGATAACTGGCTGTCCGTGAAATCGCCGGATCATCAAGTCATCGCATCATCAAGTCCCCATGACGTTCGCCGAAGCCACCGACCATTTCCTGCGCTACCTCGAGTTCGAGAAGAACTACAGCCCGCATACGCGGGACAACTACCGGCGCGACCTTGAGCAGTTCTCGCAGTTCATCTCGAAACGGGGCAGGCAGTTCACCCAGCGCGCGGACGCCGTGTCGCAGCCCGAGGTCCGCGATTTCCTCTCGTCATTGATCGTCGAGGGCGCGGCGCGGAGGACGACCGCGCGGAAGATGTCCGCCCTGCGCTCGTTCTATCGCTATCTCTACCGGCAGGGCATCGTCGCCGCGCTGCCGACGGACGGGCTGACGGCGCCGAAACTCAACAAGCCCCTGCCGAAATTCATCACCGCGCAGGACTTCGAGCGGCTGGTCGCCGTGCCTGAGCCGGTGACGCTCCATGGCAAACGGGACCGCGCGATCATGGAACTCCTGTACAGCACCGGCATGCGCATCGCCGAGCTGACAAGCCTCACGCACGGCCAGCTCAACTGGCGCGAAGGCGTCCTCCGCGTCATCGGCAAAGGCAGGAAGGAACGCCTCGCCATGCTCGGCCGCCCCGCGCTCGCCGCGCTCGATGCGTATGTCAGCCACCCCGAGTACCGCGGCAGGGAACCGGACGCGCCCGTGTTCAAAAATCGCTTCGGCAACCGCCTCGGCCCGCAATCGATCGAGCGAATGATCCTCGTCAGCGGCAGGATCGCAGGGCTCGCGCAGAAGGTGACGCCGCATGTCCTCCGCCACAGCTTCGCCACGCACATGCTCGATGCCGGCGCCGACCTGCGCAGCGTCCAGGAGCTGCTCGGCCACACGAGCCTGTCCACGACGCAGATCTACACGCACATCACGCCCGACCGGCTGAAGAAAGTCTACGACAAGGCGCATCCGAGGAAGTAACGCGTTACCGCGGCGTGTACTTGCCACGGCCGAGCCGCAGCCACTTTGGACTGCGCCGGCCATGCCGGCGCTGTGGAGTGCGGCGACCATGCCGCCGCTTTCTCGCCGCACGCACCCGCCGCCGGCCTCGCGGTGCAACCGGCTCTTCTCACCTGCCAATCCCGCATGGCCGGATCGGCCACTCCAACTCGACCCGTCCCGCGTTCCGCGCGGTTGTTGTACGCCAGAGACATGACACAACCGGGCGCAAGAACAGACATAAGAAAGGCAAATCGCTCCATTGTCACATCACGCACGGATAGAGTATAATACATACTGCCATGGCATTGATGCCGTTCGAATATGTTGCTCCCGCATCCCTGGCGGCGGCGGTTGACCTGCTTGCCGCGCGCGGCGGCACCGCACGGGCGCTTGCAGGCGGCACCGACCTCCTCGTGCGCATGCACAACGGTGCGTGGCGGCCCGGGGTCGTCGTCGACCTCAAGCGCGTTCGCGAGATCTCCGGCGCGATCGTGGATACAGGAGCCACGCTCCGCATCGGCGCGTTGACGACCATGGCGCGCGTGTGCGCCGATGCAACGGTTGCGCGCGTCTTCCCCGCGTTGGCCGACGCGGCCGCTGTGGTCGGCTCGGTGCAGATCAGGAATCGGGCGACCGTGGCGGGCAACATCTGCATGGCATCGCCCGCGGGCGACACGGCGCCGCCGCTGCTCGTATACGATGCAGTGGTGCATCTTGCCGGCCCGCACGGCGCGCGTTCAGTGCCACTCAACGAGTTCTTCACCGGCCCCGGCACGTCGGTGCGGCGGCACGATGAGATCATGACGTCAACCGAGCTGCCGCTCGGCCCGCACACGGGTGGCGCATGGCTGCGCGTGTCGCGGCGCAATGGGCTCGACCTCTCATCGGTCAGTGTGGCTTGCTTGCTCGAGCAGACAGGCGCGGTGCGTTTCGCGTTCGGCGCAGTGGGGCCGACACCATTCCTTGTGAGAGACGAATCGGGCGTGTGGGGCGACGAAACGGCACGCGATCACCAGCGCGACGCGGCGCTCGAACGCATCGTGTCTCACTGCCGTCCAATCACGGACATTCGCGCGGGAAGCGCGTACCGCCGGGCGATGGCGCTCGTGCTCGCGCGGCGCGCGCTTGCCATGGCGCGAGAGCGCCTTCACAGGAGTCTGGCATCGTGACACGGCTGTCGAAGCATCATATCACACTGACCGTCAACGGCCGTGCGTGCGCGCTCGATGTCGAGCCGCATCACACGCTCGTCCAGGTGCTGCGCGACCAACTGGGCCTGACGGGCACGAAGCTTAGTTGCGGCGAAGGCGAATGCGGCGCGTGCACGGTGCTCGTTGACGGCGAGACGGTGAACTCGTGCCTGATGCTTGGCGTCGAAGCCGACGGCCGCGAGGTGGTGACGATCGAGGGCCTCGAACAGAGCGGCGAGCTGCACCCCGTCCAGCAGGCGTTTCTCGATGCGGGCGCCGTGCAATGCGGCTATTGCACGCCAGGGATGATCATGTCTGCCGTGCGGCTGTTGCGGCGCACCTTGCACCCAACGGCTGCGCAGGTGAAGGAAGCCATGGCCGGCAACCTCTGCCGCTGCACCGGCTATCGCAGGATCGTGCAGGCGGTCATCGCCGCCGGCGCGGCACTCAGCACATCAGAACCGAAACGAAGGAACCAATGACGCGCATCATCGATCTCAGCCTTCCGCACCAGAACTTCGCAAGCGAACCGTATCCGCCGACGATCACGCACACCGACCATGAGGAAGGCGCGCGCCGGCTGGCGAAACTCGCCAATGTCGACCCCGGGGATTTCAAGGACGGCATCGGCCTCGCCTCCGACCAGATTTCCGGATCGACTCACTCGGGCACGCATGTGGATGCGCCGTGGCACTACGGCCCGACGTGCGGCGGCAAGCCGGCAAAGACGATCGACCAGGTGCCGCTCGAATGGTGCTACGGCAATGGCGTCGTCCTCGACATGCGGCACAAGCAGCCCGGCGCCGAGATCACGGTGGATGACGTCAGGAAGGCGCTTGCGAAAATCAACCACACGCTTGCGCAAGGCGATATCGTGCTCATCCAGACCGGCGCGGACAAGCACTGGAACACGTCGCGTTACATGGGCGCCCAGTGCGGCCTCGGCCGCCCGGCCACCGAGTGGATTCTCGACCAGGGCGTGCGCGCAATCGGCATCGATGCCTGGGGAATCGACCGGCCGGCCGCGGCGATGGTCGAGGCGTACGAAAACGGCGACAAGAGCGCGCTGTGGGCATCGCATTTCCTCGGCCGCGAACGCGAGTATCTCCACATCGAGAAAATGGCGAACCTCGACACGCTGCCGAAGCCGACCGGGTTCAAACTCTGCGCCTTTCCCGTCAAAGTCGACAAGGGTTCCGCCGGCTGGACGCGCGCCGTGGCGATCATCGAGGAGTAACACGAGGAGACAGTTCATGCAAGAGTCACTGTACCGGACTGAGAACTACTGGGTGAGTTCGTTCAACTATCTGCCCGAAGTGCGTGAGCAGCTTGATCTGCCCGCGCGCGTGCAATTCCACGATGCCACCCTGCGCGACGGCGAGCAGACGCCGGGCCTCGTCTTCCGCGCGGCCGAGAAGGTGAAGATCGCAACACTGCTTGACGAAGCGGGCGTTGACCGCATCGAGGTGGCAATGCCCGCGGTGTCGGATGAGGATGTGCGCGCGGCAAAGGACATCTCCGCGCTGGGGCTCAAGGCGCGCGTGTTCGTCTTTGCGCGCGGCATGAAGAGCGACATCGACCTCGCCGTCGAGTGCGGCGTCAACGGCATCATCCTCGAGCTGCCTGTTGGCGAGCCGCGGCTGGTCTACCAATTCCCCAATTGGAAAGAGCAGGACGTGATCGACAAGGCCATGGCGTGCGCAAAGTACGCGAAGGACAAAGGCCTCGAAGTCGTCCTGTTCCCGATGGATTGCACGCGCGCAAGACACGAATTGTTCTATCGCGTGATCGAGCAGGTGGGCACTTTGCCTGAGGTTGACGGCGTTGCGCTGGTGGACACGACGGGCAGTCTCACGCCGCATGCGACGGCGTTCCTTACGAAGAAGCTGAAGACCATCACGGGCAAACGCATCGAAATCCATACGCACAGCGATTTCGGCCTGGGCGTTGGCAGCGCCGTTGCCGCTGTCGCCGCGGGCGCCGAAGTGGTGCACGCGAGTGTCGGCGGCATTGGCGAACGCACGGGCAACACGCCGCTCGAAGAAGCAGCGGTGACGCTGAAGACATTGTACGGTGTCGAGTCCGGCATCGTGTTCGGGAAACTCGGGCCGCTCGCGGATGCAGTGATGGACATCAGCGGCTTCAGGCTCGCGCAGAACAAGCCGGTGATCGGCGAAGGTGCGTTCACCCGCGAATCCGGCATGGGCGTCGACATGGTGAAGAAGCAGCCGCTCGTGCTGTTCGGCCTGCATCCGAAGTTCGTCGGCCGCACGCCGAAATACGTGCTGGGCAAGAAAAGCGGCATGGCATCCGTCTCGATGAAACTCGAAGACCTCGGCATGCCGCCGGTGAACGAAGAACAGCAGGCGGCGATCCTCAAAGCCGTGAAGGAAAAGGGGATCAGCAAGAAGGGATTGCTGACCGATGACGAGTTTGGTGAGATCGTCGCCAAGGTGACGACTGGTGATCGGTAATCGGTAATCGGTGATCGGCATGGAGGGTCACCGTCCCCGGCGACCGCGCGGCGTCCATGCCGCATGGAGGGTCACCGTCCCCGGTGACCGGATACTGCGCCGTCGATAACGGCGCGGAGATTCTTGTTATTGCAGTCTGTACAATGACGAGCCCCATCGGACAATCGATCGAGCGTGCGGGCGGCCGGGAACGCGTGACGGGCGCGCTGCGCTACGCGGGCGACCTTGCCCTGCCGGGCATGCTGCACGCGAAGCTCGTGCGCATTCCGTGCGCCCACGCACGCGTGCGCGGCATTGATGCCGCTGCGGCGCGGGCGCTGCCGGGCGTGCATCTCGTCTTGTCCGCCTACGACCTGCCCAAGCCGGTTGCACGCTATGGCCCGATCGAGAACGACCGGCCGATCATCGCCGATGGCGAAGTGAAATTCCACGGCGAGCCAGTCGCGGCCGTCGTGGCCGAAACCGAGGATGCGGCGGAAGCGGCAGCCGAGGCGGTGCGCGTTGACTACGAGGAGCTGCCCGGCGTGTTCACGATCGCTGACGCCCTCGCGCCTGGCGCGCCGCTCGTGCAGGAGCCTTCGCTCCGCCCGTCAAGCGCCTTCCGCGAGACGAACATCTACAACGAATGGACGTACGCCTGGGGCGATGAAGCGGTGAAGGACGCCGCGTTCGTCTCCATGCAGACATTCCGCTTCCCCATGGTGACCCACGTCGCGCTCGAGCCGCACGTCTTCATGGCCGCGCCGGACGGGCAGGGCGGCGTGACGATCTGGAGCACGGTGCAGCATCCCTTCCTGCTCCAGCGGGTCGTGGCGTCCGTGCTCGGCATGCCCGTCGCGAATGTGCGCGTGATCGCCCCGGACACGGGCGGCGGGTTCGGCGGCAAGGGCTATCCGAAACTCGAACCGCTTGTCGCCTTGCTCGCATTGAAGGCCGGCAGGCCCGTACGCCTGGCGATGACGCTTGCCGACACGTTCTTCATGGGCCGCCGCAGCTCGTGCGAAGTGAACATCCGCACCGGGTTCTCGCGGGATGGCCGGCTCGTGTTCAACCGCGCCGAGGCGACGTATCTTGTCGGCGCGTATGCGGATATCACGGCGCGCATCGTGGGCAAGGCAGCCTACCTCGCCTGCGGGCCGTACAGGATTCCGCATGTGCGCCTGGTTGGCCGCGCGGTCTTCTCGCACACGGTGCCCGCAACGGCCTTCCGCGGCTTCGGCGCGCCGCAGTATCTCTGGGCGCTCGAATCGCAGATGGACGCCGCCGCGCGCGCGCTTGGGTTCGACCGTGTGGACATCCGCCTGCGCAATATTCCCGGACGCGGCGAACAGCTTGTGCCGGGTGACATCCCCGTTGACGGCATCTGGAAGGAAGGCCTGCAGAAGGCCGCGCACGCCATCGGCTGGGGCACGCCCCTCGCGCCGCATCACGGGCGCGGCATCGCCATCGGCATCAAAAGCCCGAAGCCGGCAACCGTCTCGCAGGCGATCGTGCGGCTGCACAACGATGGCAGCGCGTCAGTGCTTGCCGGCACGACCGACATGGGCCAGGGCGCGCGCACGGTCTTCGCGCAGCTTGCAGCGCACGAGCTCGGCTTGTCTGTCGAACGCGTCGCGGTCTTCTGTGGCGAC
Source organism: bacterium (assembly GCA_012514975.1). GTDB lineage: Bacteria > Auribacterota > UBA3054 > UBA3054 > JAAYZF01 > JAAYZF01. The sequence continues at coordinate 6,558 of JAAYZF010000382.1, forward strand.
ACGGCCATCGCGCCATTCGATTCGCTGACTGCATCGAGCCGTTCCACGGTCTTCATGGGCAACGCGATCCTCGACGCATGCGGCAAGGTGAAAGAACGCCTCGCCGCCATCACGGCTGAGGTGCATGGCGTGCCCGCATCATCCGTCGAAGTGCACGACGGCGCAGTGCATCTCGCCGGCAAGGCGCTCACGTATCGCACGGTGATCGAAGGCTTCTACGGCCCCGCTTCCGGCGACGTGATTGCCGTGGGCGAGTATCGCCAGGCGCGCGACCAGCGGCATGCGCTTGGCGGCACGGCATCGTTCTGGGAAGTCATTTTCTGCGCGGCCGAAATCGCTGTCGACGAGGAGACAGGCGCATACACCATCGCCAAGCTCGTCACCGCCGGCGACATCGGCAAAGCGCTCAATCCCGCCCACGTCGAGATGCAGGATGAAGGCGGCGCGATGATCGGCCTTGGCCACACGATGATGGAGCATCTCGAACTCGATGCGCGCGGCATGATCATCAACCGCGGTGTGCTCGATTATCGCATTCCCACCAGCATGGACGTGCCTGACGAGGTGCATTCGCTGCTGGTGGAAAATGCTGACGGCCCGGGCCCGTTCGGCGCCAAAGGCACGGGCGAAAGCGGCGTGCTCGCCGTCGCCCCCGCGGTGGCCTCCGCCATTGCCGATGCCACGGGCGTCGTCTGCACCGAGCTTCCGATCACACCAGAGGCATTATGGACGGCACTGCAGCGCGCGCGAGGCGCGGCAGGCGCGAACGCATGATCCAAACCACGACGAGGAGCACGCAATGAACCAGCCAACGATCCGATTGAAAGAAGTCGCGCTGTACGAACGCGACGTTGTCCTGCGCCAGCCGTTCAAGTTCGGCGTCATCACCCTCCGCCAATGCCCGCAGGTGTTTGTCCGCGCGCGCGTCGAGTTCGCCGACGGGACAGCCGAATGGGGCAGCGCGGCCGAGATGCTGCTTCCCAAATGGTTTGACAAGGATCCCGCATTGACGAACGACGACAATGTCGATCAGTTGCGCCGCGCGCTCGTTTTTGCGTGCGAGGCGTATCTTGCGGAAGAAAGGTCCCTGACGCCGTTCGGCCTGCATGCGGCACACGACCGCGCGCACATCGAACGCTGCGGCACCGAGAAGCTGAACCCGCTGGTCGCTTCGTTCGGCAACGCCCTGCTCGACCGCGCCGTTCTCGATGCGGTCTGCCATCACCTCGGCCTGTCCTTCTTCGCCGCAATCCAGGCGAATGTCCCGGGCATCACCAATGCCACCGCGCCCGACCTTGCCGGAATGGACATCGGCGCCTTTCTCGCCCTGCTCAATCCGCAGGCGGCGATTGCCGCGCGCCATACGGTCGGCCTCGTTGACGCGATCGAGGACAAGGACCTCGGGAAGAAGGACCGCGTCAATGATGGCCTGCCACAGAGCCTCGAGGCGTGCGCGAAATTCTACGGCTGCACGCATTACAAACTGAAAGTGTGCGGGAACATCGACGGCGATCTCGACCGCCTGCGCCGCATTGCCGGCGTGCTCGACCGGCTGGGCAGGCCCTATGTCTCCACGCTTGACGGCAACGAGCAATACAAGAAGGTCGAAGACGTCGTCGCGTTGTGGGAGCGCATTGCCGCGGAACCTGCTCTGAAGAAGCTTGCCGCGTCGATCGTGTTCATCGAGCAGCCGATCACGCGCGCCGTTGCGCTCTCGACGTCCATCGAGCCGCTTGCCCGGTGCAAGGACGTCGAGATCGACGAATCCGACGCCGAAATGGGTTCATTCCTCGAAGCGCGCAGACTAGGCTACGCGGGCGTGTCGAGCAAGTCGTGCAAGGGTTTCTACCGCTCGCTGCTGAATACTGCGCGGTGCGCGAAGTGGAATGCCGAGGAGAAAACCGGCAGGTACTTCATGTCGGGCGAGGACCTTGTCGTGCAGGCCGGCGTTGCATTGCAGCAGGATTTGTGTCTTGCAACGCTGATCGGCTGCACGCATCTCGAACGCAACGGACATCATTACGTCAACGGCCTTGCCGCATATTCGCCGGACGAGCAGGAAGCATTCCGCGCGGCCTATCCCGACATGTATCACCGGCAGGACGGCGTGGTGCGGCTCCGCATCCGCGAAGGCCTGATCGACATCCGCGGCCTCGACAAGCCGGGCTACGGCACGAGCGCCGTGCCCGACTGGAACAGCATGACGCCGGCAAAGGCGCTGAAGCGGTGAACGCGCGGAAGGCATCAGGCGTTCACCGGCACGCGGCACACGATTGTAGACGCGGACCAAGCCGTTAGGTCCGCGACCGTCAACGACCGCCTATCCGCTGGCCTGCGCGGAATCGCAGTCTGCATCCATCTGCGGCGCGTCACCCGCTGCATGTCGCAGCGCAACGGCCCCGCTAAAGCGGGCACTCCAAATCCCCCATGAGACGGCGTTGGGGGATGCCACACCACGGGCACCCAACCGCGGTGCTCGGTTAAGCATGTTCATGCCGCGTGCAGTCGCGATGACGCGCGAGGCGGTCCCCCAATGCCGCAATGGGGGATTTGGAGTACCGCCTTCAGGCGGGCCGTTGGGCGGCGGTGTCAATTCCGCGCATCACGACACCGCGTTCAGCCCTGGCTTCCACTCAGCAGGGAATGCCCAATCACGAAGGGCACAACCTGAGCATTGGGGATTCCTCTACCTGAACGCTTCCATCGGCCCGTACGGCGCGAGGGCGACGGTGACGTAGTTGTTGATCATCGCGTCCTGTTCGCGAAGGGCAAACCGCCACATGCGCCGGCACATATCCAGCAACACATTTTTGTATGCCGGGTTTTGCGCGACGTTGTTCATCTCGTGCGGGTCGGTGCGCAGGTCGTACAACTCGTCGAAATCGAAGCCGTTGAAGACGTACTTGAACTCCTTCGTCATGACGGAGCGCTGTGAGTAATACAGCTCGACGCCATTGGACTGCGTGTGGATGTCATCACGCCATTTCTCGGGTGAGGCACCCGAGAAATGGGGATACAGACTCGATCCGGTGAAGGCAGCGTCGGAAGATACGCCGGCCACATCGAGGAACGTCGGGCCGAAATCAGCCAGCGAGACAAACGCGTCGCTGCGCCGCCCGCGCGCCTTCATCCCGCGCGGCCAGCGGATGATCGCCGGCACGTGATACGCGCCGCGGAAACACGGGATGCCTTTGGCGAACAAGCCATGATCGCCGCAGTAATCGGCATGGTCGGCCGTGTAGACCACAAGCGTGTTGTCCGCCTGGCCTGTCGCATCGAGCGCGCGCAGCACTTCGCCGAACAGCTCGTCGAGATAGGTGCAATACGCCCAGAAGTGCCTGATCGCGTCGCGCACTTCGCGTTCGCCGAGCTGGCCGAAACGAGTCTCGCGCATGCGGCGGTAGATGTTCGGCTTGTCCGCAAGGGTGTCGCGATAGCTGGGCGGCAGGGGCACGTCATCGAGGCGGTACATGTCAAGGTACTTCGAGGGCACGACATACGGATCGTGCGGGCCGGAGAGGCCGAGGAAGGCGCACCACGGTTCGCGCCGCCTGTCCGGCGAGCCGAGCCAGTCGAGCATGATGTTGGTTGCCTTGCGGTCTTGATTGGTCTGTTCCCACTCGGCGGGGGCAGTGCCATACGTGCGCGCCGTGCCGTATCCTTGGCGGAGGATATGGCCTTCAGGCCGCTCGGCCGGCTCGGGCTGCGAAGCCCATTTGCGGTAGGTGTCCCACGAGACGCCGTGGAAGTCGCCGCCCTTGCTTGTGGCGAGCAATTCATTCCATCCGTGGTCCTTTGGCGACGTGTCGATGCTGACGTGCCATTTGCCGCTGAAGGCGAGGGTGTAGCCCGCGGCGGCGAGGTCTTCGCTCCACAGGCGCGTACCCGGCCTGGGGCCGCGGCTGAGGCGCTGGTCGTTGCAGATGTTGTTCCAGACGCCGTGGCGCGAGGGGTAGAGCCCGGTGAAGAACGTTGCGCGTGCCGGGCAACAGTGCGGAGACGGGCAGAAGGCGTTGGTGAACGCAAGGCCCTGCTTCGCAAAGTCAGTTAGATGCGGCGTGCGCGCGGGATGTTCCGGCAGCACGGTGTCGCCGCGCTGATGGTCGGTCATCACAACCAGAATGTTAGGACGTGAGGTCTTCATTTGTCATTTCCCGATTGTCAATTCTCAATCCTCAATTGCCAATTGTCAGTCTGCGATCAGAACGCGGTGCAAAGCATGGAGGGTGGCCGCCCTCGGCCGCCGCATGGTCGGCCAGCGACCGCATTACGGAATAGCGGCAGACGAGTATCCCGCCACGCGGGACTCTCCAAACTGCCCACCTGAAGGTGGAACTCCGAATGCCCCATGAGACAGCATTGGAGGACTCGCCGTTCATTCCGCCGCCGGCTTGACAGCACGGCGGGGCATGGTTGCCATATAGAAAACAAATCCCGCTGTCACCACCGTCGCAGCGGCGAGCAAGCCGGGGCGGAAACTGCCCGTTGCTTCGAGCAGCAGGCCGTTGATGTGCGCGCCCACCGGGCCGCTGGCGCCGTGCGACAGGAGGAGCAGGCCGTAGACGGCGCCGAGATTCTGCGTGCCGTACACCTCTGCGATGCGCGGCGCATACAGGGCGAAACACCCGCCATAGCAGAATCCTGCAAACGCGGCGGCGCAGAGGAACAGCACACCCGAGCCGCCCGAGTCCCGGAATAGAAACAGCGATGACGCAATCGCCCCGAGCGACAGCGCGATCGACCGCTGGCCGCCCAGGCGGTCATAGACAAATCCCCAGAGAACCCGCCCACTCGAGTTGCCGATCGCCAGTGCGACCACGGAGCCCGCCGCGACCGTCTCGGAAAGGCCGAAGGACAGGCCGATGCGTTCGAGATTCGGAATGATCAACAGGCCGCCCATCGTGGCGCAGAAAAAGGCGACCACGAGCCGCCAGAAGAACGCGTCGCGCAAGACCGCACGGTACCGCACCGTCGCATGATGCCGGCCGGCAGCAGCAGGCGGAGCGACCATCAGCAGGCCGCACCCGGTGACCAGCACGATGAAGACAACGCCCATCAGGCGCATCACGGGCATCACCTGCCAGCCGTGTGCGAACAATGCTTTCAGGAGAGGCGTAGTAACAATCGCGCCGCCGCCGTAGCCCGCCGCGGCCAGCCCGGCGACAAGGCCCTTGTGCCGCGGGAACCATTTCACGCTCGTGGCAATCGCGCAGACATAGCCGCAGGCAATCGCCAGGCCCTGCACCGGGCCCGCCGCCACGAACAGCACGGCGTACGAGCCGTACGCCGCGCTTGCGATGAGATACGCCGCGCCAAGAAAGATGCCGCTGAGCGTCGCGAGCAGCCGCGGGCCGATCCGGTCCTGCAGGCGGCCGGTGAACATGACGGCGATGGTGAACGTGAAGACGGCGATGCCGAAGACAATCGACGTCTGGCGTGCCGAGAAGCCGTACGCTCCCTGCAGTTGCGTGGCGAGAACGCTCCAGGAATAGAGAGTGCCGAGGCAGCCCTGCACGATGAGCGCCGCGGCGAGCACGATCCAGCGCCGCCAGGCGTGTGACACTGTCTCCTCAGCTCTCCATTCCACCGTTTCAGCGCCGGGAGCAGTCATAATCGGCCGAAGCGGGTCGTGAGGAACGTCTTGAACGCGGGATAGTCGTTCGGCAGCCGCTCCATCTTCTCGGGTTTGTGGAGCACGGCGCTCAGCGAATCAGGCAGCGGCGGATCGATGCCGATGACTTCGCGGATCGTCTCGGGGAATTTTGCCGGATCGGCGGTCTCGAGACAGATGGTCGGCGTCGTGTCACCGGTGGCCTTGACGTATTCCTCCCACGCGCGCACGCCGACGGCGCCGTGCGGCTCGACGATTGCGCCGTAGCGTTTGTACACGCGTGCGATGGCGGCCTTGGTGTCAACATCGGTGACGCTGGTCGTCCACATGTCGCGCCTGATGGCTGACATGTCGGGCATTTTCCTGATGATGCCTTTTTCGTCGATCATGCCGCCATAGAGCGCGATCAGCCGGGCAAGATTGCTCGGGTGGCCAACGTTCATCGCGTTCGAGATGCAGTTGCGCGACGGGACGATCGGCTCATACTGCTCGCGTGTGCAGAACGAGACAAATTCGTCGTTCTCATTGACGGCCACGATGAATCTGTGCATCGGCATGCCCATGTGCCTGCCCAGCAGGCCGCCCATCAGGTTGCCGAAATTGCCCGAGGGCACGCAGAAGTTGACGTCGCTGTCAAACTGCAGACGCGCATAGACGTAATAGACAATCTGCGGCATCAGCCGCGCGAAATTGATCGAGTTGGCCGAACTCAGCTCGAGGTTCCTCAGGTCAGGATCGACAAACGCGTCCTTGACCAGCGCCTGGCAGTCGTCGAACTTGCCGTCAACGGCGACGGCGGTGACGTTGCCGCCGAGCGTGGTCATGAGCTTGCGCTGGCGTTCGGTGACCTCATCGATGGGGAAGAGCACGACGAGCTTCACGCGGTCGCGCCCGTGGAACGCATTGGCAACCGCGCTGCCCGTGTCGCCCGATGTCGCCGTGAGGATCAGCAGCCGCCGGTCGTCCTGCTCGAGGAAATGGTTGATGAGCCTGCCCATGGCCTGCGCGGCAAAGTCCTTGAACGCAGCAGTGGGCCCGCGATCGAGCCGCAGGAGAAAGAGCTGGTCGTCGAGTTTCTCGATGGGCGCGTCAAACGTGTACGTCTCGCGGCACAAGCGGAGCAGCTCATCGTCGGAGATGAGGCCGGCAAGATATTTGCGCATGACGACGAAGGCGACCTCGGCGTACGGCTTGCCGCGGAGCGCATCGAACTCGCGCGGCGCGAAGCGCGGGATGGACTCGGGCATGTAAAGCCCTTTGTCCTCGGCCAGACCGTTGAGGATGGCATCCTTAGCGTTGACGGCCCGGGCCTTGAGGTTCGTGCTGTAGAAGAGAAGTGAATCCATAACATACTAGAGATACCAAAAGCGCCCGGGGATTGCAAGTGCCGCAAAATCCGTTGCTGAACAGCGCAACGGATTTCGGGATACGGGCGATTCCCAGCAACGGCAGTCTGTTGGGGGATGCCAAACTGCGGGCACGAAGCCGCCTTGCGCATCATCGCGAGGCCGCTGTTCTGCCCGACCACGTCTATTTCCTGACCTTGCTGAGCGGGATGCCGAGGGCCTTCGCGACGCCTTTGCCATAGGCAGGGTCGGCGTTCAGGCAGTTGCCGATGTGCCTCAGTTTGACTTCCATGGGCGCATCAGCGATCGAGCGGGCCGTGTTGCCAAAGAGGGCGTTCTGCTGCGCGCGGCTCATCAGGCGGAAGAGCAGGCCGGGCTGCGTGAAGTAATCATCGTCGTCCTCCCGGAAATTCCAATGGTCCGCGGCGCCATTGAGAGCGAACGGCGGCTCGGCGAACTCAGGCTGCTGCTGCCATTCGCCGAAGCTGTTGGGCTCATAGCCGAGGGTGCTGCCGTGGTTGCCGTCCACGCGCATTGCGCCATCGCGATGGTAGCTGTGGAAGGGGCAGCGGGCCGCGTTGACGGGGATGAGATGATGATTGACGACGAGGCGGTAGCGCTGGGCGTCGCCATAGGAGAACAGGCGGCCCTGCAGCATCTTGTCGGGCGAGAAGCCGATGCCGGGCACGATGTTGGCCGGGTTGAACGCGGACTGTTCGACCTCGGCGAAGTAGTTTTCGGGGTTGCGGTTGAGCTCGAGGATGCCGACGTCGATCAGCGGGTAATCCCTGTGCAGCCACACTTTGGTCAGATCAAACGGGTGGAACGCGTATGTGGCCGCCTCTTTCTCCGGCATGATCTGGACGCAGAGCTTCCAGCGCGGGAAGTCCTTGCGCTCGATGCTCTCGTACAGGTCTCGTTGATGGCTCTCGCGGTCTTTGCCGATGAGTTTCTCGGCCTGGGCGTCAGTGAGGTTCCTGATGCCCTGCAGGCATCTGAAATGGAATTTGACCCAGAAGCGTTCGTTCCTGCCGTTGATGAGGCTGAAGGTGTGGCTGCCGAACCCGTGCATGTGGCGGTACGACGCGGGAATGCCGCGGTCGCTCATGACGACGGTCACCTGGTGGAGCGCCTCGGGCAGCGAGGTCCAGAAATCCCAGTTGTTCAGCGCGCTGCGGAGGTTGGTGCGCGGGTCGCGCTTCACGGCATGGTTGAGGTCCGGGAACTTGAGCGGGTCGCGGAGGAAGAA
>JAAYZF010000383.1 GCA_012514975.1 bacterium
CCTTCGTGCGCGTGCTCGTCTTCGGCAGAAGGCATCTTCAGATCCATCGATTCAGTTGATCGATGGAACTGGCTATCGCATCTGCCGCAGGAGATAGATGCCGATGCCGGTGCATGCAACATTGGGCAGCCAGGCGGCAATGATCGGGAGCATGAGGCCTTTCTGCCCGAGGTTAATGAAGAACGCCGCAATGACGTAGTAGCCGAGGCAGAGCATGATGCTGGTGATGACGCCCTTGACCATTCCGGCGCGCGTATGATGGATGCCGAACGGCGCGGCAAGGAGGACAAAGACGAAGCAGGCGGCCGGGCCCGCGATTCTTCTCTGGAGTTCCATGCTGAGTTTCTTGAAGAAATCGGAGTTGATGCTGAGATGCCGCATGGCCTTGAGGATTTCGAGGAAGGTCATCATCTCGACGTCGCCGGGCTGTGCAGCGAGCATGTCAGCGGGGGTCTCGGTGAAATAGCGCATGGCGCATTTCCTGAATTTCGCGGCGGGCCGCGCGGTGCCGTCAGGCGCATACCTGATGAGCGTGACGTCATAGAACCACCAGCCGAAGCCGGGGACGAACTCGCCTGAAGAGGCTTCGAGCGTGCTGCTCTTGCGCATGGTCTGCGAATGCGTGTACGACGTCACGGTGACGCGATCCACGGTGTTCGACACCGGATCGAGCGCGGCCATGGTCCACGACCGGTCGTCCTGGGCATTGACGAAGCTGATGAGCGAGCCGTCGCTCTGCGCGACGAGCGCGACGCGGACGGACGAGGGCTGCTTGACGATCTTCGCGGCAAGGCGTTTTGACGTGGGCACGAACGCCTCGCTCGCGACAAGCGTCACCACGTACAGGATGAACCCGAGGACGAGGTACGGGCGGACGATGCGGAACAGGGCGATGCCGCTCGCGCGCATGGCGATGATCTCGTTGTTGCGGCTGAGGTTCCCGAGGCAGTACAGCAGGGCCAGCAGGATCGCGAACGGCGCAAGCATCGAGAACACGATCGGCACATTGTACAGATAGTACCGCACGATCATGTCCGGCGGGACATTTGCATCGAAGAAGTCCTTGAGCTTGTCGCTCAGGTCGTACGCGATGAACAGAATCTGCACGGCCAGCAGGCAATACGCCAGCGGCAGCAGGAACGAGCGCACAAGGTATCGGTCGATGATCTTAACCATGTACGGTCTCGTCTGCAGGGGATGGCTGGTAGAACGGCTCCCTGCGCGGCTTGCGCACGAACAGGTGCTTGAAGAACAGCTTCCACACCACGCGGATCGCCTCGCGCACGATCGATTTGCTCATCTTCGACACGCCGCCGGCCCGTTCGTAGAACACGATCGGTATCTCGCGGATGGTGAATCCCTTGATCCATGCGTAATACGTCATCTCGATCTGGAACGAGTAGCCGTTCGATTTGACGGCATCGAGATTGATCGCTTCGAGCACGCGGCGGCGGAAGCATTTGAATCCGCCTGTCGCATCGCTGGCGGGCATGCCGGTGATGACGCGGACGTACAGCGTGGCGAACTTGCTGAGAAGCAGGCGCGGCAGCGTCCAGTTGATCACGCTGACGCCGACGGTGTAGCGCGAGCCGAGCACGAGGTCGGCGTTCCTGATGGCGTTGAGGAAATCGCCGATGTACTTCGGGTCGTGCGAGAAATCGCAATCCATCTCGAACACGAGGTCGTAACCGCGTTCGAGCGCCCACTTGAACCCGGTGACGTAGGCGGTGCCGAGGCCGAGCTTGCCGGGACGGTGGATGACGTGGACGCGTGGGGCGCACGCCGCGAGGTCGTCAAGGAGCGCGCCCGTCCCGTCAGGCGAGTTGTCATCAATGAAGAGGATCTCGACATCCTGGTAGGAGCCGAGAATCTGCGTGGCGAGCGGGTTGACATTGTCGCGCTCGTTGTACGTCGGGATGATGATCAACGCCTTGTCACTCATGGAAATTCACCATTGGTGGCACGTATCCATAGTATATACTGCGTATTATAGCGATTGCGCCCGTTTTTTGCAAAAGCATGGAGGGCGGCGGTCATGCCGCGGCCCTGGAGGGTCACCGTCCCCGGTGACCGCA
>JAAYZF010000384.1 GCA_012514975.1 bacterium
CAGGAAGCGAAGGAGTTGAACGACAAGTTCGCGCAATGGACATTCCTGCTCGACAACTACAAGGCAGGCGAGCTGCGCAAACCGCTCCACGAGCTTCTCGAACCGAAACCCGCCGAGACGAACACCGCGCCGCAGGATGCAAAACCCGCGGAGACGCCCACACCGGCCGCACCGCCCGCGCCGCAGGAATAAGTGCGGGTGCGAAACACAGGAAGGAGCGGAACCGCGTCCGCGGGAGTGCGTGGCAGGCCGCGACGCCAGTCGTGGCCACGCGGCGCGGAAGGGCGTTGGCAGACACGTGTATCCCGAGCGTCGACGTGACTGGAGTCACGTCGTACCCGGCGCGCCGGCGGACACGTGTCAGCATGCTCGCGTGGTAGGCCGCGACTCCAGTCGTGGCCACACGGCGCGGAAGGGCGCTGGCAGACACGCGTATACCGCGTGTCGACGTGACTGGAGTCACGTCGTACCCCGCGCGCCGGCGGACGCGTGTCAGCATGCTCGCATGGCAGGCCGGGACGCCAGGGCACTAGTGTGACTACCGCACACCCGAACTCCCAACTCCCAACTATCCTTCCTTCTTCACCCGCTCGGCCACTTCGAACCGCTTGATCTTCAGCGTGTGCGTCTTGGGCAGTTCGTCCCAGACGTGCACGGCGCGCGGGCGCTGGTACTCGGCCAGTGAACGGATGAACGGCTGGAGTTGTTCCTTCACGTACGCCGCCGCGCTTCCGGCGTCCGGGAAGCCGCGTTCATGCAGCAGCTCCTTCTTCGCGACGACGACGGCAACGGGCGCTTCGCCTTGGTCGCGCGCCGCGATGCCAACCACGCAGACATCCTGGACGATCGGGCAGCGCTGGAGCACATGCTCGATGTCCTCAGGGTAGATGTTCTTTCCGCCCTCATTGACGATGACATTCTTGATGCGGCCGGAGATGTAGACATGCCCGCCGCGGCTGATCCTGGCGAGGTCGCCCGTCTTGAACCAGCCGCCGTGGAAGGCGTTCCGCGTGTCCTCGTCGTTGTCAAAGTACCCATGGAAGACGCTTGCGCCGCGCACCCACAGCTCGCCTTCGCCCTCCCTTCCCTCCCGTGCGCGCACGATCTTCAGTTCGAGCGATGGAAGCGGCCTGCCGACCGAACCGGGCACATTCTCCGTCAGCCGATTAACGGTGATGACCGGGGACGCCTCGGTGATGCCGTACCCCTGGAGCACGGTAAGGCCGAGCGCGTGTGCTTCGCGCAGCAGCTCAGGATCGAGCGGCGCGCCGCCACAGACGAACCCACGGAACCGCGGGCTGAGCGCGCGGCGAATGCGGCGGAAGAGCACGCGCCCGGCGGGAACCCCCACACGCGTCAGCATGAGCGACACGCGGAACAGCACGGCAAACACGCGGCCACCGCGCGCGCCCGCCGCGCTCTTGATCCGCCCGACCAGCATGCGCAGAAACGCGGGCACGACCATCATCACCGACATGCCCGACTCGCGCATCGTATCGACAATCGCATCCGGCCGCATCGAGCAGGCGTATGTCACGGTGGCGCACAGGCACATGGCGGACATGAACCCGCCGGTGATCTCGTACGCATGGTTGAGCGGCAGGATGGACACGAACTGTTCCTGCGGCGTCACTTCGAGCACTTCGAGAAGCTCGTAGATGTCGACCAGGAGGTTGCCGTGCGTGAGCACCACGCCCTTGGGCGCGCCGGTGGTGCCCGACGTGAAGATGATCACCGCCGGGTCGTTAAGTAGACGCCTTCGCTCGCGCCGGGGCGCACCGGGCGGCAGCGCGATGTCATCCACCGGCACGACCTGCTGGACGCACGGGCATGCGGCGCTGACCGCGGTGGCGCGGTCGAGCATCGACCGTGTCGTGACCAGCACGCGCAGGCCCGCACGGACGGCGATTGCCACCAACTCGCGCTCGGTCAGCCGTGTATCGAGCGGCACGACGACGGCATCGGCAGCCAGCGCGGCGAAGAACGCCGCGCCCCACCACCGGCAGTTCGGCATGAGAACGCCCACGCGATCACCCTGGGCGATCCCGCCATGGCAGCGCACCAGGGCCGCCACCGCGTATGCCTTGTCCGCAAGCTCGCGATACGTCCATGCCGCGTAGCCGTCATGCGTCCTGTCACGCAATGCAGGATGGTCGGGCCTCGCATCGGCCGCATGGTCGAGCACGTCGGCGATATTGTGGATGTGAGGAGGGAGGCCGGGCATTGGTCATCCGTCATTGGTCATTTGTCATTTGAGATTTGCCATCTGGGATTTGGCCTCTGAGAGCGGGCCATCTCGACCGGAAGCTCCATGAGCGCGATCCCGAGCGCCGCGATGCAATCCACCGGATGCCAAAGGCGAGCACGATGAGTGCCAGCAGAACCAGCAGGAGGTCGACCCACCATGGCATGAGCGGGCGGGTCCGCGCGGTGGCGGTGAACATGATATCGCGGCCAGAGAGCGCTTCGCGGAGCGAGCGGCGGGCGGTGATGACGCTGCCGGATGCGTCGGCGCCGGAAGCTTTGAGCACGCGGCCCGGGAACTTGACGCGCCATTCGACGAGGCCGTCCGCGAGGTTCGCGCTGCTCGTCAGATCGTCCCCTGCCGCCCATGGCGCGGCAGGCGCGGTGCGCAGGCGGTGGAGGAAGAGCAGGATGCCGCCGTTGAGCTGGCATGCAAGAATCCTGTCGCGGAAGAAGGCCATGCGCTCGAGTTGGGCGATCGTGTCGAAGGCGATGGCGAGTTCGACGCGCGGCCTGCCGAAACGCGTCTCATAGCGGCAGCGGTTCAGCCGTACGCCCGCAGCGACGCATTCCTGGCTGAGCGCGTGGTAGGACGGAAGGAACAGCGCCGCCGTCTGCTTCCAGTTCTTCTGGTCGAACTGGCGTTTCCACGCCGCCGTCGGCTCGCACGTGATGCGCACGCTGCCGCCGCCGGCCTCGTTGATTTCCCACTGCTCGGTGTACTTGACGCATCCGGCGAGGAGGGCGGCTGCGACGAGGGGAAGGCAGAGGCTGGAGATGCGCGCGGACGGCATCAGCGGCGCCTTGTGCGCGGCGCGCGGTTGAACATGCGTTCGAGCCGCGCCTTGCTCGCATGAAGGAACGAGTAGTCCGTCACATCAAAATGCAGCGGCGTGATCGAGACGAAACCGTGCTTGACGGCAAGATAGTCCGCATGCGCCGGCTCGTCCGTCTCGACGAATTTCCCGCCGATCCAGTAATACGGCGTGCCGCGCGGATCGATGCGCCGGATGTAGTTCTCGACGAATTTCGACCTGCCCTGGGACGTGAGGCGCCAGCCCTTCAGCTCCTCGTACGCCACGTTCGGCACATTGACGTTCAAGAGCGTGCCGCGCGGCATCTTCATCCCCGGCACATCGGCCGCAAGCGTCGCGGCGACGCGCGCCGCGGTGTCGAACCGCGCGGTGCGCTCGTAGCAGTTGACGGACACGGCGATTGACGGCACGCCGAGCAGCGTCCCTTCCGTCGCGGCCGAGACGGTGCCCGAGTAGATGATGTCCGTGCCGAGATTGGCGCCCTGGTTGATGCCCGAGACGACGAGGTCGGGCGGCCGTTTCATCAGGGTGCACAGCGCGATCTTCACGCAGTCTGCCGGCGTGCCGCTGACGGCATAGCCGAAGAACTCGTCGTCGCGATGCCATTTCCTCACCTTGAGAGGATCGCGCATGGTGATGGCGTGGCCGACGGCGCTCTGTTCAGTCGCGGGCGCGACGATGAACAGCTCGGCCACCGGGGCGAGCGCGGCAGCCAGTGCACGCAGCCCCGGCGCGTCAATTCCGTCATCGTTGCTCAGGAGGATTCTCACGGTGCCATGCGTTGTCAATCAGCACACTGCAGCTTCGAGTAAGAAGGCTGCCACGCCGGGCTGCGCGGCCATTTCACCGCAGCACTGCACTGTGGCCGCATTCCATCACTCCATCATTCCACCATTCCATCATTCCATCATTCCATCATTCCACCATTCCATCCCCTCACTCCTTCGGCGGGGCGAGGACGGCGCCGGTATTGGCGCTCGTTGCCAGGCGCTGGTAGCGGGCCATCCAGCCGAAATCGAGGCGCTTCTTCGGCTGCTTCCACGTTTTCCTGCGCGCCTTGAGCTCGCGGTCGGAGACGTTCACCTCGATTGTCTGCTTTGGGATGTTGATCGAGATGATGTCGCCGTTCCTCACCAGGCCGATGGGGCCGCCCATTGCCGCCTCGGGCGAGACGTGGCCGATGCACGCGCCGCGCGTGCCGCCGGAGAAGCGGCCGTCGGTGACGAGCGCGACCTTGTCGCCGAGTCCCTGGCCCATGATATACGACGTGGGCGCGAGCATTTCCTGCATGCCCGGCCCGCCGCGCGGGCCTTCATAGCGGATGACGACGACGTGCCCCGCCTTCACCTTGCCTGCAAGAATGCCCTTGCATGCGTCTTCCTGCGAATCGAAGATGACGGCCGGGCCTTCGTGCACCAGCATCTTCGGGTCGACGCCCGCGGTCTTCACCACCGCGCCGTCGGGCGCAAGCGAACCATGCAGGATCGTCAGGCCGCCGCGTGCGGAGTAGGCATTCCCGATCGTGCGGATGCACTGCGCGTCACGCGAGGCGCATCCCGCGATGTTCCCGCCGAGCGTCCTGCCCGTGACGGTCTTGCACGACGTGTCGAGCAGGCCCTTGACCTTGCTGATCTCGAAGAGGATTGCGCTGATGCCGCCCGCCTTGTCCACGTCCTCGATATGGTAGGCCGAGGACGGGCTGACCTTGCAGATGTTGGGCGTCTTTTTCGAGAGCCTGTTGATGCGGGCGAGGTCGTACGTGATGCCCGCCTCGCGCGCGACGGCGAGCGAATGGAGCACCGTGTTCGTCGAGCCGCCCATTGCCATGTCGAGCACGAGGGCGTTGTCGAACGAGGCGCGTTTGACGATGTCGCGCGGCCGGACATTCTTCCTGACGAGTTCGAGCAGCATGCGCGCGCCGCCGCGCCAGAGCTCTTCGCGGCGCGGGTCGACGGCGAGGATGGTGCCGTTGCCCGGCGGGGCGATGCCGAGCGCTTCGCACAGGCAGTTCATCGAGTTGGCGGTGAACATGCCGGAGCACGAGCCGGGGCCCGGACAGCCGCATTCCTCGACCTCGGCGAGCTGCGCGTCGGTGATCTTGCCCACCTTCCGCGCGCCAACGCCCTCGAAGACGCTGATGAGATCGACCGCCTTGCCCGCGGGAGTCCTGCCCGCGGCCATCGGCCCGCCGCTGACGAAGATGGCGGGGATGTTGACGCGCATCACGGCCATGAGCATCCCGGGCACGATCTTGTCGCAGTTGGGAATGCAGTACACCCCGTCGAAACAATGCGCCCGCAGCATCGTTTCGACGCAATCGGCGATCAGCTCGCGGCTGGCAAGCGAGTATTTCATGCCGCTGTGGCCCATGGCAATGCCGTCGCAGACGCCGATGGTGTTGAACTCGAACGGGACGCCGCCCGCTTCACGAATGGCATCGGCAACAAGGCGGCCAACCTTATTAAGATGGACGTGGCCGGGAATGATCTCGTCGAACGAGTTGCAGACGGCGATGAACGGCTTGCCGAAATCAGCCGGTTTGATGCCGCACGCGCGGAGGAGGCTGCGATGCGGCGCGCGTTCGAGCCCTGTCTTGACGGTGTCGCTGAGCATGGCGGTATACGGTGAATGATTATGCGGCGCGGCGTGCCGCGCACGCGGTGATGCCGGTGAAGCATTAGAAAGTATAGCAGAGAGAAAGACGGGTGTCAACGAAAGACTCAGCCGCACCGCGCGTCCGCACATCTGTTGCGCCGCCGTGTGCGCAACAGATGTGGGCTGGAGTCTCGGCCTACCGCGCGGGAATCCCTTGCGCGGCAAGGATCAACGCGCCGACGGGCACGGCGTCTTCGCGCAGGGCCGCAAGCGCAATCGCCGGCCCGGGCTGCATCGAGCTCATGATGTAGCGCGGCACGCGCGCGGCAACGGCGGAGCGCAGAGGCTCGCCGACGAGCGACAGGCCTCCGCCCAGCACAATGATTCCAGGGTGAAACAACTGCGTGGCATGGCCGAGTGCGAACGCGAGGTCGCCGGCAGTCTCGTCAAGGATGCGCTGCGCGGCCGCATCACCCTGGTCGAGTGCCCCGGCAAGATGCTTTGCCTCGCCGCCGCGCGTCGCGCCCACGAGACGCGCGAGAATGCCGCCCGGCTCATTCGCGATGGCGCGGCGGATTTTCCTGTCGACCGCCCAGCCCGCGCAACGCTTCTCGACGATGACGCCGCGCTTGTTCAGCCGGATGTGCCCGATCTCGGCCTCGCCGGGCTTCATGCCGTGATAGATGCGGCCATTGACGACAAGCCCGCCGCCCACGCCGCTGCCGAGCGTGACGTAGAACACCGGGTTGCGCCCCGCACCCGCGCCGCGATGCGCTTCGCCGAGCGAAGCCACATTCGCGTCATTGTCGACGAACACGGGCACGCCGGCGATTTCATGGAGCCATTCGCCGAGCGGGAATTCCGACCAGCCCTTGACGTGATAGGAGCAGCATATCTTTCCTGTCTCCCAGTCGACCGGCCCGCCATAGCCGGCGCCGATGGCGCGGGGCGGAGCGGCGGCAGTCATCTCACGCACCGTTGTCTCGATGGCCGCGCGGATGCCGCGCGCGCCGGCTGCGCGGTCGACGCCGGTGCGGCGGCGCTCGGTGATGGTCCCGTCGGCAGTGCCGCGGGCGATCTGAAGCTTGGTGCCGCCTATCTCGACGGCGATAAACGAATCGTTCATGAAGCGCTCCCGCGCGGCGGATGAAACGGATGGAGCAAGTGACGGGCAATCATTATAGCAGAATGGTTGCATAACAGGGCGCAAAAGGATATAATCTCAATGATTATCCTTAATTGTCCGGCGCACTCGAGGCGTGCAACGGTATCTGCCACGGCAGGTGATGAAGGAACACGGGACGGCACACAACGGCATTACGCTGCGCTCCGTCGGGGCAAGCATCGCGGTCATGCTGCTTACCGCGCTGCTGATCCAGTTTGTCGGCGTGACGGACGGGTGGCGCATCTTGTTCGGGAGCGAAGCGCTGGCGGTGCCCGTGCTGGCGATCATGACGGCGGTGATCGTGGCGGGCGGAGCGGTGTATGCGGCGGCGCGGTTCCGTCTGCTGACGCGGGCGGAGCTGTATGTGGTGTTCTTCTCATCGCTGGTCGCGGCGCCGCTGATGAACTACGGGCTGTGGCGGTATTTCATCGCCTTCGGCGCATCGATTCCCCGCAATGCCGATTTTGAGAAATACGACGCGCTCGGCAGCCGCCTGTGGCCGCACGGGCCGAACATCCTCGCGGACAGCTTCCGCCAGGGCGCCTGGCACGCGGGAAGCAACGGCGCCGTGTTCGTCCGCACGGTCACGCTTACGAACGGCACGCGGGTTTCCGTGCTCGCGCTCACCAACGGCGTGCCGGAGAGCGTCTGCACGGCGCGCATCATCCTGCCCGTCAGCGACGGCCCGCTGGCCATTGTGCTGGGACAGCCTTACATCGCCACCGTGCTCGCCCGCGGGCGCAGGCTGCACGGCGACGCGCAGTACTGGTGGCGTGTCTACTATGACGATGCAGGCGAATTCGGCGAGGAAGTGTTCTCGTCGCGCGAAGGCACCAAGCGGACGAAGATGCAGCCGGACGGGTATACCCGCTACGGCAGGTACGGCGTGGCGTTTCCGCTGACGCTCGAACGGCATGCCGTGCTCGAGCTCGCCCTGAGCGGCGCGGGCGACGTCGAGTTCCGCGACATCGAGCTGATGAACGTCAGCGCGCTCGAATACGCGTTCACCGGCCGCCAGATCATCTCGCGGGACGAGTACGACCGTCTGCCGCCCGCGCAGCGCGCGGGGCTGGTGGTGCGGCCCAGGCGGCTGCTGAGCGTCGAGGGCGTGAAGTTCCTTGTCGCGGGGTACATCCCGTACCGGGACTGGCTGCCGCCCGCGGGCGTCTATGGCGGTTTCGTCGTCCTGGTGCTCACGGCGCTGTTCAGCCTCGCCGTCATCATGCGGCGGCAGTGGATGCAGAGCGAACGGTACGGCATGCCGGTGGCACGGGTGCCGCTGGCCATGATTGGCGACGAGCGCGATGCGCGCCATGCGTTCGCACTGCTGTGGCGCAACAGGCTGATGTGGGCGGGATGCGCGGTCGCGTTTGCCTGGTGCCTGCTGAAGGGCGGGCGCGAGTATCTGCCGATGCTGCCGGACATCAACGTGGGCTTCGCGGTGAAGACGTACCTGGCGGACGCGCTGTGGGGCAATACGTGGGACGGCGTGAACTTCGGCATCAGCCTCTTCGTCCTTGGCTTTGCCCTGTTCATGGACATAAGCGTGCTGATGAGCCTTGTCGCGGGCTTCATCCTCTTCCGGCTGCAATATCTCGTGGGCGAATCGTTCGGATGGTCGGCGGACAAATCGTATCCCTACCCGACGAACCAGGCAATCGGCGCCGTGTTCGCCTACGCGGCGCTGACGCTCGTGTTCACGAGGCGGTACCTGGCCGCCGTGCTTGTCGAGGCGGTGCATGGAGACCGCGAGGCGGGCGAGGTGATGACGCGGCGCGGCGCGCTGCTCCTGCTCGTCGCGTGCGGGCTGGGGATGGCGGCATGGAGCCGCTGGGCCGGGCTGCCCGCGCAGGCGATGCTCGGCTTCTTTGCGTGCGTCGTGCTCGCCGGGCTCGTCGCGGCAAAGTTGCGCGCTGAATGCGGCTTCCCGGCCGTCAACATCTTCTCCCTCAACTTCCTCCTGCTGGTCCCCTACCTCGGCGGCATCCGCGCGTTCGGCCCGGAGGCCATCATGTTCCTCGTGTTCGCGCAGACAATCCTGGGCGGGCATGCGTTCATGCAACTGCCCGGCCTGCAGCTCGAATTGATCGAGTGCGGGACACGCACGCAGGTGAAACCGCGGCACACGGGGCTGACGTGGGTGCTGGGCATCGCGGGCGGCGTGCTGATCGGCGGGTGGATCTACCTGGCAAGCGCAAACGCCATCGGCGCGGAAAACTATCCCATCACGACGGGTGAATTCCTCAGAATCGGCGATTTCAAAATCCTCACGTCGCAGGTGGCCGCGGGTGAAGCCGGCACGGCGCTCGTGCGCGGGCGGCTCGGGCCGGACTCATGGGCAATCGCGTTCGGCGCAGGATGCACCACGCTGATCGTGCTGATGCGCCAGTGGCTTGCGGGGTTCTGGTTTCACCCGATCGGCTTCATCCTGGGCTCGACCAACGCGATCAAGGATATCTGGGGCTCGCTGCTCGTGGCGTGCGCCCTGCGGTTCGCGGTGCTGAAGCTGGGCGGCGCGGCCGCGGTGCGCAACCGGCTCCTGCCCTTCGCGGCCGGGCTGATTCTTGGTGTGACGGCGGGCTATCTGTTCTTCGCGGTGCTCAACGGGTATTTCTTCTTCTTCAGCCCGCGCACCATACAATTCAAGATCGGTTTCTGAGCAATGACGGCTGACGCACGACACACTCCGCCGCGGCAGCGGCACATGCCCGATAGGAACACGCGCACGATGCGCGCGGTGGTCGGCGCGTGCGCGTTCGCCTGCGTGGCGCTCCTGATACTCGTGCACCTGCGCGTGTTCAGCCCGAGGGACTGGGTCGCCGTGCCGCCGCCATATCAGGGCTACGCGGCCGGCCCGATGCAGACGGCGATGGCGCCCGCGCGGGTCGAGGCGGCGTTGAATGGCATCCTCTCGTTCGGCCCGCGGTTCATGGGCCAGCCGGGCCTGTACAAGACGGAAGACCACCTGCGCAAGGCGTACAAGGCTGCGGGGCTCGAGCTGTATGAGCACGAGGTGCTGAGTGTCGCCCCCACGACCGCCTACAGCGAAATCTACCTGGTCGACGCGGCAGACTTCCCGAGCAACCCGCCCGTGGCGGCGACCGACCTTGGGTTGCCGCAGCGCGCCGTGGACGTCCATCCGTTCATGCCGAACCATCTCCAGCCGGTGGCGACCCCGATCACCGGCCTCGTCGGCCGCCTTGTCCTGCTGAACGAGGAATCGTTGCGCACGCGCGAGCGGTTTGACGGATGCATCGGGCTGATCGACAGTCTGGACGGCGCGTACGATTACGACTACGGGTTTGTCTGGCCGCGGTACGCGCGGCTCGGGTTGTCGGCGCTGATCGTTTCCCATTCGCGCGGGCTGGACAATGCGCCATGGCACCTGATCGCCGGCCAGTGGAAGGGCATGGTCGCCAGCGTGCCCGTGAATTTCGTCCGTGTCGCCGCATCGCGCGAGGTGTTTGCGCATACGAACCGCCTGGTGCGGCTGCGCGTGAAATCCGTGTTCGCCAACATACCGGGCAGGACGCTGTTCGGCGTGCTGCGCGCAAAGGCGCCATCGCGCACCGCGCTGATCGTCGCCGCGGGATACGACGCGTGCTCGATCCTGCCTGACAGCGCGCCGGGCGTGCTCCGGGCGATCAGCCCGGCCATGCAGGTGCAGTTGCTCAAGGGGCTGCTTCCCTACCGCGACACGATCCAGCGGGATGTGATTTTCTGCAGTTTCGGCGCCGGGATGATGGCCGAGGCCGGGCTGAACAGGCTGATCGGCATCATCCAGAAAAACACCGAGGCGCCGCGCGTCAACCCGTTCCTCGCTGCGCTCGGCATCGCGCATGGCGAAAAGGGCAGGGCCATGCCGAGCGACCGGCGGCGCAAGCCGCTGCTGGCGCAGCAGGCGGAGAACGACGGGGCGCTGCGCCTTGTGCGCGAGATCGCCGCGCGGTTCGACGACCAGGCGTTCCTGATCGACCCGGGCGCGACGCGCACCGGTATCGCCGCCTTGGGCGCGCCTGCGCGCGCGCTGTTCAAGGAGCAGTTCACCCACGTGCTCAACACGATCGCACTCGAACTTGCCGAGCCCATGGTGGCCGCCAAGACGGCCTACGAACGCGACCCGGCGAAGAGCACCGGGACGCCCGAGTTCCGCCAGTACCTCGCGGCGCGCAGGGCGTACGAGGACGCAGCCGCCGCGGCGGGCTACAGCGCCGTCAACCTGCTCGATGCGAAACGCGTGTTCGCCGCGACACACCGCGTGCGAGAACGCTGCGCCGCCCGCGTCGCCGCCCTCGCCGCGCATCACGAGGCCCTCGAACGCCGGTGCGCCCAGGAGCTCGCCATCGTCGCGCTGATCGACCGGTATGACAACGTCGCCGTGTTCGAGCCGAAGCCCGTGCCGGCATTCACGCCCGGCGGCGCGGTGGAGAGCGTGGGCATTGACGTCGACACCCAGTTGCACGTGCCCGCCCTTCCCAGCATGATCAACGTCTTCACCGCCGCGCGCCAGCGGCTCAGGGCGGGCAGGGCGTTTGTGCTCGAACCGCTAGACAACGAGAACCTGTCGCGGATCGGCAGCAACACCGCCCCCTCCCCCGTGCGGAAATCGCCGCGGATGTGGTCGCAGTACGGCTATCCCTCGTATACGCTGGTCAGCCTTGGCCGGGGCGAATCGTACAAGCGGTACACAGATCCTGTGGATCTGCCGTTCATGCGCGACCTGCGCTCGCTGAGCAACACGCTGGCGTTCGCGGGCGAAGTGGTGCTTTCGCTTGCACACGGCAACGGGCGGTTCGAGCCGGTGAAATACAAGGAATGGCTTGACGGTGATTTCAAGGGCCGGGTGCTGCTCTCCGGCGTCGGCCAGTCGATCGTGCCGAACTACCCGCTGGGCGGCGCGGCCGTGGCGAACCATCCGTTCGAGTACCAGCCCCTGTATTCCTGGCCGGGCTGCTATGAGCACCTGATCGTCATGACCGATCTGTACGGCGAGTACGACATACCGCACGACGCGGCGGATTTCCCGGTGTGGTGGCGCGTCCACTCGAAGGGCTCGGTCTACTCGCCCATTGCCGCGGGCTACGGGCCTGACGGATCGATCATCTACGTGAAGGACGAGGGCGAGGACGGCCAGCGCGTGTTCAAATCCGTCAACGTCGGCGCGCCAAGCAGGCACCGGGTGACGATCGTCACCTTCCGCGCGGCGCCCGTGACGGTATGCGACATGACGAACCCGCAGGCGATGCGCGACTACAGCAGCGTGACGCTGCTGGGGCGCAGCGGGCTGACGCAGTTCCGCCAGCGGATCGCCTTTCCGGCCAACGGATTCTACACGGCTTACATCCCGCCCGACGAACGGTTCTTCGCCGCGCTCAACGGCGGCGCGCCGGACAACCCGCTGATGCAGATGCCCCGCGCGTTCATGCTGGGCAACACCGAGGCCGGCATGCCGGGCCGCCGCCGCGAGATCGACGGCGAGGGGTATCTCGCCGCGGACAGCGCGTTTCTCTACCGCGTGCCATTCGACGCCGGGAACTCGATGGCGGACGTCAACGGCCGGCGGCTCGCCCTGCAGAACCGGTACGACATGGCGGACGAATGGGTGAACGACTACCAGCGCAAGTGCCTGACGAACCTGGCGGCGGCGGCGGCGCCGCAGCCGCTGCGCGCGGCCGTGCTCAAGGCGCGCGACGCCGTCACCTACGCCACGCTCAACCACCCCGTGCTCCGCGGCACGATCACCGAGGCGGTGATCGGCATTGTCTGGTACCTTGGCCTGCTGGTGCCGTTCGTCTTCTTCTTCGAGAAGCTGCTGTTCTGCTTCCCGGACGTGCGCAAGCAGCTCACCGCGCAACTCGTCATCTTCCTCGTCGTGTTCTCGCTCCTCCGGCTGCTGCATCCGGCGTTCCAGATGGTGCGGTCTTCGCTGATGATCCTGCTCGGGTTCATCATCGTCCTGATCTCGGGCGGCATCACCGTCCTCTTCTCGGGCAAGTTCAAGGAAAACCTCGAGGAGCTGCGCAAGAAACAGGGGAAGGTCACCGCGGCCGAGGTGAACACTCTGGGCGTCGTCGGCTCTGCCTTCATGCTCGGGCTCAACAACATGAACCGGCGCAAGGTGCGCACCGGGCTCACGTGCGCCACGCTCACGCTGCTCACGTTCGTCATGATCTGCCTGACGTCGGTGCGCAACGACCTGGTCGAGGAGAGCACCGCCATCGGCAAGGCGCCCTACGAGGGCATGCTCATCAAGAACGAGCAGTACCTCCCCGTCTCCGACGCCGAGGTCTTCGCCTACCAGAGCAAGTACGCCGACCGGTTCGACGTCTGCGCCAGGCGCATGTACGTCGGCACGGAGAACTGGGCCGACCGCAAGCGGAACAACCCGGAGCTGAAGGCGGCGTTCAGACAAAGGAACGTGACGCGCCACTATCCGTTCGACTCGATCCTTCAGTTCAGCCACCGCGAGCCCCTGCGCCACCAGCTCCGCATGGTCACCACGTCCGGCTGGTTCACGGCGGAGCAGGACAGGGAGAGCACGGCGGTCTGCCCGGTGCTCATACCGGACGCCATGGCCGCCGCGCTCAGCATCACGCCCGAGAGCGTTGACCGCGGCGGCGTGCAGATGACGATCAACGGCCGCGCATTCCTCGTCCGCGGCATCTTCACCGCCGGATCGCTCGATGCGCTGCGCGGGCTGGACGACGTCGACCTGCTCCCCTTCGACATCGAGGCGATGCAGGAGGTCGATCTCCTCAACAACACGATCGTCGCCAAGGACGACGACCCGCGCATTCCCGCCGCGAAACTCGTCATCACGCCCGTGCGCACCGTGCTCGATTCCGTCCCGTACGGCAGCCTGCGCACGATCAGCATCGCCGTGGCGATGCCCGACGCGCCGTACAAGGAGGTGCGGAACGAAATCCAGGCCCTGATGGAACAGACCGCCCGCCCGCTCTTCTACGGCCTCGACGGCATCGCCTACAAAGGACGCCGCATGCGCGGCATGACGCTCGCCGGCATGCTCGACCTCGTCATCCCGCTCGTCATCGCCGGGCTGACGGTGCTGAACACGATGAAGGGCTCCGTCTACGAACGCCGCGGCGAGATTTATGTGTACAACGCCGTCGGCATCGCGCCCCGCTACGTCTTTTTCATGTTCTTCGCCGAGGCGTTCGTCTACGCCGTGGTCGGCTCGATACTCGGCTACCTGCTCAGCCAGGGCACCGGCCGCATCCTCACCGCGCTCGACCTGACGGGCGGAATGCGAATGACGTTCACCTCGCTCTCGACCATCTACGCGTCGCTCACAATCGTCGCCGCGGTGTTCATCTCGACCTACTTCCCCGCCAAGTCGGCCATGGAGATCGCCGCGCCGGCCGAGGATGCGGGCTGGTCGCTGCCCGAGCCTGACGGGGACGACCTGTCATTCGACCTTCCGTTCAATTTCAGCAAGCGCGAGCGCGTGGCCGTACTCGCGTTCTTCGACCGCTACCTCCACGAGCACGGCGAAGGCAGCGCGGGCCGCTTCTACGCCAGCGTGCCGCAGATGCACGTCGCCGTCGAGCCGGCCGCGGATGCGCCGGCCGGGCCTGTGCCCCAGATCGCGGCGCGCATCTGGCTCAAGCCGTTCGATCTCGCGGTCTCACAGCAGATGACCATCGCGATTCCGCCCGATCAGGAAACCCGGCAGTACAAGGCAACCATCTGCCTCCGCCGCCTCACCGGCACCCGCGAGGCGTGGCTCAGGCTGAACAGGAGCTTCGTCGCCATCATCCGCCGCCACTTCCTCCACTGGCGCGCCGTGGGCGAGGACGATATCGCCCAAATGTTCGAAGAGGCGAAGCTGAAACTGGAGACTGCGTGACCGGCAAAGGCGGACAGGGAAAGGACGAAGGACGAAGGACGAAGGACGATGTACGAAGTACGATGGACGAAGTACGATGGACGAAGTACGAAGTACGATGGACGATGAACGATGAACGATGAACCCAAAAAGTCGCTGCACGAACAGGAGCTCGAGCGCTACCGCCTGCTGCTCGACCAGCCGACGTCGTTCAAGGACGGGTTCAACTGGACGACGGTCGCGGGCATTTTCTTCTGCGGCCTCGTCATGATGCCCGGCGGGATATACCTGAGCCTGATGACGGGCCAGGGGCTGAGCGCGGCCGCCTCGTGGGTCACCGTCATCCTCTTCATGGAGATCGCCCGGCGGGCGATGCAGCCGCTGTCGCGGCAGAACCTCGTGATCCTGCTGCATGCGTCGAGCATCATGATGATGGGCCATGTGCTCTTCCCCGGCGGGCCGTTCGGCGAGCTTGTGTACCGCGCGTATCTTGCCGGCAGCGATGCGGCGCGCGATGCGGGCATGCTTGGCGCGTTCCCCTCGTGGTTCTGCCCGAAGCACGACAGCCAGGCCATTCTTCAGCGCACGTTTTTCCACAGGGACTGGCTGCTGCCCATCGGCATCCTGCTCTTCGTCACCATCATCACGTTCTTCCAGCGCTACACGCTCGGCTATTTCTTCTTCCGCCTGTGCTCGGACGTCGAGCACCTGCCCTTCCCGCTCGCGCCGGTGCAGGCGCAGGGCGCGATGGCGCTGGCCGAGGCCGAGGAGAAGCCGGAGGACGACGCGCCAAGCCTTGTCGCCGACGCACAGGTCGAGCGCAAGAAAGGGGAACGCTGGCGCCTGTTCTCCCTCGGGGCGTACATCGGCATCGGCTTTGGCGTGCTGCAGGTGGGCATCCCGGCGGTCACCGGCCTCTTCCTCTCGAAGCCGTTCTATCTCATCCCGCAACCGTTCATCGACATGACCACGGTGACGGAAGGGCTCCTGCCGGCGACGCCGACGGGTTTTGCGCTCGATCTGGGCTCGATCCTCATCGGTTTCGTCCTTCCATTCTGGACGGTCATGGGCACGCTGGGCGCCGTGCTGCTCACCGTCACGCTCAATCCCCTGCTCCACCATCTCGACATCCTGCACACGTGGCAGCCGGGCATGGGCGCGGTGAACACCACGTTCGCCAACAACGTCGACTTCTGGATGAGCTTCAACATCGGCGCGGGGCTGGCCATCGCCGCCATCTCGGTCTACTCGACCATTCGCGACACGCTGAGGCGCGTACGGTCCCTCCGGGCCGAGAACAAGGGGAAGCGTGCAGGGCGCTCACGCGGCATGTGGGACCCGCCGTATCCCGGCCGCGGCGACTATCCCGTGTGGATCGCCGTCTCGCTGTACCTGGTGTCGGCGGTGCTGATGATCTCGCTGTGCTGGTGGCTGCTGCCGCGCACGCCGGGCGTGGCGTTCTTCCTCGTGTTCTTCGCGTTCCTGTACAACCCGCTCATCTCGTACGTCAACGCGCGCCTGCTCGGCATCTCGGGCCAGCAGATCCAGATACCCTTTGTGAAGGAGTCCGCCTTTCTCCTCTCGGGCGCGAAGGGCGTGGACATCTGGCTGGCGCCCGTGCCGATCTACAACTTCGGCCAGCAGGCGCAGTCGTTCCGCGTCAACGAGCTGACGGGCGTCAGTTTCTGGTCGCTGATCAAGACGGACATCATCGCCACGCCCGTCCTGTTCATCCTCTCGCTCGTGTTCTGGTCATTCATCTGGCATTCCGACGCCATCCCGTCGGAGACGTTCCCGGCCGCGCAGATCAACTGGGAGCTCGCGGCGAAGAACCAGGTGCTCGTCTTCTCATCCACGTTCGTCGGCGTGGGCGATGATGGCGCGCAGAAGAAATTCTCCGACACGGAGTTCAGCAAGGCGCTCCATCCGTACACCATCGCCGGCGGATTCGGCGGGTTGATCCTGCTGTACACCGGGCTGGCCGGGCTGGGGCTGCCGGTGATGTTCGTGTACGGCATGGTGCGCGGCTTCGGCTCGTTCCCGCACACGCTGATCTTCGAGATTGTCGGCGCGATGATCGGGCGGTTCTATCTCCAGAAGAAATTCGGCGTGAAGAACTTCATGCGCATGGCGCCCACGCTCCTGGCGGGGTATTTCACCGGCGTCGGCTTGATCGGCATGGCGACGATCGCGTTGCGGCTGGTCAAGTCGGCCATTTCATCCGCGCCGTTCTAGTCCCGGTATGATAAAGGAACAGGTACAGCTCCCGCTCCATGTCGCGCTGACGGTCGCGATGCAGGGCATCCGCATCCGGTTCGGCCGGTCGGTGGTGACGATTCTCGGCGTGGCGCTCGGCATTGCCTTTCTCATGGCGATGCTGGCGGGCATGGCGCTGAACCGCGGCGTGGCGGGCGAGGACCGCGCGCGCGCCGAGGCGCGCCGCATGCTCAATTTCCTCACCGTCGAGTCGGGCTCGCTCGATGGCAAGACCGCAAGCATCATCTGCACCGGCCCGCTCGACCCGTTCGAGGAGCGCCTTGTCGGCCAGCTCTCCGCCGCGGGCCTCGAGGAACTGCGCTGGACGGCGCTCGCGGGCACGCCGCCGCCGGCCGTCTCGTCCGGGGCGCCGTTCCGGCAGACCTACCTTTCCGGCGCGGGAGACGGCGCAAGCGCCCTCATCGTCATGGGTGCCGGCCCGCCGCCGGATATCGTGTGGGAGCCGGTGCTGGCGGGCATGCGCAAGCAGCTCGCCGCCTTCACCCGCGCCATCCCCGCGTCTCCGCCCGGCGACGCGCACACCACCATCGTCTCCCTCTCGCGCGAACCGTCGGCGGACGAGCGCGAGCGCGCCGCGGCCGAGAAACGCCGCGCCGCCGCGCGCCAGCTCTGGGTCATCGTCATCTCCCTCGCCGTCACCGTCATCGGCATCAGCAACGCCATGCTCATGTCCGTCACCGAGCGGTTCCGCGAGATCGGCACGATGAAATGCCTTGGCGCGCTTTCCTCCTTCATCCGGATGCTCTTCCTTATCGAGTCCGCATTCGTGGGCGCCGTGGGCAGCGTGGCGGGCTGCGCCGCGGGCGCGCTGTTCGCCGCCTTGGCCTACACGGGCATCTACGGCCTCGCGCTCACCACGCGCTCCGCCTACGGCCAGCTCTCATCCCTGGCCCTGTACGCCGCGGCGGCGGTGGCGGCGGGCATGGTGCTCTCCGTCGTCGCCGCGATCTATCCCGCGAGCGTCGCGTCGCGCATGGTGCCGGCCAATGCCTTGAGGAGCAACGTGTAGCCATGGCTCTTTCGCGGGAACATCATGCCGCGCTGTTCGAGTGCGCGCCCGGCGGCGAGCGGCCGTGCGTGATCCATGCCGTTGACGTGAAGAAGATCTACGGCGCGGGCGAGAACCAGACATTCGCCCTGCGCGGCGCGACGCTTGATGTCTACAAGGGCGAGTACCTCTCGATCATGGGGCCGTCCGGCTCGGGCAAGTCAACCCTCTTCAACATGATCGGCGCGCTTCAGAAACCCACTGACGGCAGGGTCTACATCGACCAGGTGGACATCGCGCACCTCGACCACAACGAGCTCGCCTGGCTCCGCTGCCGCAAGATCGGCTACGTGTTCCAGACGTTCAACCTGATCCAGGTGATGACGTGCCTCGAGAACGTCATGCTGCCCATGAGCTTTGCCGGCATGGAAACGGACGCGGCGCGCGAAAAGGCCGTCACCATCCTCAAACTCGTCGGCCTCGGCCACCGCGCACTGCACAAACCGGCCGAGCTCAGCGGCGGCCAGCAGCAGCGCTGCGCCATCGCCCGCGCACTCGCCAACAGCCCCGAAATCATCCTCGCCGACGAACCGACGGCCAACCTTGACCAGCGCACCGGCCAGGAAATGATCGACCTCCTGTCCCATTTGAACAAGACGCTCAACGTCACCGTCATCTCCGCCACGCACGACCTCAAGATGCTCCAGTCATCACACCGCATCCTCTGGATCGAAGACGGGCGGATCGTCAAGAGCGCGAAACCCGAGGAGCTTGATTTCTCGAGCAGCGAGTTCCACTAGTCTCAATTCCTTGCGGGGCGTGAGGCTGCCCTGCAAGGAATTGAGGACAACGGCACGGGCTTGGGGGGGACGACAACGGCAACGGCTTGGAGGACGGCAACGGCACGGGCTTGGAGGGACGGCAACGGCACCGGAACGGAATGTGGCAACGGCACGGGGTGTAAGGAACGGGGTGGCGGGAAACAGGCGTGAACAGAACGTGCAGCACGTTTGACAAGATGATGAACGGCAGCGCACACACACAAGGCGCCTTGCGCCAGGAGCAGCGCGACCCGCTTGACGCGGTGCCCGTGCCCACGCCCGGCATCGGCACGCGCGACACCGCCAAGGGCGGCGTGTCCCTGAGCGCCGAGGCAAAGGCGGCATCGCGCATCGGCAGGTTCTGCGCCGAGAAGCTGGGCATGCGCCGCACGGTGCAGTTCGCGCTTGACGAGCGCGGCGCGTTCTTCTGGCGGCAGGTGGACGGCACGCGGCCCTTGCGCGCCATCGAGCGCGCGCTGCGCGCCAGGTATTCGCTTGATGAGGCGGAGAGCAAGGCCGCCGTCATCGCGTTCACCAAGACGTTGATGCTGCGCGGGCTCATCAGCCTGCGCGTCGACAACTAACACGGCGCCGGGCGCCAACGGAGATGCATGGCTGACCATCCGCTCATACGCGTCGAGAATGTGAAGAAGCTGTACAAGCTCGGCGACGAGGACGTCTGGGCGCTGAAGGGCGTTTCGCTCGATATCAACCGCGGCGAATTCCTGTCCATCATCGGCCCGTCCGGCTCGGGCAAGTCAACGCTGTTCAACCAGATCGGCGCGCTCGATGTCCCCACCGAGGGCACCGTCTACTTCGACAACCAGTCCGTCTTCGACCTGTCCGAGAGCCAGCAGGCCTGGTTCCGCTGCAACCGCATCGGCTACATCTTCCAGACGTTCAACCTTGTCACCGTGATGAGCGCGCTGCAGAATGTCATGCTGCCGATGGTTTTCCAGGGCATGCAGAAGCACGAGGCCGAGAAGCGCGCGGCGGAGATTCTCGATCGCGTCGGCCTTGCCCACCGCCTTCACCACAAGCCCTTCGAGCTCTCCGGCGGGCAGCAGCAGCGCGTCGCCGTCGCCCGCGCGCTCGCCAACACGCCGACTGTTGTCCTCGCGGACGAGCCGACCGGCAATCTTGACACCAAGACCGGCACCGAGATCGTTGATCTGCTCAAGATGCTCAACCAGCGCGAGGGCGTCACCGTCGTCTGCTCGACGCACGACCCCAAGATGATCACCTCGTCAAGCCGCGTCTGCTGGATTCGTGACGGCCAGCTCATCAAGGTGACCCATGGCAGGGACTTCCGCGTCGAGGACATGGAGCACGACACGCTGGGGAGACAGTAAGTCATTTGACATTTGACATTTGGCATTTGACATCTGGCATTGGGCAGCCATGGTTGGGGCCTTCTTGCCTGGGCTGGCGGAAGATGGTAGAATGTGGTGCTGGAACGCCCGTTGCACGCCGGCCGGCGCCGGCTGCGGTCATAACCATTCATCGCACGGAGCACACATGAAGACACTTGCGACCTGCCTGCTCTCCGGCCTCCTTCTCGTGTCAATCGCCTCGGCCACGACGCCCGACGAGCTGCCTGCGGACTGGGGCAGCGATGTCGCCGAGTTCGCCATCAACGGCACGTATTTGGGGATGACCAAGGCTGACGTCACGAACTCCAACGCCATGTTCCTGAGGATCAAGCCCCCGCAGTCAACGCTCGATGTCATCTCGTATCTCGTGCTCTCGACGACGGAAGACAAGGTCAACATCGGCCATACGCGCACAAATGTCGTCCTTGACGTCGTGAAGAACGTCTACTTCAACACGGACGGCCGCGCCGTCGCCATCGAGATGGTCTTCATGAATCTCGATCCGGACAAGAAACGCGCGCTGTTCGAGCGCATCGACAGGAAGTACGATCCGCTGCCCGGAACGAAGCCCAACTATTTCCGCTATGCCGTGTCCGACCGTATCGGCCTCGAGTCAACCGCCATTCCCACGGCGACCGACCCGGGTGTCGGAGCAGGCGACAAGCCATCGATGTTCACCATCAAGAATTTCTACTTCCACAAAGCCAAGTATCCCGAGGCGCTGCGCGGCACGAAGAAGGAAATCCTGTTCCAGAACATGCTCTGAGGCCCGTATTTCCGCCGCTCAGGCAGCCGCGGCGGCAAGGGCGATCAGCAACGCATGGCAGACCGCATGGCCGGCGATCATGACGATTGCCGGCGTTTTCATTCTCGCCGCGTCGCCGCCGCACCGGCCGATCAGCCTGTCCACGGCGATTCCCGTGGCCACTGCCGCGCATGATGCGGCAACGGCAAGAGCGCGCGGCGGCGCGAATGCAACCAGCGCGCCCGCGCCAAACGTCATCGAAAGGAACAACCGCCGCGCGCCCGCAAAGCCGCACCGCACCGCCAGTGTCTTCTTCCCCGCCGCGGCGTCCGTCCTGATGTCCGCAATACCGTTGCACACAAGGATCGCTCCCGTGAGCAACCCCGAGGCGAGTGACAGGAGGAAAAGCGTTCCGCCCGGCAGCGCGCCGCGCGCAAGAACGTATCCGCCGCACACGGCGCACGGGCCGAACAGCGCGATGACGCACAGCTCGCCCAGGCCGCGATAGCTCAGCTTGAGCGGCGGAAGCGAGTACGCGGCGGCAACCGCTGCAATGGCAATGCCGGGCGCGACAACCCCCCACAAGCCGTACACCGCGGCGAACACGAACAGAAGCGCAACGTACGCGCCGTCGAGAAGCAGGCCCGCGCGCAGATACCACCGCTCGTCAAGCACGCCCTGCTGGATGAGCTTCGACCCGCCGTAGAAGCCGTACGCCGTCATGTCCTGCCAGTCGGCCCCGAGCTTCGCGTCGCCGTAGTCGTTGAGCACATTCGCCGCCAGATGCGCGAGCGCCACCAGCACCGCACCGACGGCCGTGCGCGCCCAGGAACATCCCCCATGGCCGCAGGCGTACGCCGCGCCGATGGCATACGGCAGCAGGCTCGCGCCGATGAACGGCAGGCGGAGCGCACGGATCACGATGAACGCGCCTGGCGCGGCGGGTGTCTCTGGCATATGCGGACGGCTCCGTGCTGCTCGGAAGGTGACCGGCAACCGGACGCGGCGGGACATGGCCGCGCACTCCGGCGCCTGCACATGATAGCAGGTCGCGCCGGATTCCGTCAACTATGGTATAATATCCGGGAAATGAGTGGCGACGCAATCAACGTGGCAATCGTCGGCGGCGGCTTTGCCGGCCTTGCCGCGGCACGCACGCTGGCCGGGGGGGCGTGCGGGTGACGCTGATCGACCCGCGTGCGTCGTCGCATTTCCTGCCCCTGCTGCCCGACGTCATCGGCCGCGCGTTCAAGCCGGATCTGCTCGAATACCCGTTCGTGCGCGCGGCGCGCCGCTGGGGCTTCTCGTTCGTGCAGGCCGAGGTTTCAGCGGTGGATTTCAGCGCGCGGCTCATCGTCGCCGGCGCATGCAGGATCGCATACGACTTCGCCGTGCTTGCCGCGGGTGCGACCACGAGCTTCTTCGGCCGGGATGATCTTCGCTCCGCCGTCTTCACGCTTGATTCCGTGGATGAGGCGCGGCGGCTGGCCCAGGCGGTCGACACGGGCGCCCATGAGCACTTCGTCATTGTCGGCGGCGGCTACACGGGCATCGAGGCCGCCACCAGCATCCGCCGCCGGAGCGCGAGACTGCGCCGCGTTCCCGGGATACACATCATCGACGTGGCCGATGGCATCCTGGGATCGCTGCCTGAATGCTTCAGGCGGTATGCGCTGGCGAACCTTGGGCGCATGGGCATCGAGGCGCTGCCGAAGCGTTCGCTCGAGCGCATCGAGGGGGATGCGGCAGTGCTGTCCTGCGGCACGCGATACGACCATGCATGTGTCGTCTGGGTGACCGGCAGGGAGACGCCGCGTCTCATTGCCTCGCTGCCTGTGGCGAAGGACCGGCAGGGCAGGCTGATCGTCGACGGGCACCTGCGGGTCAACGAGCGCTGTTTCGCCGCGGGCGATGCGGCGCATGTCGGGCATGCGGGCCGGCCGTTGCGCATGAGCGTCCAGTTCTCATTGAGCCAGGGCGTTCACGCGGCGCGCTCCATCCTGCGCGCCCGCGCCGGCAGGCCGCCGAA
>JAAYZF010000385.1 GCA_012514975.1 bacterium
AGCTCGATGTTGTACGCGCCCGTGCTGTATTTCTCGAACACAGCCTGCTGCGTTGCCGAACTGGCGTAGCTGACATCCGTGTTCAGGTTCAGCGTGCCGGTGGCGGTGCTGCTCTGCGCGACGCGGCCGCCGTTGAACACCAGGCCGGTGCCGCTTGCGTTCAGCGTCAACACCATGTTCTGGAAGAAGTACGTGCCGCCGTTAATGGTGACTGTCGCGGTGTGCGTCTGATTTGCGCCAAGATTGATGTACCCGCCGTCGTTGATCGTGACCTCCGCGGCCGCGGCGACGTTGTTCTGGCCGCTGATATTGAGCCTTCCGCCGTGCTCGATGACCACGGCGCCCGGCACAGCAACGACACCACTCGGCTTCTCGGTTTGCAGAGTACCGCTGTTGACATACGTCGTGCCGTTGTAGGTGTTGGCGGCGCCGCCGCCAAGCCGGATGGTGGGAACACCCGATTTGATGACGTCAAACGTGCCCGCAATGGCCGAATGAATCAGGAGCTGGTTGTTCATCCCGCTGTTGTTGGCGTTCAGGTACAACTGGTTGGTGCCCGAAGCAAGCGCGCCGCCGGCAATGAACTGCTGGCCGCCTGCCGGCGCAAAGGCGATGCCGCCCGACGCGATCGTGAGCGTCACGCCCGGCGCATTGGTGATGGTCGAGGCCGTGCTGTTATAGATGCCCAGCGCTTTCACCGTCGTGTTGGCATCAATGACGCCGGTGAGCGCCACCGCGGAGCTGTTGCCGATGCGGAGAACACTGGTGTTGTCGTAGGTCGTGTCCCACGAAGAAAGGTCCGTCGCCGCGGCCGTTGACAGGATCTGCGTCAGGGCGTTATTATTGGCGCTGACAACCTGCATGAATTCCGAGCGGTCGGTGTGCATCCACGGCAGCAGCACATCCGTGGCCACGCCATTCTGCACACGAATGTTGGCCAGCGGCTGGCCGGTGCCTGGCACGGTCACACACAGTGTGCCGCGGCCGGTCGTGCCGCGAGAGATGCCGGCCGTGCCGTCGTTCAGCGTGACAATACCGCCCGCGGCGCCATTCGCCAGGTTGATCACGCCCCATGGCTCCGCAATGATCTGCTTCAGCGTCTCGGTGCTCGTCGCCACCGGCGCGTAGTAGAACACGCCGCGCCGCAGGGTCACCACGGCATCATCAGACAGCTTGTTGTTGGCGCCGCTCGAGGCACCGATCCTCAGCTCGCCAGCGGCCAGCGAGCCGTCCACGTTTGTGATCTTAAGCACGCAGTTGAACGTATTGACATTGTTCAGCGCGGCGCCACTGGCGCTGGTAACGACCACCGCGCCCTGGTTCACCGTCACGGGCCCGCTGTAGCTGTTGTTCCCGTCCAGATGCCAGCCCGTGCAGCCGGTCTTCAGCACGCCGACCGTGCCGCCCAGCGTGACGTTGCCGCGGAACCGGAGGCCGTTGACGCTGTTGCCGTCCGCCAGGACCATGACCATGGCATTGTCGCCCGTGACCGTCAGCGTCCTGGCGCTCGTGGCCGTGATGTTGAAGTACCTGGTCAGCGTCGGCGTCAGGCTGCAGAACATGCCGGCGAACGAGGTGTCCACGTTGTTGGTGACCCATACCTCGCCGGGCTGCAAGCTGGCGCCCCATTGAGCCACGTCGCCGTCGGCCCATGCGGCGTACGTCGAGCCGTCTGACGTGGTGCACCAGTTCTTGGTGCTGGCGTTCCATTCGCCCGCAAAGGCGTTCGTGGTGGAGGGCAGGGGCGTGCCATTGGCGATGTCTGCGTCGCCGCCGCCCCAGAACAGATCTGCCGCGCCAACGCGCGCGGCAGAGGCGAGCAGGCTGAGCAGAACGATTGCGGTGATGCTGATTCGTGCTGTGCGTTTCATATGCAAACTCCTCTTTCCTTGGTTAATGATCAATCATCCGTGGCTAGTATCGCACAGTAATGGTGGTTAAGTACATGACTAACTCCGATTCTCGTATGGCTTTTTCACGCGCTGTTGTGCATTCTCTACACATTTTCCGACTTCGTACCGGAAAACGCGGATGATGGCGGGATGCATGGGGGCTGCTGTTCGTGCACAGCCGCTGTCAAACCATCCTGCGCGCAAGCAGTCGGAGCGGCGCGAACGCGAGGAGCAGCTGCGGACCATGCGCAGTGCCGCCCGTCGCACCGACAGGGCCGGTCACATTGCCGCCGTACGGCGCGCATCAGTCGACGCATCCATGTCTTTTGGTATAATGTAGCCATGAGCGATGGCTCATCTGCGAACAGACTGCGGGCGATGGCCGTCGCGTCCCTGCTTGACGCGCATGACCAGTACGTGCTGCATCCGGACATGTACGTGCCGGACACGCGTGTGCACGGCAGCTTCATCCCCGGGCCGGCAAGCGTCGGCCATGTGACAGCGCCGGACGAGATTCACCACGCGACCCTGACAACTGACCGCAGCCTGCCCTTCGAAGTGCAGATGGCCGGGCGGTCGGAATGGCATCGGGGTGACCGGTATGTCCGCCGGAACGTGCCCAGCTTCTCAATCGAACTCGTTACGCACGGCAGCGGAGAACTGGTCGTCGGCCGCAAACGGTACGACCTTCGACCCGACGATGTCTTCATTCTGCATCCGAATGAACGGCACGTCTATCGGGCCTGCTCACGCGAGCCGTTCCGCAAGTTGTTCATCGTGTACATGGCGGTGGACGACTGGCATCGCCGCGCACTTGAGTTCACCGGCCTGCAGGACGTGTCGCGCATCCGCCTGGCCCCTGCCGACGCGCGCACTGTGCAGGCCGTGATGGAACGCATCATCGACGCCGTGCGCGATGCGCCGCCAGACGGGCCGCTGGCCGCATCGCTCTCCGCGTATGAATTGACTGCCACCCTCGCCCGCATTCGTGGGCGCCACGAGGACGCACGCCGCCTCGCAAGCCGGATTGAAACGGTGGTGCGCTATACGCTCGATCACCTCGGCGAGCGCCTTACGATCGCGCGGCTTGCCCGCGTGGTCAACATCTCGCCTGATCATCTCAACCGGTTGTTCATCAGGTCGCTCGGCATACGCGCCCATGAGTGGCTGCTGAAACTGCGCATACGCGTCGCCTCAGAGATGCTCTGCAAAATGCCCTGGAAAGTGCACGAAGTCGCAGACAGTGTCGGCTATGACAATGCGTTTGCCTTCACGCGCGCGTTCAAGCGTGTTGCCGGCATCACGCCGCGGGCGTATCGGAGACTAGCGTGGAAGATGCGATGAGGAAGCCTGCGGCCACGCCGGATGGCATATCACAGGACGCATGACAGCCACACGAAGGGCGGCACCACACCCGGTGCCCGCACACAGTTCCCGCCATGGTCTGCCATTGTGAACCAGGCATTGGTGATGCCCGCGTGCAGCCCACGGTGCAGCGGCAGTGACTTGGGGCCACTTGGTCCCGTCCGCGCTGCGCAAGGCATCATTGGTGTATTGAAGGCCGCATCCTGGCGAGCACGCCCGAAAATGCCAACACAAGCATTGCACCTGCCAGCGGCTCGGGCACGACGGTCACCGTGATCGGCGCGCTCGTCACCACGCCCGCGGCATTGCTGGCGCACACCGTGTACACACCCGCGTTGGCCGGCTGGACGTAGTTGAACGTGACGCATGGCCCCGACAGCAGGCTCATCGCGCTGCCGTCCTTCGCCCAATGGAACCCGTCGGCATTCAGGGCCGTCACGCGGATGCCGCCTGACGCGTTGACTTCAATGACGATGTTCGTCGGCTGCACGACGATGCACGGCATGTCCTCGCCCGCGTAGGAGTACTCGAGCGGGCCGGCGTCGCGGCGGCCATGAGGCTCCACGCCGCGGAAGTCTGCAAGGAACGGGCCGCCGAACTGCCAGTCATAGAGCTCCTCGATCGTGGTGCGCGCCATCGCGAGCGTTGCGCGCGAGATGCGCAGGAAATCGACGTCGCCCGCGAAGTGGCTGCCTGCCGGACCTTTGCCCACGAGGAACTGGGCGCTGCTCACAATGGACACACCGGCCATGGGCACCGCGCCGCTTCCCGCCCCGCCGACGCGCACGCCATCAACGAACATGCTGATCAGGGATGTGGTGCGGGCAAACTCGACGAGGAGGTGATGCCACGCGCCGTCGTTCACCATCACGCCGCCGGACCGCTGGTACACCCAGGCATCGCCCCGGCGGAGACTGAATTTCGCCTGGCCGAGCTCGTCAATGCCGAGCGCATAGCCGTCGGTCGAGTACTTGCAGACGAGCACGCCGCCCGTGTGGTCGGGCACGGTGCGGAAATACACCTCGATGATGAAGCTGTTCGTGCCGATGTCAAGCGTCCTGCCGCTCGGCCCGCTGCCGGGCGAATAGGCGTATTGCGACGAACCATCGAGGCGTAACGCGCCGGGTGCCCATGTTTCGAGCGGGCTGGCGATGAAACTGCCGGCGGTCGTGTTCACGCACGTCAGCGGCATGGTGGGCTGGTACTGGTACAACTCGCGATCGATGAACGACGCGCGCAGGTACCATGCTTCATCCAGGATGACGTTCGGCGTGTTCCGGTTCAGGTTGAATCCCCATTCGCCCTCGACATGCGACAGCGCCCAGGGGACGAACACCTTTCCGGCAGCGTCGATCGCGGGCGAACCGGCCTTGAGGCGGAAATCACCGTTCGCCGCATCGGTAAATGAGGAGGAGTTGGACTGGACGCCCGTGGCCCACGCCATTGCCTTGCGGTTGTTGAGCGCGGTGGCGAACGCGGCGGGGGTGCTGTAGGACCCGCTGTTCTCGAATCTGCCGAACGAGCCGCCGACGCCCGAGACCACGTTCCAGTCGTATGCCAGCGTGTCGTAGTTGGCCGTGGATGTGGTGGCCGGATTGTCAAAGACGTACGTCCTGCTCGTATCGCTGACGATGCCGAGGTACTTGCTGCGGCCGGTGCTGGAGCTCATCTGGTGGTGCACGGGGCCGCAGTTGTACGAGGCATTGTTGAAGAAGGTATTGTTGTAGCCGAGAACCTGGTTATAGGCAGTGGGCGCGTCCATCATCTTGTTGAGCACCCAGACCTGCTCGCCCCAGGCAATGTTGTTGAAGTGATAGCTCTTGAACGCGCCGTCGAGATAGAAGTGCGCGCCGAAGCGGCCGGGCTTGAAGTTCTGCCGGCCGGCGGCGTTGCGCGAGATGTTGTTGTACACGTAGAACGGGCCGCCCTGCCAGTTCTCGATCCCGCCCCAGTCGTTGGCGCAGAGCAGCGAATCCTTCACCTTGTTGTGATGCATGAGGATGCGGGCGAAGGGCACGTCGTTCATCGAGCCGCTGCCCTTGCCGCCGAAAATGAACAGGCCGGCGCCGCCGACACGTTCGAGCATGTTGCCCGCGATCTCGGGCCGCAGGGCATAGTTGACCTGAAGGGTGTGATTGCCGTTGACGCGCCACGGCCGCAGGCCCGTGTCGCGAATGCGGTTGCGCAGCACCTGCACAAGGTCGAGCTTCCCGCCGTCGAGGACGGTGATCGCGCCGCGGTCGCAGTACCGGATGTCGTTGTCCGCGATCAGCAGGCCGGTGACCAGGTCGGTCGCCCCATACGAGCGGAAGCGCACCGCCTGCGCGACATACTCGAACGTGCAGTTGCGCACGACGAAGCCGATGGCGTTGCCCTCGATGGTGATGGTGCCGCTGACCACGCTGGGATAGTCCTGGAAATCGCGGTATTCGAGCGGCCAGTAGATGTTCCCGAACCGGAACGTCAGCCCGCTGATCTCGATGTAGTCCGCCGTCCCCCGGTATTTGTAGATGAGGGCGGTGTGCCGCGCGGCCTCGACGGTGTAGTTCGACGGCGGCGCGTCGCCGGGCATGCGGACGTACAGCCTGCCGCTGCTGGCGCCGGTCTTGTGGAACCAGAACTCGCCTGCCTCGTCGAGGTAATGGGGTTTGTCTTCGAGCCAGTAGCGGTGGTTGATGATGATCGAGTACCCGTTGTTGCCCCAGGGGCCGCTGAAGACG
>JAAYZF010000003.1 GCA_012514975.1 bacterium
GGCGAGTGCCCCTTCGGGCGAGCGGGGCACGGCATCTGGCGGTGTTGCCGTCGCTCAGCGATGCCCGCGCATCGCCTGCGCGCCAGCGCCGTGCCATCTGCCATGCCGCGCTCGTCATACTATCGCTCTTCTGTGAAAGCAGGTACTAGCTCCAATCCTTCATGTACGCCGCGTTCTCGGCGAACAGATCGTCCACCATCGCGTCGATCCGCGGAAGCGTCAGCGCAGCCTGCGTGAGCGGGTCAAGCGCAATCGCGCGGCGGATCATCGCCCGGTCTTTGCCGAGCACGCCGCGCATCGCGAGCCCGTGCATCGCCACATGCGGCTGCATCGCCGCGGCCAACTGCGGCGGCAGCGTGCCGACCGCGTCCGGCTTGAGCTGCCTCTCATCGATCCTGCATGGCACTTCGACGAAGGCCTCGGAGGGGAAGTCGTCAATCAGGCCGTCGTTGCGGACATTCCCATGGAAGCGGTACGGTGTTCCCGTTTCGAGTGCGCGGATGATGGGCACCTCGGCTTCCGTTGACGTTTCCACCTGGAGGGGAGCCTTGCCTGCGAGCATGTCGTCAATCGACCGTTGCGCCGCCTCGCCGAGTTTCAGATCGAAGTTGTACGCCCAGCCGGCTGGCGGGCCGTAGTGTTTCACGCTTTCAGGCGTCTTGCGGAACCAGCCGTAGAAATCGCCTTGATGCCACGGGCCTTCAGCAGGGAAGCAACCAAGCAGTTTCAACAGCTCGATGCGGATGCGTTCGTACCCGCGCGCCTCGTGCTTCCATGTGTCCGCCTCCCAGTTCGTTGCGTTCCTGACTATCCATTCCGATTTCGCACGCAGGTCAGGGTACAGATCACGCCCGTTCCGCTCGATCTTGAGATGACAGCTCAGATGGTTCACTCCGGCGGCGGTATAGTCGATCTCTTCAGCCGGAATGCCGAGCCAGCCGGCAAGAACCTTGATGGAGCTGGTGATCGAGTGGCACAGGCCCACCACACGCGTATGACCGTACTCGTGCAGCGCGCGCGTGAGCAGCGCCATCGGGTTGGCATAGTTGATCACGAGCGCGTCCGGCGACACATCGCTGAGATTGTCCGCGATCTGCCGCAGCACCGGCGCGGTGCGGATGAGGCGGAACACGGCGCCCGGCCCGCTCGTGTCGCCCACGGCGAGCGACAAGCCATGGCGTTCCGGTATGAACGTGTCAGACGCATAGTACTTCATGCCGCCCACCATGACCGTGACGATCACGTACGTCGCGCCGTCGAGCGCGCGGCGCTGGTCGGTCGTCGCCTCGATCGCGATCTCCGGGTGTTTCCCGCGCGCCATCATCTTCGCAAGCGCTTCCGTCCTGGCGAGTTTCACCGCGTCGATGTCCATCAACGCGATCCGCACATCGGCCAGCTCGGGCGTATCGAGTATGCGCGCAAGCGCTCCGCGGACGAACTTGGCGCTTCCCGCGCCGATGAAGGTGATCTTGGTCATCGAGTTGTCAGTGATGGCGGCAAGGCTATTTCGCCTTTGAGACGGACGGACGGACGGACGGGCCTTCCGCGTCAGGCGATGCCCAGCTCCTTGAGATTCAGCATGGTCGCCGTCACGCTTTCCATGGGCGTCAGGTTGTTCGGCCGGTCCTGCTCGTACACGATCCACTTGACGCCGCAGGCAACCGCGGTGTCAACCACGTCCTTCACCTTCACGATGCCCGTGCCGACGGCAGTGAACTTCGCGCGCGTATTGATGTCCGCGATGTCCTTGAGATGAATTACGGGGATGCGGCGTGCCCGCCTCTTGATATACGCCACCGGGTCCTCACCGCCGTACGTCACCCAGGCAACGTCAAGCTCGGAATGGAGCGCCTTGGGATCAGTGCTGTCAAGCAGTAGATCCAGCGCGTACACACCGTCGAAAGCGTTCTTGAACTCGTGGTCGTGGTTGTGATAGCACAGTTTGTACCCGCGCGCCGCGATCCTCGGGCCGATACGGTTGTACAGCTCTGCATCCTTCAGCACCGCGTCCTTTGTCGCGCACTCGGACCACCAGACGGTGATGTGCTCGACGCCGAGCGTGTCGGCGTCCTTCATGTACTTGTCGAATTCCGTCTCGAGCGCTTCCTTCTTGACGCCGATGGTGATCGCCCTCATGCCGAGCGAATCGAGCAGCGCGCGCCCCGCGGCCACATCGCCATTGAGGGTGACGGTGCCCTCGATGGCCTTGTAGCCCAGCGCGGCAAGCTGCGTGATCGTGCCGGCGTAGTCCTTCTTGAGTTCGTCGCTGACGATGCCGGGGATGATGCCGATGGGGATTTTCATGGGAATGGTCACCTGGGTTGCGTGCCGCGGGCTGCGAGCACATTTGTCATGGCGTTGAAGTCGTTGGTGTTCTGGTCGTTCGTGCCAAGGTGGATGAGCACGATGTCGGGCGGTGCGGGATAGGTTTTCATCCACGCGGCAAGGTTGTCGCGCACGGCGGCGAGGGCAGGAATGTGTTGTCCGGGTGGCTTTCTCATTAGGGCAGATCCCTTGGTGGGCTACAGTGAATACATCTTGTTGATCCATACGGGCAGGGGGAACACGTGGCGCAGCGGCGAATCAGGCGGCACGCCCGGCATGAGCGCATCGAGCGGGCAGAGGCTGAACAGCACCTCGGACAGCTCGCGGGTGTTGAGCCGGCGCGCATCGCGGGCGCTGCGTCCGGTCACCGAGAGTCGGCCTTTCGCGCATGAGATGGTGGCTTCCTGCCCGTTGTCGGTGTTGACGAACGAGAGTGAGTCGTCTCCGTGGGTGACGTGAGGCTGCGCAAGCGCGCAGCATTTCGTGAGAAAGGCGCGGAGATTGCCGACACGGAGACCCGCGTCATGCTGGACGCGCATGTGATGGTAATGGGCGATGCATGCCTCCATGAGCGGCGAGGGCTCGGGGCCGCATTCGACCGTGAGCTTCCATTTGTCATCGGGGTAGGAGCGGATCTCGCGCGCCGCATGGGCGAGGAGGGCGGAGAGCTCCCTGGCCGTGCCGTCGCCAAAGAAGACTGTCTGCGACTTTGTCCACATCAGGATGAACGCATCATCGAGAATCCAGCCGCACAACTGCCTGCCGCGTTCGCCGCCGAACAGCGAGTCAGTCTCGCTGCGCGCGAAGAGGGGGGCCTGGTGGCTCAGGTCAACCGCGCGGAGGAACAAGGGGACGTCGTTCGAGATGTCGAACGGGCGGACGATGTTGGGCGGCGGAGGCGCGGGGAGGTATTTGTCGTATGTCTCGAACAGGTAGCGCATCCCGCCGGGCGCCCATCCGTAGCGGCCGTAGCGGAGCCGGTCGCCGAACAGCCAGGTGAAGTCAAGCATGTCGCTCTCACGCGTCACCTCGGCGAGGATGGCGCTCATCACGCCCCTGCCGCGCATCTCGGGCAGCGTGCACACCTGGCCGATGCCGGCAACGTCGAACATCTGCGTGCCTATCCGCATCGCGTGCGGGTACAGGCCGACAGCGCCGGCGATGCGTCCGTCGCATTCGGCGATGATGTGGTTGCAGATGCGTTCGTCGGTGAACAAGTGCGGCAGCTCGGCCGCCAGATCGAATTTGAACGATGTGTTGACGAGCGAACACAACTCGCCGCGGTCGGCCGGTATCGCGTGCCGGACACGCGGTGTCGTGGTTGAAGCCTGTGCGTTCATGTTGTTCTTCCTCTCCTTTGTTGCTGTTGCCGTGTGCGGCCTTGCGTCACGCTCTTCTCACGTGCGCGAAGAGAGCGCCGCAGAGATTCCTCCCGTGCGCGTCGCGGAACCAGCCGTGCATGGTGCGTTTCCCCGCTGGAATCGGAACGGTGAAGGCGACGCTGTCCGCGCCGGGCGCAGCCTGCGCCGTATGCGTTCTGGCGCCGATCCTGAGACAGGCCGACGCGATGGGCAGCGCCGCGCCGGCCTTTATGCTTCCCGCAACGCCCCTGAACTCGGGCGCGGCCGCGTCGAGCGCAAGGCCCGACTCGCGCGGCCAGCGGCGCAGCTCGATCGTGTACGTCCCGCCTTGCTCGGCAAAGACGTTCCATTGCGCGCCCGTCGGCGAGTAGTTCCTGCCGCCCACCGGGTCACGCACCGATTCAGCGCCGTCCGAGCGCACGTCCTGCCACTCGCAGCACGTGAGCACCGTCTCGGGCTCCGCGTCCGAGCCGATATGGACGGGCACGAGGTCGTTGATTGCAGGCGCGGCGCCGGCCCACCACGCGTCGTAATGAGCGCGCATTGCCTCGACGATGTCGGGATGGCGTGCCGACACGTCATCGGTTTGGCCGGGGTCCTTGTTGATGTCGTACAGCTCTTTTCCGAACACGAGGCG
The DNA here is from genome assembly GCA_012514975.1 of bacterium. GTDB lineage: Bacteria > Auribacterota > UBA3054 > UBA3054 > JAAYZF01 > JAAYZF01. The sequence continues at coordinate 4,324 of JAAYZF010000003.1, forward strand.
CCAGTTGTTCCAGATCACGGCCGCCCTGTCCTTCACGGTGTCGAACTGACAGTACTGGACAACGAGCTTGCGGTCTGCCAGCGTGCCGCCGCGCAGCAGGCCTGTCAAGTCCGCGCCATCGAGCCGGGCAGTTGAAGGCGTTTCGAGCCGGCACAGCCCCGCGAGCGTCGGCATGATGTCCTGGACTTGGGTGGGAGTGGCCACATCGCGCGGCGCGCCCAAACGGCCCTCAGGCCAGCGGATGAAGCAGGGGACGCGATGGCCGCCGTCATAGTATGAACACTTGCCACCCTTCATGTCCGCATTGTAAATCTTCAGGCCGCCGGTCGCGCCGTTGTCGCTCATGAAGACGAGGATGGTGTTGTCGCGCAGGCCGGTCTCGCGCATGAAGGCGTCGAGCCTGCCGATGTTCCTGTCAAGGTTCGCGATCATGCCGAAGAACGCATCCGCGCCCGAGTCCTTGTAGATGGCGCGATATTCGTCCGCGACCCAGAAGGGGAAGTGAGGCACATTGGTCGGTATGTAGCAGAAGAAGGGCTCGCCGTCTGCCCGGCGCTGGCGCATCCAGCGCATCGCCATGTCGAACCAGAGGTCGTCGCAGTAGCCTTTGCCGCGGATGCGCTCGGTGCCATGCAGGTACCACGGGTTGAAGTAGTCGTTGCACCAGTAGTCATCAGCGCTCACGAGGCCGAAGCCGTTGAAGTACACCGCCTCCTCGAACCCGCGGTCCATCGGCCGGAAGGGATATGAGTTGCCGAGATGCCATTTGCCGAATATGCCGGTGCGATAGCCGCCGTCGCGGAACATACCGGCGAGAGTCGGGATGCCTTCGCGCGGGATGTGCCGGCCCATGCAGGTTGCCGTGGCGGCGTTGTGCAGTGCGTCCATGCCGGTCATCAACTGGCCGCGTGTGGGCGAGCACATGGGCGCAACATGGAAGTCGGTCAACCGAATGCTCTCGGCATGCAGCCGGTCGAAGTTCGGCGTCCTGAGCACCGGGTTGCCATGGCATGACAAGTCGCCATAGCCCTGGTCGTCGGAGAGGATGACGATCACATTGGGCTTGCGCGCTGCCCGCGCGGCCGATGCGCCGGAGCCCGGACCGAACAGGCGTGTTGCGCAGGAAGGGAGCAGTGCGCCGGCACAGCCCGCGCCGGCCATCTTCAGGAAGGTTCGTCTGCTCGCGGTTGTCATCGTGATGTCCTTCTGCCAAGGCCCGGCATGAACGCATGCCGCGCCGTTCAGCGATACCGGATCGTGACGGTGACCGGCTTCAGCGGGTTCACGTGCAGCACTGCGTAGGTCGAGCTCCCAACCGTTTCGATCCCCGCTTCCGTCTTCACGCCGCCGACGGTTGCCGACACGACCTTGCGCGCGCTGCCGGGAAGCAGCAGGCGCAGCGCGATCCATTCGCCGCCGCCCGTCAGCGTCACCGTTATGGTCTTCTTCTTCGGGTCGTGATGGTACTGGTAACTGACATAGCCCTTGGACGCCGGATAGCGTGCGGTCAATGCGACCGTGCCAACCTTCGCCGCCGTCCACCGCGGCGAGAGCACGACGCGGTTCATCGCCGCCGTGCCCGGCGCGTCCGCAATGCCCGCCAAGCCCTGCATCAGCGCCAGCGTGCAGCATCCCGCCGACCAGTTGTCCGGCCCGCCGAACGAGACCGGACGCGGCGCCACGTACGGCATCGTGTCCGCAAGCGTCAGTGCGCAGAGGACATACTGCGCGCCGTCAGCCGACGCCGACAGGACGATGTTCGCTATCTCCTTGTCCGGGTGCGGGTTCTCGAACACGGCCCAGCACACGCCGACATCCGTGCTCAGCCCGTTCGGCCCGCGCCATGCGACGCCCGCATGCTTCTCCTTGAGCGTGGGGAACCACCAGTTCGCCAGATGTTTTCCCTGCCGGATGTACTGCGCATGTGTGCTGCCGTCGGCATACGCGAACGTGATGAGCCCGGCGATCCCTGCCGGGCCGACGCCGCCTGCGGCATGGACGACATAGACCGCGCCGGCCTTCGCGTTCACCGGTATGTCAACGCCGTCCGGATAGTCAGCCTTGCGCGCGATGCCGACCACGGCGCGCCGGTCGTTCGCTGCCGGATCAGGAATGACGTACGGCACGCCGGCAA
>JAAYZF010000386.1 GCA_012514975.1 bacterium
CCCAGGGGCCGCTGAAGACGATGCCGTTCTTCGCCGTGTCGACGCCTTCAATTCTCGCGGCGTACGGCGCGCTCATCAGGTTGCCCCACTCGGTCCAGACGAGCCCGTTCATGTAAAAGTCCGGGTCGTCATTGCTGAGTGCCGAGTCCTTGCCCAGCCAGCGCTCGCTGCCGCCGATGCTCGTCGCCTCGCTCGAATCCCACCGCCAGCAATTGCGCAGCGGGTCGATCGGATCGGTGATCGTCCAGTTGGGATGACGCGCCTGGCTGAGGCGCGTGATGGCGCCGGTGGCGTCAACGACGCACACCATCCGCGGCAGGTAACTCAGGTCCTTGTACCAGACGGAGCCGGGCGAAGGAATGTTCGTGTGGATGCCTGCGGGCCCCTGTTGCCAGCCCGTCACGATTTCCGAGCCGTAGAGGCATGCCTCGCCCGAGCCCCAGTCCGGATCGCTGGTGAGGCGGATCGGGTTGCCCGCCTGTCCCGAATCGTCGGGGATGAGCTGGCCGCGGTAGATCACGCCGCGTTTGAAGACGTACGTATGAATGCCGCCGGCTGCCGCAGCGTTGCCCGTGGCGTTCGCGTCCCACGGGTGATGTTTCCAGGCAGCGCCGGTCGACGTGCCGGCATTGCTGTCATTGCCGTTCTCGAAGTCGATGTAACGGACGGACGCGCCGGGCGTGTAGACAAACGGCTCAGGCGCCCATTCGAGATCGCCCTTGGGCAGCACCGTTGCATGCGGCTTCTGCCACGAGTGCAGTGCCGCATGGGCCGGGAGGCACAGTGATGCACAGGTGACGAAAAGGAGGGCGCATATCAGCGGCAATGCAGGGATATGTCGGTGGATTCCAGGTGCAAGGTGCATGGCGGTAAGGCTCCTGTCGAGAGTGATCAGTTGGTCCTGAAGCCGTCTCTTCTCTTGCCAGTCTTTAATGATACCATGTGCGCGGGGAGGCTGTCAAGCGGAATGCCCACACGGTCCCGGCGATGGAACCGGGCGGGCCGCATGGGCGCGAGGCTCTGCCTTGTGCCTTGCCTTGTGGCGGAAGGGCGGCCCCGGAGTATTGTGGCGCAGGCGCGCTTGTGCTACAATAACGCATCATGGACCGCTCGCCGCATCACACTGCGCAGACATCGGCGCCGCATTCCGGCGCCGCGCACGCCGCGCTCGAACGCCACTTCGGCTTCCGTGCCTTCCTCGATGGCCAGCAGGAGGCCGTGCAGGCCGTTCTCGATGGCCACGACACGCTCATCGTCATGCCCACCGGCGGCGGCAAGTCGCTCTGCTACCAGCTTCCCGCCATGATGCTCGATGGCATCACCATCGTCGTCTCGCCGCTCATTGCACTGATGAAGGACCAGGTGGACGGCCTTGCGGCAAAAGGCCTGCCCGCCACATTCATCAACTCGTCGCTGCCTGAAGGAGAGACCGAGCGGCGCATAGCCGGCATGACGCGCGGCGAGTACCGCCTGGTCTACATCGCGCCCGAGCGGTTCAAGAGCACGCGGTTCATCCATGCGCTCGCGCCGCTGTCGATCGCGCTGTTCGCCATTGACGAGGCGCACTGCATCTCGCAATGGGGGCACGATTTCCGCCCCGATTACCTTCGCTTGAAACGCGTACTGCCCGAGCTGGGCAGGCCGCAGGTCGCCGCGCTCACCGCAACGGCCACGCCCGACGTCCGCGCGGACATCATCGCACAGCTCGGCCTTGGAAGCGACGGCAGACGCGAGCCGCGCGTGCTCGTCTCGGGCTTCGCGCGGCACAACCTCACGTTCGTCGTCTCGCGCGTGAAAGACGGCGCGGACAAACTCGAGCGCATTCTCAAGGCGGCAACGTCGCTCGGCACGGGCATCGTCTACTGCGCAACGCGGAAAAACGTCGAGCGCGTCGCCGCCGACCTCGCGCTGCACGGCTGCAGGCCCGTCGCCTATCACGCCGGCATGAGCGACGAGGAACGCTCGAAGGCGCAGGATGCCTTCATGGGGCGGAGTGCGCCGATCGTCGTCGCCACGAACGCGTTCGGCATGGGCGTCGACCGCGCGGATGTCCGCTTCGTCGTCCATTACGACATCCCCGGCAGCGTCGAAGCCTATTACCAGGAAGCCGGCCGCGCGGGCCGCGATGGCGAGCCCGCCTGGTGCGAGTTGATGTACAACTACGCCGATGTGCGCACGCAGGAGTTCTTCATCGAGGGCTCGAATCCCGCGCGCGATCTGCTCGAGGACGTGTACGACACCGTGCGGCGCCTCTGCGCGGATGGCCCGGTCGAAGTGCCCATTACGGGAATTGCCGCCGCGGTGGGGGCGAAGGTGAACGGCATGGCCGTCGGCACGGCGCTCAACCAGCTCGAGCGCGCCGGCGCGCTCCAGCGCGAGTATGTCGGCGGCAGCAGGACGTACACCACGCAGCTCGTCCTGCCCGTCGTGCCGTTCGACGATCTGCCCATTGACTACAAGTACCTCGATGCGAAACGCGAGCGGGATGAAAGGAAACTCGAGCAGGTCATCGCGTATGCCGAGTACCGCCGCTGCCGCCATCAATACATCCTCGCGTATTTCGGCGACAGCGAAGCGGCGTCGTTCTGCGGTGTGTGCGATCACTGCATCGAGAAGGGCCGCGGCGCCGTCCGCGCGCCGAACGACGATGAGCTGCTCGCAGTCAGGAAAACGCTCAGCGGCGTCGCCCGCCTCGACGGCCGGTTCGGCCGCGGACGCATCAGCCAGATGCTCGCGGGCTCGCACGCGCGTGAGGTGATCGATGCCGGGCTGGACAAGCTGCCGACATACGGCGCGCTCGCCGACGAGGGAGCCGAGTATGTCTGGGCATTGATCGACGCGTTGATCGACGCCGGCTGCATCGCCGCCGCTCCGGGCGAGTACCCGACGCTCTCGCTCACCCCGCTCGGGCGCGAGGTGATGCACAACCGGGCCGCGATCACGCTCGCCCTCCCAAGACGCGGCGCCGCGAAACGGGCCGCGCCGGCAAAGCACAGGAAAGGCCGCGCCCCACTGCTCGTTGATGCCGAGGGCGGAGACGCGCGGATCAACCAGCCCCTCCTTGACGCCCTTCGCGCCTGGCGGAGCAGGACGGCGGCGAAGCACGGCATTCCGCCCTATCTCATCTACCCTGACAAGACCCTCAGGGAACTCGCCACACACGCCCCGCGCACGAACATCGCGCTGCTCGCCATCAACGGCATCGGGCCGGCCAAAGCACGCCAGTACGGCATCGAGACCCTCGGCATCATCGCCGCGCACGCGAAGGATTGAGGCAGGCTTGCGGCCTGCTCCATCGACGGCCTGTCGCCGGCGCGCAGGAACGCCGATGCTTCGGCATCGGCACGGATGTGTACGATTGGCGCCCGATCGTATCCATGCACCGGCAGACGCGTGTCTGCATGCACGCGTGGTAGGCCGCGACTCCAGTCGTGGCCACACGGTGCGTCAACGTGACAGCCAGACGCCCGCGTTCCGCGTGTCGACGTGACTGGAGTCACGTCGTACCCTGTGCGCCGGCAAACGCGTGTCTGCCGCGCCAGCCCCTATATCGGGATTTCAGAGACACACCACACTAGCGACCCGCTACTCTTCCGCGGCCATGACTGCATACAGCGCATCAGGCGGGAACCGGAATGACAGGACGCCGCCGGTGCGGCTCACCATGATCGTGCCCGCGGGCATTCCATTGCTGTCCAGCCTCGTCGCCGTGCGCACGCAGCGGTTGCTGATCGTGACCGTCACCTCCGCCTTCTCGACATTCCATGGCGGCCCCCCGATGGAAAGAATCCGCTCGCCGCGATAGGTCACGCCCTTTGCCTTGCCCGCGAATTCCGCCGGCTCAGTGCGCCAGCCATACGGGCGACAGACCGTGCCGACCTGCACGAGCACATTGCTCGAACTGCTCAGCGGCTGATCGTCGAGAGCCACCGCGATGATGGTCGCGTAGTCGTTGCTGCATGCGATGGAGACGGTTGAAAGCTCGTGCCGCGGAATGGCCGACAGAAACCCGCACACGCCCTGGGCCTTCTGCGTATCAAGCCGGCAGATGCCGCGCCCGTAGTCCAGTTCCACTTCGCCCGTGCTGCTCTCCACACGGCGGGCATCAAGGTGAATGTACCGGGAAAGATCGGAAACAACATTCGAACGCGCCGGCCCGCCGTATGACGTGTGCACAGGGCCCACCAGGAAGGCAAGCGGATGGACGGCAGTGCTCTCATCCGCCTTCGCGCCCTTGTCGCCCGCGTCGCGATTCGGGTCGAATCCGCCGCCTTCAGCAATCAACGGCAGATCCCGCCGCCAGATGCTGTCGAGCGTGCGGTGCTCGATGACGCATGGCGCCGCCTCCCTCACATAGCCCTTCCGGTAGAGCAGCGCCGCGGCGGGAAATGTGCCGAGCAATGCCGGGTTGGCGACCTGGAACTTCCCCATTTCCTGGTCGTACTGCGCGCTGGATGTCGCGAAAAACGTGTAGCCGTCAATGCCGCACAGACTTCCGTACACGGCGATCAGAAACGGCCCTTCAGACTGATAGCGCGTCGGCGACACCCACGTGCTCTCCGAGTTCATGCTGCCCTTGCCAGCCACCTGCTTGATGGCGATCGGCAGGTCGGCCGGGTCTTTCAGCACGGAGTGCTCGGCAACGCAATCACCCGGGTTAACGCTGAACGACGCGCGGGCGGGCGTCGTGGGATTGACGTGGATGGGCCCTGTGTAGCGCTGCACCGCAACGGCGTCGCCGGGCGTGTAGCTCCAGCGCTCGGCGTCGTACAGCACGGCATTGTCCGCCGTCTTCCAGTTGCCGGCAATGATGAGCGACTTGCTGCCAAGTTCGTCGCGGTAGAATTTCATCATGTCCGCATTGAACGCGCGCATCGTTTCGGCGTAGAACCGCAGTTGGTCACTGATGCGTTTCTGGATGGCGCCCTTTGCGTACGGCACTGCGGCGCGAGTGAAGTGCCAGACGCCGTACAAGCCAAGCTCGCCGCGCGGCAGATTGTCAGCTTCATGCGTCACGCCGTCCCATGCGGCTGTTGCGGCGGCGAGAGAGCCGTACTGCTTCTCGAGCCACGCGGCGTAGCGCCGGCGGAGGCGTGCACGCTGTTCGCCCTGCACGCGCTCCATCGTGAAGAACAGCATGCTGTCCTCGGTCTGCATGTCGATGCACGCGACCGCCGGGTCGTGCGCGAGCGGGATGCCGGTGAACGTGTTCGTCTGCGCAAACAGCGCGCGCATCCAGGCCTTGTACCCTTTTTGCAGTTCCTGATCAAAGAACAGCAGCGCATACGGCGGCTCTTTCTCCGGCCAGCCGGCCACGCCCCACGACGCGGGCACGTTCTTGATGTCATGCGACCAATAGGGCTCGATCAGCGTGTAGATGCCCTGTTCCTTCATGGCAGCGACGAGCCGCCAGCACCAGCGAACCACCTGCATGTCAACGTCGGTGACCGCGGCGTTCGTTCCGCGCGGATAGGGGTAATCGTGGAATTTCACCAGGTTCACCCCGCGCTTGGCAAGAAAGCGCGCATGGGCGCGCAGGGAGGCCATGTCCTCGTGGTGATAGGCGAAGGTGTTGACACACCAGAACTTCACGGGCCTGCCGTCTCCGAGCACGAAATCGTTGCCGTCATCACTCGGCCGCACGAAACCGGACTGGCCCGCCGTTTGTTCGTTGAGGCAGCGCAGATCGAGCAGCGCGGCAGGATCGCATCTGTCGGGATCAGGCTCGAAGGCCCACATGCCCGGGCCGGCACGCCCCGTTTTCTCTCCCGGCTTGAGTTTGCCCTGCGGCACGAACGGCTCGCGGGTCAGGAGGAATGCGTCGAACGCCGCCGTGCCGCCCCTGTCCTCCGTCAGTTCGATGCGGACAACGTGCGCGCCGGGGCTGAGCGGCAGCGCACCCGCGCGAATCCAGTTCGCGCCGACAAGCGGGCGCAGGCTCACCGAGTCGAGCATTGCGACGTCGCGCGTCACGCTGTGCCACGCGCCCGTGCCGACGCGCCAGCGGAACGGCCCGTGCTTCCAGAACTTGCGCGCGTACAGCGTGTACTCGCCCGCCTCGGGCACGTCGATTTCATACTCGGCAAACAAGCCGGGCCGCCATGCGCCCTCGTTGCTCAGCCAGTCGCCGCCCGAGAGCACGCTCTTCTCAGCATCACTGGCCGGCGAGAACGATGTCTTCTGCCTTGGGAAACTCGTTCGCGCAGGATGCTCGCCTTCCCACCAGATGAAACCCGCCGCCTGCGCCATGCAGGCTGCCGCGAGCACCGCGGGAATCGGCCCGAACACTGTCAGGCGGCGGCCTGCGTGGTCCATGCGCTCCTCCGTGGCTCGCTACTGGTTCCCCGGCGCGGCGATGCGGAAGCCGGTGCGGTAATCGCTCGTGGCAGGCAACGCCGATGCACGGTTGGCCGACCGGCAGTCCTCGGCGTAATCATACCAGCTCCCGCCGCGCTGCACGTGGAGCAGGCCGAGATCGGGCCCGATGGGCTCCGTCGCGTCGCCGCCATAGTTCGCATACCAGTCAAGGCACCACTCGCGCACATTGCCGTGCATGTCGTAGAAGCCCCAGCGGTTCTGCTCGTACGAGCCGACGACGGCATGCGCGCCCTGCGCAAGATTGGTCGAGTACTTGTACCCTCCGTTTTCCCAGTACCGGCCAAGCTTGTTCAGATTCGCGTCGCTGGTGACGTTGGTGATGCCCGTGTTGTTGTTCCATGCGTTCGTCGTTCCCGCCCGGCACGCGTATTCCCATTGCGCCTCGGTCGGCAGGTCGAACACGATGCCCGTCTTGCGCCGCAGGACGTCCACGAAGGAACCGTTCGTCGGCGTGTTGCCCGGCCATCCTCCGCCGCGGATGGCATCCCAGGAAACCTGCTCGACGGGCCTGCGCGCTCCTTGCACGCCGTTCGTGAAATACGCCGGGTTGCCGCCCATCACATTCCGGTACTGCGCCTGCGTGATCTCGTAGACGCTCAGGTAATAGGACGACGTGAACGTGACGGTGTGCTGCGGCCCTTCATCGCTGTCGCGCCCGAGTTCGTTCGTCGGCGAACCCATGGCGAACGACCCGGCTCCCACGTTGCGCAGCGCGATCTTGGTCGACTTGTACTCCTCGTTCAGCGGCGGCTGCGAGGCAAGAACCGTGACGGGATAGTTCGTCGCCGTCGGGCCGCCCGAGATGTCGACCACCATGAACGGTATGTTCGTCGGCGGGGCAAGGTAGATGGTCGCGCTGAACACGACGGTCGTCTTGTCCTTGCCTCCCTCGTACGGCTTGGCTTTGACGGTCACCTGCAGGTCCCCTGCCGTCACCGTGCCGGTAAGTTTGTTCTGCACGGCCTTCTTCTTCAGTTTGTTGTTGAGCTTCTGCGTGACATCGTTGGTGAAGGCGACTGGCGCACTCGTGTCAACTCGCCGCTGCACATACCGACCGGCGAGCATCTTGAAGTCCTTCGCATTGCCCTTGGATGACACGCCGTGCGCAATCAGTTTCCACGTGCACCGCACCACTTTCGACGTGGGCACGTCCATGCTCGCAACGACGTATGCCGGCTGGCCCAGCACGCAGTACGCCTGCTCCGCGACCGATGCCTCAGGATTCAGCGACGCCGTGCACGATACGTCCGCACCGGCCTGCCCGGCAAGCACCGCGCATGCGCACAATACTACAGTCCATCCGAGCAGTTTTGCATCAAGATGATGTCTCATAACAATTATTGTACCAAAACAACGGGCGGGCGGGGTAATGGAATGATGGAATGATGGAATGGTGAACGGCGAGTGTTCAGTATTCAGTAGAGAGCTTCACTGGGCACGCATCCAGGCGTTCACCGCATGCCGCGCACACATGTGGACGCGGACCTGGTCGTTGGGGTCCGCGGTCGTTGACGGCCGCCGATCCCGCGGGACTGCGCGGCACTGCGCGGAATCGCCGTCTACTGGTGTGGCGCTGGGATTCGGCCAGCGACAGAGCAGTCAAGGGCAGAAGCCCCTTGCCACACCGGCTGAAACGGCCTCGCTGAAGCGAGCACTCCAAATCCCCCATGAGACGTCGTTGGGGGATGCCAGACCACGGGCACCCATCCGCGGCGCACGGTCAAGGACGTGAGTGCTGCGCACAACCGCGATCACGCGCGAGGCGGTCCCCCAATGCCGTGATGGGGGATTTGGAGTTCCGCCTTCAGGCGGGCTGTTGCCGGTGTGGCACTGGCATCCGGCCAGTGACGGAACGGTCAACGGCCAAAGCCCGTTGCCACACAAACAACAACGGCCTCGCTGAAGCGAGCACTCCAAATCCCCCATGAGACG
>JAAYZF010000387.1 GCA_012514975.1 bacterium
ACGTACTGATTCTTCCATTGGGCATCCGCTCCTTGTCCCACAGGGGGACTTGTGAGGTTACTCTTCTACTTCCGGATGCCCATTTTACTTTTCTTCAATATTCCTCACAACTTTTCCGGTAGAGCCACGTAGCTATCACCAATTCGTGCGCCGTCCGCACGAATTGGCCCCTAGTGACAAAATGGCACAAAAATGGTACACTCTCTAATCACTGTGGATGTTGGTATATGACAGACACGTTCAAACTGGACTTGATCGTTGCTTGCGCCGTGGTTGCGACGGTAACGGCCGCCTCCTGCGTACATGCCGCCGAGCGTGTGCGCCCCGATGCGCTCAAGCACATAAGCCTCGGGCAATACTCGGCGGCGATGGGCGATTATGACCGTTCAGCCGAGCACTACGAGAGGGCGCTGGAGAGCAGCCCGCACTCGAAGGAGATTCTTTTCAGCCTTGGTGCGTTGTACCAGAAGGCGACCGAGTTCGAGAAGGCCGAGCAGACGTACCGGAAGCTTCTGAAGCTGTACCCTCTGGATGCGAACGGGCATTTGTGCCTTGGCAATGTGTATCTGGCGCAGGAGCGGCTCGATCTTGCGTTGCGCGAATACCAGCAGGCGGCCGGGCTTGACCGGCAGAACGCGCTGGCGTACCGGAATCTTGGGTATGCCCAGCTTCGGGCGGGTGCGGTGGAAAGCGCGCTTCCCCCGCTGCAGCGCGCGCTCGAGCTGGGCCCGTCGAACGCCCTCACCCGCTTCGACCTTGGAATGGCGTACTACTACCTCGGCAGACATCGCGAGGCGCAAAGCGAATTCCGCACAGGGCTCGACCTTTCACGCGACACGGACGGCAAGGCGACCTACACGGACATGATGGAGGAGCTTGGCGGCGCGCGGCTGGCCGAGGGCATCCGTCTCTACAAAAGCAACCAGTTCGCCGCAGCCGCACAGACGCTCTCGCGGCTCGCGATCGAGATGCCTGACTATGCGCCGGCGTATGCGTATCTCGGCCACACGTATCACCACCAGCGCCCGCCGCGCACGGTGGAGGCGGTGCTTGCGTACGAGGCCGCGCTCGAGGCGGGGAAGTATTACGTGACGAAGGCGGACGACCTGGTGTTCGTGCTTGACAACCTGGGCATGATCAGGATGAACGCGGGCGACTACACGGGCGCCGAGGAGCTGTTCCGCCGGGGTGTCCAGCTTGATACGCGCTATCCTGTCGTGTATTTCAACTACGGCATGATGCTCGCGCGCAAGAAGCTGTACGATGCGAGCGCCGTTGCCTTCGCCGACGCGGTGCGGCGCGATGCGCATTTCCTCTCGTATGTCGATGCGCACCCGGCGCTCAAGCCGTTCAGGGCGAGCAACGCATACTCGAATCTTCTCACCAGCATCAGGACGGAAGCGGCAGATGACAAGGATTAAGTTCGGCACATCGGGCTGGCGGGCCATTCTCAGTGAAGACTTCACGTTCGCAAACGTGGGCCGTGCGGTGGATGCCATCGCGCTCTATCTGCGCGGCGCGGGATTGCAGGAACGGCCGGTGATCGTCAGCAGCGACACGCGGTTCATGGCGGACAAGTTCCGCGCTTTTGCCTCGGAGCGCCTCGCCGGGCACGGGTTTGACGTGCTGCTCACCACGCGCGACTGCCCGACGCCGGTCGTCTCGTTCGTCATCCGTGCGCGGAAGCTCGCAGGCGGCATCAATTTCACCGCCAGCCACAACCCGCCCGAGTATCAGGGCATCAAGTTCTCGCCCCGGAACGGCGCGCCCGCGGGCACTGACGCCACCGCGGCAATCGAGCAGCTCGTCGACCAGCCCGTGCCGCCCGCGGCGCGGAAAGGCACGATCACGCAGATCGACCCGCGCGAGGACTATCTTGCCGAGCTGAACAAGTTCATCGCGTTCGACGCCATCCGCGCGGCAAAGATGCACATCGCGGTCGATGTGCTCTGGGGCACCGGCCGCGGCTACCTTGACGAGGCGCTTTGCCGCGCAGGCTCGACCGTGACCATGCTGCACGACGTGCTCAATCCGCTCTTCGGCGGGCGCAGGCCCGAGCCGTCCGCGGAGAATCTCGGCGAGCTGATCGCCCTGATGAAGAAAGGCGGGTATGACATCGGCCTCGCCACTGACGGCGATGCCGACCGCTTTGGCGTGGTCGACCGCGACGGCACGTTCTACAACGCGAACATGGTGCTCTGCTTCACCGCGTGGCACCTGTTCAAGAACCGCAAGAAGACGGGGCGGATCGTGCGCACGGTTGCCACGACGTGCTATCTTGACCGCATCGCCAGGCACTTCGGCCTCGAGATCGTCGAAGTGCCCGTCGGGTTCAAGTACATCGGCCCTCTGATCGATGAAGGCAACGTGCTCGTCGGCGGCGAGGAGAGCGGCGGGCTGTCCATCGGCGGCCACATACCCGAGAAGGACGGCGTGCTTGCATGCTGCCTGATGGCCGAGCTTGTGGCGACGGAGAAGAAGCCGCTCGGCGCGATCGCGAAGGACATCGAGAAGGCGGCGGGCTCGCTGTGGAACGACCGGGTTGATTTGTCGCTGACGCAGGACGAGAAGGCGCGACTGCTCGAACGCCTCGCCGCGCAGCCGCACGACACATTCCTTGGCCGCACGGTCGCCGCGTTCAACGGCGTTGATGGCTACAAGTTCACGTTTGGCGATGCCGAGTGGACGCTCATCCGCCCCTCGGGCACCGAGCCGATCATCAGGTGCTACATGGAGAGCGACACGAAGGGGAACGGTGAGAAGCTGAAGAAGGAGCTGCTGGCCTACATGAAGGCGACATAGGGGACTGTGCGCCGGTGCGTCAGTGCATCGGTACGTGAGTGTCCCCCAGTAGCGGGGGATCGGCACTTCTCATCAGTAAGCTCACCGATGCTGATGCGGAACAAATGGAGACGCAGCACTGGCTCGACATTGCTCGCGATTGCGGTTACCTGTCAAGCGAAGTTCACAGGGAACTCCTTGATCGATGCACCCTGATTGGAGGCATGCTCCAGAGAATGCAGGAAAAGGCAGCAGAGCTCTGCTCCCGGTGAGACGCACGCTGACGCACCGACGCACCGACGCACTGACACACTGACGCACTGACACACTGACGCACTGACGCACATGCGGCAACCACCACGCAAACGCATCGCCCTCATCGGCAGCACCGGCTCGATCGGCCGGAGCGCGCTCGATGTCGTGCGCAAGCATCCCGGACGGTTCGAGGTGGTGGCGCTGGCGGCATCGTCCCGGGCCGGCCGGCTGGCGGAGCAGGCAGCCGAATTCAAGCCGCGCTATGCCGCGCTGGCTGACGGCGCGGCGGGACGGAACGCCGATCTGTCGGGCAGCGGCGCGAAGCTGCTGCTTGGCGCGGAAGCTGTTGCGGAGATCGCCGCGCTGGCCGAGGTGGACATCGTGCTCGTTGCCGCGGTGGGCATCGCGGGCCTTGCGCCCGCGCTGGCCGCGGTGCGCGCGGGCAAGCGGCTCGCGCTTGCCACGAAGGAAGTGCTTGTCGCCGCCGGCCCGCTCCTGCTGGCCGAGGCGCGCAAGAGCGGCGCCGAGATTCTGCCCGTGGACAGCGAGCACAGCGCCATCTTCCAGTGCCTCCAGTCGGCAGGCGCGCGCGGCAGCGAAAGCGTCGAGCGGCTGATCCTGACGGCATCGGGCGGGCCGTTCCGCACCGCGACGCGCGAGAAGCTGGCGCGGGTGACGCCGGCCGAGGCGCTTGCCCATCCCACGTGGACCATGGGCAGCAAGATCACGATCGACTCGGCGACGCTGATGAACAAGGGGCTCGAAGTCATCGAGGCCCGCTGGCTCTTCGACATACCGCCCGCGCGGATCGACGTGGTGATCCATCCGCAGTCAGTCGTGCATTCGCTCGTCGAGTTCACTGATGGCGCGTGCGTTGCGCAGCTCGGCACGCCCGACATGCGCGTGCCCATCGCGTATGCGCTGACGTACCCGGAGCGGTGGCCGCTCGATGTGCCGCGGCTCGACCTTGCGAAGCTGCGCGAGCTGACGTTCGCCGCGCCGGACCACGAGGCGTTCCCGTGCCTTGGCCTCGCGTTCGAGGCGCTGAAACGGGGTGGCACGGCGCCTGCCGTGCTTAACGCGGCAAATGAAGTCGCCGTCACCAGGTTCCTCGATGGAACCATAGGATTCTTGGACATACCGAGGATCGCTGAAGCAGTCCTGAACATGCACACGATCGTCGGCCAGCCGGCGATTGCCGATGTTATCGATGCGGACACCTGGGCGAGGGAGCAGGCGCGCAGCATCAGCAAAGCGCATCAGGCGCCCGGTAACCGTTCGTGACCTTGCCATTCGTTACTGAACACTGAATCCCCCATGAGACGGCCTTGGGGGATGCCATACTGCAGGCACACTGAATACTGAATACTGAGTGCTGAACACCGAACACCGATTACCGATTACCGATTACTTCCATGACACTTATCTGGTTTCTTATCGTCCTTGGCGTGCTGATCTTCGTGCATGAACTCGGCCATTTCGTCGTGGGCAAGTTGTTCAACGTGTACATCGACCGGTTCTCGCTCGGGTTCGGGCCGAAGCTCGTGAGTTTCACGCACGGCGAGACGGAGTACTGCATTTCGGCGTTTCCGCTCGGCGGGTATGTCCGAATGGCCGGCCAGTTTGACCTGCCCGAGGAGTACACGGACGAACAGACGCGCGCGGAATTCGCCCATGTGCCCGAGCACAGGCGGTACGACCATCAGGCTGTGTGGAAGCGGATGCTGATCATCGTGGCGGGCCCGGTGATGAACATTCTGTTCGCGCTGCCGGTTGCGTTCGTCATGCTGATGATCGGCGAGACGCAGCCGCTGCTGTTTGACGCGACGACCGTGGGCCTCGTTGCGCCAGGCTCTCCCGCAATGGAAGCGGGCATCCTGCCCGGCGACGAGATCGTCTCGATAGGCGGCGCGCCGGTGCAGTCCTGGCGCGAGCTGACAAGCGAGACGCACGCGAACATCGGCCGTACGGCCGCCATCGTTGTGCGCCGCGGCGACTCGGAGATTGGGATGACCGTCACGCCGGTCGTCAACGAGCGTAAGGGCATCGTCGGCATTGGCGTCGCGCCCATCGAGCGTGCGCAGATCGGCATGATGCAGCCGGATTCCCCGGCCGCGGCGGCCGGGCTGCGCGTCGGCGACGTGGTCGAACGTGTGGTGGACGCGCATACGACGGCGGTTGACCGCGTGGCCGTGATTGACGCCGTTCGCGCGCGGCCCGACCAGCCGGTCGCGCTGCGCATCCGACGCTTCCCTCTTGTCCGCAGCAGTGCGCAGACCAACGCGTACACCATCACCAACATAACGGTCGAGACGGCGAGCTGCTCGACCCTGGACACCCTTGACATCGATGGCGCCGGCAGGGCATTCCCCCTTTCGGCCGCCGACACCAACGGGCCTGTTCGCGCGGGCGACCTCGTCGTCGCGATCAACGGCATGCGGCTCGCGCCGACCAACGTGGATGCGTTCGTCCGCGTGATGCCGGTGGGCGTGGCGACGGTGACGCTCCAGCGCGTGACAGGCAGGGTGGCGAAGAAGCAGTTCACGACCAACGCGGTCGTACGCGTGACGCGCATCGGCTATATCGGCGTCTGGTTCATGCCCGCGTCCCAAGTCGTGAAGTACACGCCGCTCGATGCGCTGATGGCGAGCCCCGGCCGCTGCTACGATGTGTTCCTGGAGACGGTCCATGCCGTGCGCCTGCTGGTCGAGCGGCGTCTGGCCGTCAGCTCGCTGGCCGGGCCGATCTCGATCATGCGCATGACGGGCGTTGCCGCGCGGTCGGGCATGGACGCGCTGCTCGGGCTGATGCTGCTTATCAGCGTCAATCTCGGCGTGCTCAACCTGCTGCCGCTCCCGGTGCTCGATGGCGGGCACATCGTCCTGCTCGCCGCCGAAGGCATCTACCGCAAGCCTTTGCCCGCAAAGGTGATCATCTGGGTGCAGAAGACCGGTTTCTGGCTGATCATGCTGCTCATGGCGTACGTCCTGTTCAACGACGTGCGCCGCGTCGTCGTCCAGTACGCCGAGCAGATAGGCTTGATGCTGGGAAGGGTGATGTGAGGGAGGGGGAGAGGGGGAGAGGGGAATAGTGGAATGATGGAATGGTGGAATGGTGGAATGGTGGAATGGTGGAATGGTGGAATGGTGGAATGGTGGATGGATGGATGGATGGATGGGGTTTATGTAAAGTGATTGTGTGGCACTCGTTCTGATGGAGGTGCGTATGGCAAAGAAGAAGGTGACATTTGAGCAGGCGTTGAAGGAGCTCGAGGGTGTCGTCGACAGGATGGAGACCGGCGATCTGCCGCTTGAGCAATGTCTCGAGCAGTATGAGAAGGGCGTGCTCCTCGCCCAGTTCTGCGCGAAAGAGCTCGATGCGGCCGAGAAGCGCATCGAGAAGCTGCGCAGGAAGGAGGACGGCTCGTTCGCCACCGAGCCGCTTGAGGCAGTGGACGCTCCCGGCGAGGCCACTGACGATGAGGAGGAAGCACCGACCGCCCCATGAACGGTACAGGCATACACAACGCACAGGCGCAGTCCTACGGCCTGCTCGATGCGATCAACGAGCCCGGCGACCTTCGCCGCATGCGTGAGGAGCAGTTGCCCGAGGTGTGCGCCGCGGTGCGCAGGTTCCTCATCAACCATGTCGCGCAGACCGGCGGGCACTTCGCGTCCAATCTCGGCGTCGTCGAGCTTGCCGTCGCATTGCACTACGTGTTCGATACGCCGCGCGACGAGCTGGTGTGGGACACGGGGCACCAGGCCTATCCCCACAAGATTCTTACGGGGCGCAAAGGCCAGTTCACGACGATGCGCAAGTACCGCGGCCTCTGCGGCTTTCCCACGCCGGAGGAGAGCCCGTACGACGCGTTCCCGGTGGGCCACGCAGGCACCTCGATCTCCGTCGCGCTGGGCATTGCGAAGGCGCGCGACCTGCAGAAGAAGGACAATCACGTCGTCGCGATCATCGGCGATGGCGGCCTGACGTGCGGCCTGGCGCTCGAAGCGCTGAACAATGCGCACGGCACGCCGCGTTTTCTCGTCGTGCTCAACGACAACGAGATGTCGATCTCGCCGACCATTGGCGCGCTGGCGCGGCATTTCAGCCGCCTTGTCTCGAACCCGCGGTACCGCAGGATCAAGCACGGCATCGGCTCGGCGCTCGACCGCACGCCCGGCATCGGCCACCGGCTCACCGAGCTCGTCATGCGCCTGATGGGCGCGGCAAAGCACCTGCTCGTGCCGCAGAACGTGTTCGAGCACATGGGCTTCCACTATCTCGGGCCGATCGACGGGCACAACGTGCACGAGCTCGTCACGCTGCTCCACTCCTGCAGGCTCGAAGCAGACATGCCCGTGCTGCTGCACGTCATCACGAAGAAGGGCAAGGGGTTCGAGCCCGCCGAGCGCGATCCGGCGAAGTTCCACGGCGTCACCCCGTTCAACAAGGACACCGGCGAAGCGAACGCGCCCGCCGCGGGCGCAACGTACACCCGCCTGTTCGCCCGGGCGCTGATGGACGAAGCGCGCGTGAACGAACGCATCATGGTGATCTCCGCGGCCATGGTGGGCGGTACGGGCATGGACGCGTTCGCGCAGCAGTACCCGCAGCGGTTCATTGACGTCGGCATCGCCGAGCAGCACGCCGTCACCTATGCCGGCGGGCTGGCCGCGCGCGGCGAGCGCCCGGTGGTCACCATCTACTCGAGCTTCCTCCAGCGCGCCTACGATGAGATCCTGCACGATGTCTGCGTGCCGCGCGCGCCGGTTATCCTGGCCATCGACCGCGCGGGCCTCGTCGGCGACGACGGCAAGACCCATCACGGCATCTTCGACATCGCCTACCTGCGGCACATGCCCGGCATGAACATCTTCATGCCGCGCGACGAAACTGCCATGCGGCGCGTGCTGCACCACGCGCTCGAACGCGATGCGCCGTGCGCCATCCGCTATCCGCGCGGCGTGCCGCCGGCGCATGTCGCGCCGCCGGGCCTGCCCCCGTTTGCGCAGGAAAACCCGGAGCGATGGGACGTGCTGAAGCCAGGCGCCGATGTGTCAATCATCGCCCTCGGCCACATGGTCTTCTATGCCTGGCGTGCCGCCGAACTCCTTGCGGAAGGAGGCGTCCGCGCGGCAGTCGTTGACGCATGCGCCATTCAACCTCTGGACAAGGACACGCTGTGGGGCCTCGCAGCCGGCTGCACGCGGTTCGTCACGATCGAGGACCATGTCCTCTCCGGCGGGTTCGGTTCGGCCGTTGCCGAATGGATCACCGCCGAAGGCATCGCCGCCCACTTGCTCCGCATTGGCATCCCTGACTCGTTCATCGAACACGGCAGCCTGGAGGAGCTCTACTCATTGCTCAAGTGGCAGCCCGATCAGCTTGCCCATCGCATCGCCAGGTGGGTGTCGTCAACGGGCTGGCATGAAGGAGGGATTCGATGATTTGATGACTTGGAGTGATGGATGAATGGATGAATGGATGAATGGATGAATGGATGAATGGATGAATGGATGAATGGATGAATGGATGACTCCCAACTCCCAACTATCGACTAACTACTAACTACTAACTACTATCGACTATCGACTATCGACTATCGACTATCGACTAACGACTATCGACTAACGACTATCGACTAACGACTATCGACTAACGACTAACGACTATCGACTAACGACTATCGACTAACGACTATCGACTAACGACTAACCCCCTTCATGTATCACGCACTGTCACAGAAAGTCCTCGGCCATCTGCCGCGGCTCGAGCGCGAGCAGCTCGAGTCGTATCTCTCGCTGTACGTTGCGCGCGAGGATCTGCTGCGCCAGATTCTTGATACGATGACCGAGGCGGTGATCGCGGCGGCGGCAGACACGACGATCGTGTTTGCCAACGCCGCCGTCCACGACCTGCTCGGCGTCACAGCCGAAGAGGCGCAGGACAGGCGGCTGGCGGACGTGCTGCGCGACCCTGCGCTGGCGAGCCGCGTGCTGAGCGCCGGATTCGACGCCTATGTCTCGCTCGATGCCGAGGTGAGCTACCCGCGCCGGCTCACCCTTGCCGTGCAAGTCATCCCGCTGCAGCGTGGCGGCAACGCGCCGGCTGACGCGCCCGCGTTTCTTGTTCTTTGCCGTGACATCACCGGCGAACGCTCGCGCTCCGACGAGCAGGAACGCGCGTCGCGGCTCGAAGCCCTTCGCCTGCTCACCGCCGGCGTCGCGCATGAGATCGGCAACCCGCTCTCGGCGATCATCATGCACGCCCAGCTCATGAACCGCACGCTGGGCGCCATGCGCGCAGGCAAGCAGATAGACGAGCTCAAGCGGATCAGCGGGATCCTGGCTGACGAAAGCACGCGCCTGAAACACATCGTCGGCGACTTCCTGCATGCCGTGCGCCCGCTCTCCCTGCGGCTGCGCCTGGGTGACGTTCGCGCGGTCGTCGAGGACGTCTTCGAGCTGCTCTACAGCGAGCTCACCGCGCGCAGCGTCGCCGTGGTCAAGACGTTCGATGCCGTGCCGGAAACGCTCTTTGATGCAGACCAGCTCCGCGGCGCGATCATCAATATCGTCCGCAATGCAATGGATGCCATGCCGCGCGGCGGCACGATTTCCGCGCGGGTGACCAACCGGGCGGGCCTGATCGAGCTGGCGTTCGCCGATGACGGCTGCGGGATCGACCGCGACCAGATGGCCCACGTGTTCACGCCGTTCCACACGACCAAGGCTGACGGCTCCGGCCTCGGCCTGTTCCTCGTCCAGCGCATCGTCAACGCGCATGGCGGCGTCGTGCGCGTCAAAAGCACCCCCGGCCAGGGCAGCGAGTTCATCATTGACCTGCCGGTGCGTGTGCGTGCGGACCGTCATTCACTTCCGTCACCGCCCAGGAAGAAGAAACCATGAAGAAACGCGTCCTCATCATCGATGATGAAGTCAACGCGCGCGCAGGCCTCCGCCGCATTGTCGAGGACCTCGGGTGCGAGGCGGCCGAGGCGGCCTCGGGGGCCGACGGCCTCGCCGCGTACCGCGCCATGGGCGCCGACCTTGTGCTCACCGACCTGCGCATGCCGGGCGCATCGGGGATGACCGTGCTCGAGACGCTCCACAAGGAGGCCCCCGCCCTGCCGGTACTGGTGATCACGGCCTACGGCTCGGGCGACACGGCGCGCGAAGCGCTCGAGAAGGGCGCGTTCGACTTCATCAGCAAACCCTTTGACATCGACACCATCGAGCTCGTCATCCGCCGCGCGCTCAAGATGGTGGACCTGGCGAGCGAGAACAGCGCGTTGCGCGAAGCGCTCGGCAAGGGCGACGACACCGCCATCATCGGCGAGTCGCCCCAGATGCAGCGCCTGTTCGAAGTCATCCGCCAGGTCGCCCCCACCAAGTCCAACGTCCTGATTGAAGGCGAAAGCGGCACGGGGAAGGAGCTGATCGCGCGCGCCATCCACAACCTGAGCCCGCGGCGCGGCGCCGCGTTCGTCCCCGTGCACTGCGCAAGCTTCTCCGAGAGCCTGCTCGAGAGCGAGCTGTTCGGCCACGAGAAAGGCGCCTTCACCGGCGCCGTCACCCAGCGCCGCGGCCGGTTCGAGCTTGCGCACAACGGCACCCTCTTCCTCGATGAAGTCAGCACCATCGCCCTGCCCGTCCAGGTCAAGCTGCTTCGTGTGCTCCAGGAACGGCAGTTCGAGCGCGTCGGCGGGTCGGAGACGCTGGGCGTCGACGTACGGCTCATCGCGGCGACCAACGTGCCCCTCAAACAACTGATCGAGAACGGCAGTTTTCGCGAGGACCTCTACTACCGGCTCAGCGTCGTCAATCTTCGCATCCCGCCCCTGCGTGAACGCCGCAGCGACGTCGCGCTGCTCATTGCCCACTTCCTCGAGCGCTTCAATCGGGAGACGGGCAGGACCATCGCCATCTCCAAGGTCGCGCGCCAGCTCCTCGAGCAGTACGACTGGCCGGGCAACGTTCGCGAGCTGCAGAACACCATCGAAGCCCTTGTCGTCCTTTGCCAGGGCCGCGAGGTCACGCCGCGCGACCTCCCCAAGCACATCCTCTCGAACACACGCTCGCCCGTCGCCGACCAGCCCGCGGTTGAGATGCCCGATATTGACGGCATGACGCTGGCGAACCTCGAGAAATGGGCGATCCTCCGCAAACTCGATCGCGTCAAGACGCGCTCGGACGTCGCCCGCCAGCTCGGCATCAGCCGCCGCAATCTCTACCGCCGGCTCAAGGAATACGGCGTCATCAGGCACGACGAGCCGGAGGAGAGATGATCAATGGTCATTTGTCATTGCTCATCAGTCATCGGTCATTGCGGAGGAGCGGCCGCCGCCTGCCATGCGGCATTCGCCCCGTCTTCGATTTTCAATCTGAAATCTCAAATCTGAAATCACAAATCTGAAATCCATGGATTCCGTCTCCATCATTCTTCCCGCACACAACGAAGCGCCGCGCATCTTCGGCAATCTCTCGCGCGTGTGCGACACCACGCGCGGCCTCATGCAGCGCGAGTGGAAAAGCCTTGTCTCCTCGTTCGAGGTGATTGTCGTTGACGACGGCAGCACGGACGGCACCTGGCTCGAAGTCCAGCGCGCCATGAAGGAACTGCCCGAGGTGCAGGGCGCGCGCCTGGATCACAACGTCGGCAAGGGGCTCGCCCTTCGCCGCGGCTTCCAGTGCAGCCACGGCTCCTGGGTCTTCTTCATCGATTCGGACCTGGATATCGCGCCGGCGCACATGGCCGACCTGTCCGCCGTGCTTGTGCGCGACAACGTCGACGCCGTGCTCGGCAGCAAGCTGAGCCATGACAACAAGACGCGCTACCCGCTTCACCGCCGCGTCGTCAGCCTGGGCTACTCGCTCTTCGTCCGCGCGCTGATACCACTGCCCGTGCGCGACACGCAGACCGGGTTCAAGCTCTTCAGGCGCGCCGTGCTCGAACAGAGCATGCCGCGCATGCTCGTCCGCCAGTTCGCGTTCGACATCGAGCTCGTCTCGATCGCCCACCGCCTTGGCTTCAAAATGAAGCAGTGCCCCGTCGAAGTCGCGTTCACCGACAAGAAACGCGGCAGTGTCACGCTGCGCAACATCTACAACGTCTGGCTCGATACGCTCGCCGTATACTACCGGCTGCGCGTGCTGAAGTACTACGATAGCTGGCAGCCGAAAAACTACAACTACCGCCCGCGTGTCTCGGTCGTCGTCGCCGTCAAGGGCGACAATCCCTACCTCCGCCAGTGTGTCGAGCGGACGCTGGCGCAGAGCTATCCGGATTTCGAGCTCATCGTTCTGCCTGACGAACCGATGGCCGGGTACGACGCGCGTGTGCGCATCATGCCCACCGGGCCCGTCCTTCCCGCGATCAAGCGCAACCGCGGCGCGCGCGCAGCCACAGGAGAGCTCATCGCGTTTCTCGATGACGATGCCTATCCCGTGGGCCCATGGATGGAGGAGCTCGTCGCCGATTTCGCCGACGAGCGCGTCGCCGCCGTCGGCGGCCCTGGCGAGACGCCGCCTGAAGACACCTACTGGCAGCAGGTCAGCGGCGCCGTCTATTCGTCCTTCGCCACCAGCGGCGCCTACCGCTACCGCTATATCGTCGACCGCAGACGCGAGGTGGACGATTACCCGACATTCAATCTCTCCGTCCGCCGCTCCGTCTTTGAGAATGCCAAAGGCTTTCAGACCAACTACTGGCCGGGCGAAGACACCGAGCTCTGCCTCACCATCACCAAGAAACTCGGCGGCGTGATCATCTACGACCCGCTCGTCGTCGTGCATCATCACCGGCGCTCGCTCTGGAAGGGGCATTTCAAGCAGGTGACCCAGTACGCGCTGCACCGCGGCTATTTTGTGAAGAAGTTCCCCGAGACGTCCCGGCGCCTCAGCTATTTCATGCCCACGCTCTTCACGCTTGGTGTTGCGCTCGGCTGGGTGACCTGGTGGCTCCGCCCGCTGTTCTGGGTGTACTGCGGCGTCATCGCGCTGTACCTGCTGTTCGTTCTTGCGGGCAGCTTTCTCGCCGCGCCGCACCTGCTGTTCTCGACCGTGCTGGGCACCGTGCTCACGCATGTCGCCTACGGCATCTACTTCCTCAAAGGCCTGCTGTCGCGCCGCTTGGCGGAACACGAGGAGAAGACACCGGAATGATTACGTTCGTAGTTGATGGTCGATAGTCGATAGCTGGGAGTTGGGGATTGAGGGTTGGGGGTTGGGGGGGCGGAAGCGGGGTGCACGGAGCGGAAGGCACACGGTTGAGCGCCCTTGATCCCCCAGCACGGCGTTGGGGGATGCCCAGACGACGGGCGCCCTTGACAGCTTGCCCTTTTACCCCTTTGACACTTAAGTCCCTTAAGTCCCTTATGTCCCTTCATCCCCCGAAGCCCATCTTCCTGTTCGGCGGCCGCACGCGCGGCCGCACCATCACCCACGACCCGCTGCTCGATGCCGCCTTCGCCGCGTCCGGCGTGGCGCGGCCGGCCGTCGCATACATCGGCGCAGCGAGTGGCGACGACCATGCGTTCTTCATGATGCTCAAACAGCGGTTCATCTCGTCAGGCGCGCGCTCTGTGACGCTCGCCGCCACCGTGCCGCCCGAAGCCGACATTGGCACGGCGAGGGAAATCATCGCGGACGCCGATGTCGTCTTCCTCAGCGGTGGCGATGTCGACGCGGGCATGCGCGTCATCAGGGAACGCAAACTGCACGCGTTCCTCGTTGATCTCCACCGGCGGGGCACGCTGTTCATGGGTATGTCCGCCGGCAGCATCATGCTCGCGAAGCAATGGGTGCGCTGGCCTGAAGACGGCGGCGAAGATGAGGCCGAGCTGTTCGACTGCCTTGGCATCGCGCCCGTCTATTGCGACATGCATGCCGAGGAGGACGGCTGGGAGGAGCTCAAGGCCCTGCTGAAGAAGCTCCGGCACGACGCGCTTGGCTACGGCGTGCCTTCAGGCGGCGGAATGATCGTGCATCCAGACGGCGAGGTCGAGGCGCTTGGCCTGCCCGTCCATCGCATCCATCGCACCGGCGCCACGCTGCACACGCTCAAACCTCTCGCGCCGGCAAGGAATACCGTGAGATGACCAGCGTTGCGTCGCACACAGAAGGATGGCGACATCGCGCGTGCGCGCGAAGACATCCGTTTCTTCACCGTACACGGTGGCGTGCTTGCGCCTGAATGCCGCGGATGGGAAGCGGCTGCCGGCTTGACGAATGCGCTGAATGAAACGGAACATTGAATGCCGCGTCCTCCGCGCGCCGTTCTCCGTTCCTCTGTGTCTCTGTGGTTCCGCTGTTTGCCGTTGGCCGTACGCCACCCTCGTCCCCTCAGGAATGCCTCACGCTCCCTCGTACTTCTCCTGCTTTCTCACTTCCCCGATGAACGCGAGCATGTTTTCGAGCGGCACATCGCCCTCGACCGCGTGGGCGGGCGAAAGGATGTAGCCGCCCTCGCTGCCGAGTTCGATCAGCCTGCGCGTTTCGTTCCGCACATCTTCGACCGAGCCGAACGGAAGCGTCTGCTGCGTGGAGAGGCCGCCGTGGAACGAGAGGCGGCCGCGATACTTCGGCAACAGCGACCACACATCCATCACCTCGGGCTGGAACGGATTGAAGCAATCGAGCCCGATGTCGATCAGTTCGTCAAAGAGCTCATCCACGTCGCCGCACGAGTGGATGTACACGAACCGCCCGGATTTCCTGACGACGCCGTACATGCGTTTGAGCACCGGCTTGATGAATTCGCGCCAGAGACTGGGGCCCATCTGCAGCCCGCGCTGCGAGCCCCAGTCGTCGCCGAAGTAGATCGCGTCGAAATCGTATTCGAGCGCCTTGGTGACCTGGGCGATGTTGTAGTCTGCGATGGTATTGAACAGTTCGCGTACAAATGCCGGATGATCATGGAAGTCCATCATCAGGTTCTCCATGCCGCGGAGCGTCCATGCGCGTTCGTAGAGCGAGAACCCGATGCTGAAAAGGCGGAACCGGTCTGTCGTGCGTGCGAGAAACGCGGGGATGTAGTCGAAGAACCGCGGATCGAGCGGGTCTGGAAAAGTGTAACCAGAGAGGGACGCCCCGGGCAGCATCCGGTTCGCCACGACGCCGATGTCCTGATCGACGCTGCGGTCCCATACGACCCCGAAGTAGTCGCGTACGCAGCCGTTGCCGACGGGGGTGAAGAACCGGGGATGGCCGCCCGCGGAGGCCATGTGGTTGCCGAGGAACGGCTCGATGTCGTCGGCGCCAAAATGCCGCTTGAGCTTCTCGTGCGCTTCGTGGGTGAAGCCGAACGACCAGGGCACGTACGGCGGTTTCTTCTTCTCGAACACGAGGCGTACGACATTGCGCTTGGTCATGGGATGCTCCTCAGTTACGCGCACCGATCGTGCGCTGGCCGGCAGCGGATTTGGGCGGCTACAGCGCCAGCTTCAGCGTGTTGAACGACCGGGGTTGCATGGTCGCATGCACGGTTTTCGACCCCGCGCGAAGAACGAGCTCATGGGTTTCATGCATCGGGTTTGCGATGACCGCCGTAACAGCCCTGCCGCTTTTGAACGCGACGGCATTGCCCGACCACGGGCCCTCGAGCTCGAGACGTGCCGCGCCCGGCTGGACGAAATGCGAGAAATGCTTCATGACGAAGAACTCGGGATTGAACGTCACGTCCCGCGTGGCCGGGTCGACGGTGATCATCGCGTTCTGCCGCCAGCCCCACGTGCTCATGCCGCCGGGCGGGAGGATGGCGTTCCAGTAGACGTACGCGCTCGCGCCGTTCGCCATGTAGTGCTGGAAGAGCGAGAAGACGTAGTGGGCGTAGTCCCATGTGTTCCTCCCGTCCCCGCATTCGTTCTCGGTCTGCATGACTTCGAGGCCGGGCCATGCGCGGCGGCATTTCCGAACGACGGCCTTGCCGTCCCACTGGAGGCCTATGCCATGCACGTAACGGCGCGCATCGTCATCGAGGAGCACGGGGAGGAACATGCCGGCATAATCGGCCGTGTTCATGGTGCCGAGCCATATTTTCGTACGGGGCGCCTTACGGGCGAACAGCGGGCCGAGATGGTCGCGGATGAATATGCGAAGCTGTTCGCCGCTCCAGAGGCACGACGGGAATTTCTGGTCTGCCGCGGGCTCGTTCTGAGGATGCACCTGTGAGATGTGCACGCCCTCGGCCGCATAGGCTTTGACGAACTTGAGGAAGTAGAGCGCGTAGGCATCGAGGTACTCGGGCTCCATGATGAAGCGGCCGAAGTTGTGCGCGCGCGGCTGCTTCATCCACGTTGGCGGGCTCCAGGGCGAACAGAAAAACGACAGCTCCGGCCGGATGGCAAGCGCTTCCTTGAGGTACTCGAGCAGGCACTTCCGGTCGCGCTGGATTGAGAATCGACGCATCGCGAAATCGCCCTCATGCTCGTTGCAACTGTACCACTCCGCCGCGTAGTCCGATGCGCCGACGGGAATGCGGCCGATGCTGAGCGCGCAGCCGCGCGGGGCGAACAGGCATTCGAGCACAGCGCGACGCTGCTCGGCGGGAAGATCGCGCAGCGCGAGCCAGCCAAGCTCGTTGAAGCAGCAGCCGAAGCCGCGCCAGCGTTCGCCCGTCTCATCCCCGAGCGCAAGATTCGATTCGCCCGGCGGCTCGACCGTGGCGGAGCGTTTCAGCCACGTGCGCGTCTCGGTCGATTCGATCCAGGTAATGTTCATTGCACGGCCTCCCATTCCTCGAAGATGGCGATCGCGGTTGCCGGGTTCGATCCGGGGGTGAACTCGAACTGCGCGATGACGCCGCCGCGCGGGTCGTAGAAGTGCCGCGCGACCTCGCGGACGGCGGCGCGGCCCACCGCGGGCGCCGCGGGCAGGACATGCTGCCGGTCGATCTCGCCCCAGAAGGTGATCCTGCCCCTGGCGCGCCGGGCAAGATCGGCCATGTCCATGCAGAACAACTGCGAGTTGACCGCGGTGACGCCGATCTCGACCAGGTCTTCGTAGATTTCGCTGATGTGCCCGTCCGAGTGCATGAAGATGTGCTTGCCGGCTGCGCGGGCGATGTCGCAGTAGTCCTTGTAGAGCGGTTTGAACAGCGCGCGCCACACACGCGGCGGGATGAGGAGCTGGCGTTGCGAGCCCCAGTCGTCCATAAAGTTGAGCGCATCAACGTCCGTCGTCGCACGGAATTCGAGCTCGCGCAGGTAGAACTCGTGGATGACGCGGAGCAGTTGGGCGCAGCCCTGGTCAGGCTCCATCACGTCCATCAGTGCATTCTGCGAGCCGCGGAGGAACTGGTAGCGCTCCCACGGCCGCGGGCAGCAGCCGCTCATCATGAAATGGTCTGACGCGGCGCACGCGCGGTTGATGGCGTCGCGCGCGGCTGTGGTGTCTTCGTGCAGGGTCTCGTACGGCGGCTTCACTCGGCGCCAGTCGGCGATGTCGGCGACGAGCGGGTCCTTTACTTCGCCGATGACGCCGCCATGGATGTTGACGAAGGTGCAGCCCCATTCGTCCGTGTACTCGCCGAGCGCATAGGCGTCGCCGCGGGCGCGGGGAGACGGGCGATTGACGTCGGGCGGCCCGGAGAAGTCGCTCGGGAAGCGACGGTTGAGTTCAGCGACCGCATCGGGGTACCTTTGCGAAATGTACGGCAGGACCCAGAGGTCGCGCGGCACGCGTTCAGGCGTGGTGAACGTGACGCAGCGTTGGACGATTTCGCGGGGGGACTGTGGCATGGGGAATGCAGTTCAGGCGTTAAATTCCTTGACAGCGTCGATCATGGCAACGATATTCTCGACAGGCGTGGTGGCTTGGACATTGTGCACGGCGTTGAACACGAAGCCGCCGCCCCAGAAGGTGAGCCGGTCGCCGTAGCGCTGTTTGAGCATGCGGGGCTCCATGCCGGCGGCCGAGCACTGGACGGGGTTGAGCACATCGAACCCGGCGGTGATAAACCGAGTTATCAATGGCTCGACCGCGCCGCACGAATGCTTGAACGTCCTCCACCCCGTGTGCGCGTGAATCCAGCCGGTAAGCCTCCGGTAGTACGGCGCGTAAAGCTCGTCGAACGTCTCGGGCGAGCAGAACTGCGACGCCTGCGTGCCGACGTCGACGGGCACACGGTCGGGCTGGCGGTGGTTGAGGGCGGCGAGGATGCGTTCGCGGCTGGTCATCGTTCATGGTTCATCGTTTCCCCCAGATGCGTCTTGGGGGATTCATCGTTCATCGTTCATGTGCTCGTGCTCGTGCTCGTGCTCGTCCTCGTCCTCGTCCTCGTCCTCGTCCTCGTGCTCGTCCTCGTCCTCGTCCTCGTGCTCGTCCTCGTCCTCGTCCTCGTCCTCGTCCTCGTGCTCG
>JAAYZF010000388.1 GCA_012514975.1 bacterium
AGAAAAGGAGGCGCCGCGCGAGGGCGCTTCGCTCGCTCCGCTCTCTCAGCGCCCTCGCGCGAAGAGTGGCAAACCATGTCAGTTCTATTAAACGTAAAGTATGTCATTTCTAAAAACTTGCAACACGGTTCTCCCCGGGACTTGACTTTCCGGAAATAAGGGGATATACTAGTGAAAGCACATTGCGGCACGTTTGTGCCAGCAAGTCAGAAGTCCAGGGGAGAAACGACATGAAGAATCTCGCATCTGCATCGGGCGTATTCCGTCTTTGCATTGCAGTCTGCCTGTTCGCCTCGGCATCCATTGGGGCGGAATGGGTGCTGATCGGCTGGAACGATCTGGGCATGCACTGCATGGATGGCAGCGACTACTCGGTATTCTCCGTCCTGCCCCCGTACAACACCGTGTATGCCCACCTGATCCATCAGGGCGTGCTGGTCACGAACACGACCGGGATCACGGTGACGTACGAAGCGGTTGCCGACCCGGACGGTTCGATCAACCGCTCGTCGAAGGACAAGATTAATTTCTGGCAGTACGTCAACACGCTCTACGGGGTGAATCCGCCGCCTGACACGGGCATAGCGGGCTTCGCCATGCCCGGCCCGGCGAACACGCCGCAGGAGATGCATTTCACGAACGACTACTATGTTGCCGAGGGCGTCCCGGTATTCTCGATTGATGATGCCACCAACAGGAATTCGTACCCCCTGATGCGCCTTATCGCGCGCCAGGGCACGGTGGAACTTGCACATACCGACGTCGTACTCCCCGTCTCGGACGAGATGAATTGCCGCGTGTGCCATGGCTCCGGCGCGGGGCCCGCGGCGGAGCCCGCCGTGGGATGGGCGTGGGACTGCGCGATTGAAAAGGACGTCAAGTTCAACATCCTCCAGTTTCACGATGAGAAGAATCTAGGGAATCCGGTCTACACCAACCTGCTTGCGCTCGGGCAGTATCTTCCCGGCGGAATCTATGCGACGTCGACCAACGGCACGCCCATCCTGTGCGGCAGGTGCCATCGCTCGAATGCGCTGCCCGGCACCGGCCTGCCCGGCGCACCCGATCTCACGTTCGCCATGCACGGGCTCCATGCGAACGTAGTTGACCCGGACACGGGGCTGACGATGGACTCATCGACGAATCGCGCGGCGTGCTACCGCTGCCACCCGGGCATCAACACCCGCTGCCTGCGCGGCGCGATGGGCAAGGCGATTGCGGACGACGGCTCGATGCTCATCCAGTGCCAGAACTGCCACGGGCAGATCAGCAACGTCGCCGATACCAACCGCACGGGATGGCTCACGCTGCCGATGTGCCAGAGCTGCCACACCGGCCCCGCGACGCACAACAACGGGCAGATTCGCTATGACGATGCGTTTGTCGCCTCGAACGTGTGGCGCACGGCGGTCGACCAGCTTTTCGCGTCCAATCCCGACGTCCCGCTTCCCGGGTTCAATCTTTACCGATTCTCGCGCGGCCACAGCGATCTCTATTGCGAGAACTGCCACAACTCGACGCATGCCGAGACTCCCACCAGCGTGCGCAACGACAACATCCAGGCCATCAACGTCCAGGGCCATGACGGCAAGATCGCCGACTGCCTCGCCTGCCACGTCACCATGCCGAACACGGTGAACGGCGGCCCGCATGGCATGCATCCCGCCAGTGCGCAGTGGGGCAACAGCGGGCACAAGGACCCCGGCGACACACCGTCGAACTGCCAGCCGTGCCATGGCCTCAACCAGCGCGGCACCGTCCTGTCGCACACGTTCGCCGCACGCACGATAAACGCCTTCGGCACGAAGCGTTTCTGGCAGGGCCAGGAGATCACGTGCTTCACCTGCCACAACGGCTCGGGCAACACCAGCTCCAGCACGAATCCGCCGCCCATCGTCTACCAGGTCGCCACGGTCGCCACAGCCGGCATGAACGTCACGTTCCCGCTCCAGGCGCGCGACCCGAACGGCACGAACCTCATTCTCCGCATCGTCTCGCAGCCCGCGCACGGCACCGTCGGTGTCAAAGGCACGAATGCCACGTTCTTCGCCGACCCGACGTTCATCGGCGGCGACATCTTCACTTATGCCGCTTCGGATGGCTGGCAGGACTCGAACCTGGCGACGGGGATCGTGAGCATCCTGCAAGGCCAGTGCATCGTTTCACTGGTTGCCACAGCCGCGCCGTCGGCGCTGGTGGCTGCCGAGGCGCCCTTCTGGGCGGCGGCCACGGTGAGTGGCTGCTCGAACCCGGCGGTGTTCACATGGGACTTTGGCGATACCACGACCAACGAGGCCAGGCAGAACGCCTGCCATGCGTTCAACAGCGCAGGCATATACACTTGGACCGTCACCGTCCAGGTCGGCGCGACGAATGTCAGCCGGTCGGGCTCGGTGACAGTGCTGGTGCCTGAGCCGGCGCTCGCGGTGATTGGCGTGGCATGCGTGGTTCTCATGCGGCGCCGAAGGACGTAGGGCAGCGCAGGGACAACGAGCAGCGCTTCAATGCAAAGCGGCCGGCGCGGTACCAGCGCGCCGGCCGTTTCCTTTTCCCCGCGCGAATCCGCACGGAAACGATTTCAACTGCCTGTCGCGCCTGTTGCGCCTTCTGCGCCGGATGCGGCTGTCGCGCCCTCGGCGCCTGGCACGGCGTGCGGCGCCGCAGTGGTCTTCATGCCGAAGTGACGGAAGAAGAACGCGAGCATTTCCTTGTGCGGGTTTTCTTTGAAATCACTCCGGTGATAGTAGACTGACTCTATGCCGAGGTCATCCATCGCCTTCTTCAGCTTGTGGCCGAAGACAGGGTGATGGATGCCGGTGCCTGGCGGCGAATCGGGCGGGAGCGGGGCATCGGGCTCGCTATAGAACATGATGACCGGCGGATCGTCCTTTGTCAGGTGCGTGAGTGCGGCGCACTCATCGAACAGGGGTTGCAGCTTCGCCCTGTCGAACGAGCCTGTCAGCGGGACACCGTAGCATTTGAAGATCGAGGGATGCAGATACGCGCGGCCGCCCACCCATTCCTTGATGACGAAGGGATCGTAGGACGGCTGGCCGCCGAACGAGCCGACGCAGGCGATGCGCGTTGACTGCCGGGCGACGGGGTCGGCGCTGTTTGTCTGCGCGAGGTCGTCGTGGAACGCCAGCCACAGTGAAATCCCCGCGCCGGCCGAGCCGCCGAACGCGGCGATGCGCGTCGGGTCGATGTTCCACCCGGTTGCCTTGCTGCGGAGGAACTGGATTGCGCGTGCGCCGTCGTGCTGCGGGGCGGGGAACGGGGCGGTGGTCACAAACCGGTAGTGAATTGCTGCCACCGAGACGCCATTGCTCAGGCAATCGTCAACGACGACGACCGGGATGGAGCGCTTGTCCCCGCCGACGAATCCGCCGCCGTGGATGTAGACGACAACGGGCGTCGGCGACGAGCTGTTGGCCTTCCAGAAATCAAGCACCGTGCGTTCGTACGGGCCGTAGGGGACGTCGGCAAACGTCGGTCTTGCCATGGGCGTTCGCGTGCCTTCCTGCCGTGTGCCTTCATGCAGCACGCCGTCGTTGTTGCGGTCGCGCTGTTTGAACTGCTCGGGCGCGGCGGCGAGGAGGTTGGAAGCGAGGGCGAGGGCGGGGTACAGTGTGTGCAGCGCAAGCGTGGCAATGTTCATCGCGGCTCCGTGTGTGTGATCGGTGCAGGAGTCATCCTGCGTTTCCGTATACCCATTATAACATATGTCCTATGGGTCGTATAGGTCCTATAGGACTTATAAACAAAAGGAGAAAACATGAACACCATCCCGACACCCTCCATCATACCGCCCCATGGCGGCTATCGCACACTCAAGTCCTACCAGAACGCCGAGATCATCCATGATGGTACGGTCGCATTCTGCCGCCGCTTCGTGCCGATCACCTCGCGCACGCACGACCAGATGGTCCAAGCGGCGCGCAGCGGGAAACAGAACATCGCTGAGGGCAGCAGCGCTTCAGGCACCTCGCGCAAGACGGAGCTCAAGCTCGTTGGCGTCGCGCGTGCGAGCCTTGAAGAACTGCTGCAGGATTACCTGGATTACCTCCGGCAGCACGGGCTGCCGGTCTGGCCGAAGGACGACAAACGCGCGAAGGGCATCCGCGGCCTGGCTTACAAGGAAGATAGGTCGTATAGGACGTATAGGACCTATGTTGAGGAGGCGGCGCCTGAAGTCGCCGCCAACGCGATGATTTGTCTGATACATCAGACGAACTACCTGCTTGACAAGCAGTTGAAAGAACTTGAACGCCGCTTCCTCGAGGAAGGCGGCATCACGGAACGGCTGTTCAGTGCACGCAGGGACGCGCGAGAGAGCGGTCAAGGCACAGCGCAGTGAGCCCGGCCTGGCAGCACGCGTCTCCCTGTTGACGCCGTGCATGGAGATAGTGTACCATAGGGAGACACAGCGCGGCGGTGCGCCGTGTGCAGATCGTGTTCCGGATGACGACCGGCCAGGAGCAGCAATGAGGCACGTTCCAACAATGGACATACCCGTCACCAGAGTGCTTTTTGCCGCGTGGATCTTCGTGTGCGCGGCGGCAGCCGCCGCGTGGCCGCAATGGCGCGGCCCGTTCCATGATGGATCGACTGTCGAGAGCAATCTGCCGTCCTGCTGGAGCGAGACGAGCAACGTCGCGTGGAAGACGGCGATGCCCGGCCCGGGCGCATCGACGCCGGTGGTATGCGGCGGCCGTGTTTTTCTCACCACGCTCGTCATGCAGCCGGGCACCAACAAATGGACCGATGTTGCCGGCGTGTGCGCGGATGCGCGCACCGGCGCCATCCTCTGGCAGAAGACGCTCGGGCCCGACCGGACGCGTCAGGGGTACAACGCGGCGTGCAATTCCCCGGTCACCGACGGCACGACCGTCTGGTTCTTCACCGGCACGGGCAATCTCTCGGCATGGGACTACGCGGGAACGCAACGCTGGGCGCGCGCCCTCGAGAAGGAGCACGGGCTCTTCATGGTCAAGTTCGGCTACCATGTCTCCCCGCTGCTCTACCGGGGAACGCTGTACATCGTCGTCTTCCAGAACAAGACGCCGGGCAGATACGACAAGAGCGACACGCGGCATGGCGAGCTCGAGTCCTTCATCCTTGCGCTCGATGCGGCGACGGGCACGACTGCCTGGCGCCACGTCAGGCAGTCGGATGCGACGGATGAATCGATGGAGGCATACATCACACCCGTGCCGTTCGAGCACGAGGGGCGGCGGGAGGTGGTGGTGATGGGCGGCGAGTATGTCACGGGGCATGATGCGGGGAGCGGAGCGGAGCTGTGGCGCTGGGAATTCGCGCCGCGCGACCGGAAGGTGTTTCAGCGCGTCGTTACCTCGCCCGTGGCGGGCGGAGGAATGATCTACGCACAGCGGCCGCAGCACCGCACGCTGTTCGCGCTGAGCGCGGGGGCGAAAGGGCGGGCGGACGACGGCATCGTCGCCTGGCGGTTTGACGGGCCGACGCCGGACTCGAATACGCCGCTGCTCTACCGCGGCAGGCTGTATGTGGTTGACTGCGGCAGGAAGACAGCCACGTGCCTCGATGCGCGCACCGGCGAACAGAAGTGGCAGCAGCCGCTGAATGTCAAAGGCACCGTGCGCGCGTCTCCCACCGGCGCGGACGGCAAGGTCTACATTGTCAGCGAGGAGGGCGACGTTGTCGTCCTGGCCGCGGGGGACGCCTATCGCGAGCTGTGCAGGACGCGGATGGGCGGAAGGCCGGTGCGCTCGACGATTGTCGCGGCGGACGGCGCGCTGTTCATCCGCACGGCTGACGCGCTGTACCGGATTGGCCGCTCAGCGGCGGCGCATCCTTGACTTTGCCCTGGGAAAAGCATATACTTTAAATGGCGTATGTAACACCGTTTCATTTGAAGCTCATGGCTTTAGCGCACCGCCCCAGGAATACACGGCAGCGCCGCGTCATTCTCGACGAACTCAAGAAAGTGACCTCGCATCCGACTGCGTATGAGGTGCTCAAACTCGTGCGCTCGCGCATGCCGGGGATAAGCCTTGCAACGGTATACCGCAACCTCGAGCTGCTGTCTGAACGCGGTGTCATAATGCGTCTCGACACCGGCGGCATGAAGCGGCGCTATGACGGCAACGCGGCAAACCACTACCATGTGCGCTGCATTGTCTGCGACCGTGTCGCCGATGTTTCCTGTGAGCCGCTTGGCACCATCGAGGAACTCATGGGCGAGGCGACAGACTTCACCATCGTGGGCCACCGGCTCGAGTTCCACGGGTATTGCCCCGCCTGCGCACGGCAGCCCGCCAAACCCACCGCGTGACACTGGTAACCGTCCGCCGCCATGCCTTCGCGCCATTTGTTTGACTGCCGCCATCTGTCGCGCAGGGCGCAGTCGATGATTCTGGCCTGCGTGTTCCTGTGGTCGATCATCGCGTACCTGGCGATCAGCCGTTTCGTGCTCCAGGCAGTGACGGTCGTCGGGCCAAGCATGCACCCGACGCTGCGCGAGCGCCAGAGACTGATCATGCACCGCTGGCTGTACTATGTGCGCGATCCTGACCGTGGCGATATCGTGGGCATCCGGCTGCCGCACGAAAAAAACCTTGTTGTCAAACGCATAATCGGCATGCCTCTCGACCGCGTGCAAATTGTCGACGGGGCTGTTCGTGTAAACGGCAGGCGGCTCGAGGAGCCCTATCTTTCCGCCGGCACACGAACGCGCGGGCGCGCTCTGTCGACCAATGTGTACCGCGTGAGCGCCGGTTGCTATTTCGTTCTCGGCGACAACCGTGGCATCAGCGACGACAGCCGTGCCTTTGGCGCGGTGCCGCGCGAGTGGATCGCCGGGATGGTTCGGTGAACAAGGACATGCCCATGAGCACACGACACTTTCTCCTCCTGCTCGCGGCCGTGCTTGCCGTGGCGGCCCTTTACGCCAGCGTCAAGGACAATGCCCAGTTGCGCAGGCGTATACGCGGCTATGCCCACGCGATGGGCATCGACATGTCAAATGTTGTGACCATAGTTGATGCCGACAGGAAGCGCATTGGCATCACCGGCACGGTGGGCACGACGCAGGAGCTCGGGCGCCTGCTCGCCGCGATGAGCAATTTCTGGCCTCGCATCCAGTATGTCGAGCAGGCGGTCACAACGCCTGAAGGCAATCCGTTTCCGCCGTCAATGCGAATTGGCGAAGGAAGGGTGATCACGCCGGCGGAGTGAACGGAGATCAACGTGTGCACACAACCTTCCACAGCCGCCACGCCCGCGCTCCTGATCTGCGCGGCGCTTGCCGTCGCCATCACCCCCGCACTTCCTGCGCGCGCCGAGGAGCATGCGCGCCCTGCCGCGGCCGCCTCGGAGGAAACGGTCTGGACCTGCTCGATGCATCCGCAGATCCGGCAGCCCAGGCAGGGGAGATGCCCCATCTGCGGCATGGACCTCATACCGGTTGCGCCTGTTGGCGCCGGCACGGGCCCGCGCGAGATCGAGCTCTCGTCAAACGCGATGCTTCTCGCCGCGGTGCGCACCGCGCCGGTCGAGCGCACGCTTGTCTCCCACGAGCTGCGCCTGTCGGGCAAGATCACCTACGACGAAACGCGCCTGGCCTACTGCACCACCCGCATCGCCGGCCGGCTCGAGAAGCTGTACGTTGACTACACGGGCGTCCGCGTCAACGTGGGAGACCATCTTGTCAGCCTGTACAGCCCCGACCTGTACGTGATGCAGGCGCAATACCTGATTGCGCTGCGCAACGGCACGGCCCCGGCGGCCGCGGGGCGCAACGGCCTCATCCTCGCCGGCCTCACGACGCAGCAGGTTGACCGGATAGAGAAGACGGGCGAGCCCGAGTTGTACATTGATTTCTACTCGCCGCTCAACGGGACGGTCGTCAGGAAGGAAGGCGTCGAAGGCATGTATGTCGAGGAAGGCACGCGGATATACACCATCGCCGACCTCGAGTACCTGTGG